>JAPLXD010000013.1 GCA_026396255.1 Candidatus Moraniibacteriota bacterium | reverse complement strand
ACTATATGATAATCGCAACAGTATACGCAATGGGAATCGTGCAAATATTTATTCATACCCCAAGGTTAGCACGACGAAAAGGATTTGGGGAGCGCATCCATCCCACGAGCTTACGCTCGGGGATTTAGAGCGCGGTTAAAGAGTATGAATAAAGAAAACGTTAGAAATTTTGTAATTATAGCCCATATAGATCATGGAAAATCGACCTTAGCCGATCGGATGCTTGAAATCACGCATACGGTCGAGGACAGAAAAATGAAAGAACAGCTGCTGGACACGATGGACCTCGAACGAGAAAGGGGCATTACCATAAAATTACAACCTGTCAGGATGTTGTATAAGCTTCCTGACATCGCCAAAGCTCGGCTTTTCCCTTCCTCGAGCAGAGCTCTCGGAATTCCTCAAAGCCAAGCTTTTATACTGAATCTGATCGACACGCCCGGTCACGTTGACTTTCAGTATGAAGTTTCGCGGTCTCTCGCCGCAGTGGAAGGGGCGGTTTTGCTCGTGGACGCATCAAAGGGTGTGCAAGCACAGACCGTTGCCAATCTCTATCATGCCGTTGAACAAGGACTGGAAATCATTCCCGTGGTGAATAAGATTGATTTGCCGAACGCCGAAGTGGAAAAATCAAAAAAAGAAATCGTCCATCTCCTTGGCTGTCATGAAGAGGATATTTTGGAAGCCAGTGGAAAAACGGGTGAGGGAGTTGAAAATATTCTTCAAAAGATCGTTGAAAAAATTCCGCACCCAAGAGGCGAACAAGAAAAATCGCTGCGCGCGCTTATTTTTGATTCAAAATACGATACATATAAAGGCGTTTTGGCCTATGTCAGAATCGTCGATGGGGCAGTGAAAGCGGAAGAAAAAATATTGACCATGGCCACCAAGCAAGGAAGTATTGTCATAGAAGTTGGTCATTTAAAGCCAAACTTGGAAAAAACGCCGGGATTGTCCGCAGGAGATATCGGATATATCGCGACCGGATTCAAAACCGTCGAAGACTGTCGCGTCGGCGATACAATCGTCTTGGAAAAAAACAAGGAAAAAATTCAAGCGCTCCCCGGATACAAAGAAATTATGCCGGTTGTCTATGCTAGTCTCTATCCGAAAGAAGGGGATGATTACAACTTCATGCGCGACGCGTTGGGGAAATTAAAACTCAATGATGCCGCTTTCTCTTTTGAGCCGGAAGCCAATCTGGCGTTGGGACGGGGATTCCGCTGCGGCTTCTTGGGGCTTTTGCATATGGAAATCATCCAGGAAAGACTCAAGCGGGAATTTGAAATTGATCCCGTGATCACAACTCCAAGTGTCGTCTACCAAGTGAGTACGAAAGGCAAAAAAGAAAAAACCAAAATATATTCACCTCTCGAAATGCCTGATCTGTCTGTCATTGAATCAATTGAGGAGCCCTATGTGAAGCTGGATTTGATTTCCCCCTCGAAATATCTCGGCTCAATCATGGATCTCATGCGGAGCACCCGCGCAGAATACAAGAATACCGAATATATCGACGCCGAAAGACTGATCCTGACCTTTGAAGCGCCCCTCACGGATGTCATCATCGATCTCCATGACAAATTGAAAAGCGCTTCGAGCGGCTACGCCTCGATGAACTACGAAATCATCGGCAACCGGCCGAACAAGCTCGTGAAGCTGGATATTTTGGTCGCCGGAGACAAGATCGACGCCTTTTCGAGAATAGTCCCCGAAGAAAAAGCCTTTTCCGAGGGCAAAGCGACGGTTGAAAAATTGAAGGACGTCATCCCTCGGCAAAACTTTGTGATTGCTCTGCAAGCGGCCGTCGGAGCGAAGATTCTGGCCCGCGAAAGTGTCAAAGCCTTCCGAAAAGATGTGACGGCGAAACTCTATGGCGGAGATATCACCCGCAAGCGAAAACTGCTTGAAAAACAGAAAAAAGGAAAGAAAAAAATGACCAATATCGGGCGGGTCGAAATCCCCAGTTCGGCTTTTTTGGCGGTTTTGCGGAAATAGTGGTATAATATAGACACTATGAAATCCCGACACAAGAAAAAAATCAGAATAGTTTGGCTTATCATCACCATTCTGGCTGTTCTTTCGATGGTGGCCTTTACAATTGCTCCGCTAATGAGATTCTAGAGTTCATCCCTCACCAATTCCCAGATTAAACAATATCAAAATTAAATATAACTTATTAAATAATGCGTCGTAGAATTGGTGAGGGATGAAAAGAAAAAATCGCGAAAAAACAAACACCTCTGCCAAGATTTTTTCGGGAATGTTTTTTCTCGCCGGTTTGGCCGTCTTGGTTCTGATTGGAATATCCCTCGGAAAAGAAGTCTATCGCAAGCGGCAAATCCAAAAAGAAATCGAAGGGCTTCAATCGCAGATCAGTCAGATGGGGCAGCAAAATGGGGATATGCAAAATTTGATCAGCTATCTTGCCTCAACTGATTTTCAGGAAAAGCAAGCCCGCGAAAAACTCAATCTCCAAAAAAGCGATGAAAAAATGATTGTTCTGCGAAAAGACGTTGTCGAGCCGAGCAGTCAACCGCAAAATGTCGCTGCCAATCCTCAAGCTCCGCCCGAAGACAACTCTCCGAACTGGCAAAAATGGTGGAAATATTTTTTCGCAACATAAGGACATCCGATGTCCTTGATTTATAAAATTTTTTCTCGAAGATAATTTATCAATAAATAACCGACTGTCCACAAAGTCCTAAATGCTTGGACATCGGATGTCCAAAATATCATGTCAAAAGAAAAATTGAAAAAACACAAAATTTGGTTGATTGTTGGAGCCTGCACCGCGGTGATCTTTCTCTTTTTACTGGTTTTGGTTCTCGGAATATACAAATTCAATTGGAGCAACCGATTTTTTGTTGCCGCAACGAAAGCCATTCCCTTTCCGGCCGTCTATGTCCGCGGAGCCGGGACCATTCCCGTGAACGAGATAAAGGCCGATGACGCCGCTATCCGAAAATTCTATGAATCGCAGGATTTTGAAAAAATCGGCATGCGGGTTGATTTTTCCACCGACCAGGGCAAAAAGAGACTGCAAGTGAAAGAAAAAGGAATCATCAACAAGCTGATCGAAAACAAAGTGATCGAAAGTCTGGCTAAGGCGCGGGGAATCAATTTGGCAGACAGTGCCGTTGCCTCGGAACTGGAAAGCAATATCCAGCAATTTGGAAACAAAGACAATTTGATGAGTGATTTGGCGCGCCTCTATGGCTGGACGCTTAATGATTTTGAGCAAAAAGTGGTGAAGCCGGAAATATATTCCACAAAGCTGGCTGAAATATACACAAGCAGCTTGGACACAAGCACCGAGCAAACAAAAATCAAATCATTATACGACCGCGTGACAAGCAAAAAAGAGGATTTTGCGAAAGTTGCAAAAGAAAATTCGGATGGACAAAGCGCCGCAAACGGCGGAGACCTCGGTTGGTCGACAAAAGACCAGTTGATCCAACAAGTGGCGGACAAGGCCTTTTCAATGAAAGTTGGGGATATCAGCGAACCCGTCCAAAGTCCGCTTGGTTTTCATGTTTTGAAGCTTCTCGAGAAAAAAACCGAAAACAGTGAGGATATGGTGCATCTGGCTCAGATTTTTGTCAAAATTCCGACCTATTCCGACTGGCTCTCCAGCCAAATGAAAAATTATTCTGTGACGGTTTTTCTCAAGGACTATCAATGGAATCCAAGCACCGGCCAAGTGGAATTCCGCGATTCCGCCATGAAAACTTTCGAGCAAAGCCTTCCCGCCAATTCGGAAGGGGACCCGTCAGTTTTCTAAAAAACTTTATTTTAAATATCATAAAAACCCCGCAATTGGGGTTTTTATTTTGGAGCCGATGCGCGGGATCGCCCTCCTCCGCTTACGCTTCGGGCGGGTAAAAACCGCGGACTCAAAACCTAAAATTTTTGGAGCCATCTCCGAGATTCGAACTCGGGACCTCTGCTTTACGAAAGCATTGCTCTACCAGCTGAGCTAAGATGGCATTTTATTTATCACTTTGCCAACTGCCTGTCCGCCTATGGCGGAAGCTACATCGGCATTCAATTCATAGCGGGCGAGGAGAATCGAACTCCCGACTCAACCTTGGGAAGGTCGCGTATTACCACTATACTACACCCGCAAATACAAAGGAATTATAAGCAACTTTTCAAATTATGGCAATGTTTGGTTTGTTGTGGTATAATTTCATCAATGCAGAAAATCATCGCGAAAATTGAAGATCTCCGCCAAAGAATCGCTTCCGTAAGCGACTGTCTTTGACTTTCCTTCAAAGAAAAAGAGAATTGACGAACTGGAAAAGATATCAAGCAGTGAAGATTTTTGGCAAAACCAGGAATTGGCGCAAAAAACGATGCAAGAACTTGAAATCTTGCGAGATGAGATCAAAAAATTGAGCGAGTCTGAAACGGAAATCGACAATTTGAATGAAATGGCTGATTTGGCAGCGGAGGATGAGGGAATGAAGAAAGAAATTGAAAAACAAGCCGAAAAGATCGAGAAGAATATCGAAGATATCGAATTTGAAACCCTTTTCCGGGGCGAATATGACCAAAGCAATGCCATTTTGTCGATCCACAGCGGAACCGGAGGCACCGACGCGCAAGATTGGGCCGAAATGCTGCTCAAAATGTATCTCCGCTTTGCCGAAAGAAAAAACTGGAAAGCAAAAATAATTTCCGAATCGCGCGGACAAGAAGCCGGGATCAAAAGCGCGACGATTGAGGTGATTGGGAAGCTGGCCTACGGATACCTGCGGGCGGAAGCGGGCGTGCATCGCTTGGTGCGCCTTTCTCCCTTCAATGCCAAAAATCTGAGGCAAACATCTTTTTCCCTGGTTGAAGTTTTGCCGGAAATTGATAGAATAAAAGAAGTTGAGATTGACCCGGGCGATTTGAGGATTGATACGTTTCGATCAGGCGGTGCCGGCGGCCAGTCCGTGAACAAAACCGACAGTGCCGTTCGCATCACGCATATTCCGACGGGAATCGTCGCCAGCTCCCAAAACGAACGCAGCCAGCTCCAAAACAAGGAGCAGTCGATGAAAATCCTGAAAGCCAAACTTCATCAACGTTATCTCGAAAACAAGGAAAAAGAAAAGAAGAAAATCAAAGGAGGGCACACCGAAGTGCAGTGGGGAAGTCAGATCCGGTCGTATGTCCTGCATCCCTACAAGCTCGTCAAAGACCACCGGACAAAATTTGAATCCAAAAACCCCGAAGAAGTGCTGGATGGAAATTTGGAAGAGTTTATCGAAACATATCTCAAATCAAAATAAAATGATTGAATTCCGCAACGTCAAAAAAATATATACCGGAGGGATCAACACCATCGCTCTCGATGAGATCAGTTTTGTCATTGAAAAAGAAGAGTTTGTTTCCCTTGTCGGTCACAGCGGAGCGGGAAAATCGACCCTTCTCAAGCTTCTTTATGCCGAAGAAAAACCGACCTCGGGAGAAATTTTTTTCAACGGAGAAGATATCTCCAATCTCACTCCCAAGCAGCTGCCCTTTTATCGCCGCCGGATCGGAACGGTTTTTCAGGATTTCAAATTGCTTCCCCGAAAAACCCTTTTTGAAAACGTGGCCTTCGCCTTGGAAGTTTCCGACCATAGCGACAAAGAAATCAATGAACTGGTTCCGCAGATTCTGGAAATTGTCGGCCTCGCCCACAAATTAGACAGTTATCCCCGCGAAATATCCGGAGGAGAGCAACAAAGAGTCGCCATCGCGAGAGCCCTGGTACACCGGCCGCCGCTCATCATCGCCGACGAACCGACGGGAAATCTCGACCCGATCAGCAGCTGGGGAATCATCCAATTGCTTCTCAAGATCAACAAATTGGGAACAACTATTCTTCTGGCCACTCACAACAAGGATATCGTCAACCGTGTCAAAAAGAGGGTCATCACGCTCGACCAGGGAAAAATAATCCGCGACCACAGCAAGGGCCGCTACGCGATCTAATTTCGCAAACGCAAAACAATGTTGCTACTCACATTATCGCGAACATTCAAGTCAGGATTCCAGCATTTCCGCCGCAACGGCTGGCTCAGTTTTGCCGTGATCAGCATCATTTCCCTCACGCTTCTCATTATCAGCACGTTGATCGTCCTCTCGATCGCGGCGAATCTTGTCATCCGATCCGTCCAGGACAAAGTGGATATCAGCGTCTATTTCAAAAGCGACACGGAAGAATCGAAAATTATGGAGTTCCGGTCAACTGTTTTGCAGTATAAAGAAGTGAAATCAGCCGACTATGTCTCGAAAAACAGGGCACTTGACGAATTCAAAGCCAAAAATGCGGACAACCCGACCATCATGCAGTCGATCGACGCCATCGGCGACAATCCCTTGAACGCTTCGGTCAACATCAAAGCTGTCACCCCGGACCAATATGACACCATTGCGACCGCAGTCCAAAATTCCGCCTACAAAGATTATATAAACCGGATCAACTACGCCAAAAACAAGATTGTGATCGAACGGCTCAATAACGTCCTCTCAACCACCCGGAATGTCGGCGCAATGCTCGCCACCCTTTTCTCCCTCATCGCCGTACTCATCACTTTCAATGCCATCCGCATCACGATATACGCCCATCGGCAGGAAATTGAAATTATGCGCCTGGTCGGCGCCTCAAATCCCTATATCCGGATGCCTTTCATCTTCGAGGGCATCATCTATGGCACAATCTCGGCCGTCGTTGTTATGCTTTTCCTTTTTCCGCTTATCAAATTCGTCGCGCCCTATCTTTCCGGCGCCGTTTCCGTGCAAGAGGTGCAAGCCAATTTCATGCATAACCTTTGGCTGATTTTTCTCATCCAACTCTTCACCGGTGTCGCCCTTGGAACCATCAGCAGCCTCATCGCCATCCGAAGATACTTGAAAGTATAAAAAACTCCCCCTTTTCTGAAGGGGGATTTCATAGCAAGCCGACTTCAAGGCTTTTTTACTTGATATTTTTCGTAAAATATTATAGAATCGAGGGTGTTATTGGGGTGTCGTCCTTGGTCGCACGAAGACAAAAATATACTAAAATTGGGGTGTAGCCAAGTGGTAAGTCGCCTTTACGGCGACCCGCCGAAAAGGCGGGGCAATATACAATGTTCTACGTTTATATTCTAAAGAGTCAAAAAAAACAAAAGATTATATACCGGCTCAACAAATGACCTGCGTCGACGATTTAAAGAGCACAACGAAAAGAAGGGCAGCCACTATACAGGCAAAAATGCGCCGTTTGATTTGATATATTATGAAGCATACTCGACCAAAAAAGATGCCGCCGAACAAGAAATATTCTATAAAACCGGATATGGAAGAGAAATATTGCGCGGAAAACTGAGAAATTATTTTAATATTGGGGTGTAGCCAAGTGGTAAGGCAATGGGTTCTGGTCCCATGACCCTAGGTTCGAATCCTAGCACCCCAGCTAATTTTTCAAAAAAACCTATGAATTTCGCACAATTTCTCGCAACTCACACCTGGATTCTTATCCTCGCCGCCATTTGGACCATTCCTTGGAAAGGCGTGGCGCTTTGGCGCGCGGCCAGGAACCGGAGCGTCGCCTGGTTTGTTGTTTTGCTCATCGTCAATACACTTGGGATTCTTGAGATAATTTATATTTTTGCCTTTTCCAAAAAAACAGAAGAGGAAGAAGCGCCGCAACCAATTGAAGAACAGGAGATACCAGAACCGGAAAAAATAGTTTTGGATATAAAAGGGGAAGAAAAAGCAGAGGAAAAAACAGAAGCGAAAGAAGAGAAAGAGAGAAAAGAAGAAGAAAAATCCGATCTTGACGAAGAGACTTCAAAAGGCTAGGATATATATCTGAGAGCAAGATCAATAATCACTAAACCAAAAAACGCATATGTCCAAAATAAACATCCAGCCTCTCGGCGAAAACGTCCTCATCGAACCGGCTAAATCCGACACAAAAACCGCTTCCGGCATCGTTCTCCCTGATTCAAATGGAGAAAAACCGCAAGAAGGGCTGGTCATCGCAATCGGCGGGGACAAAAAAATCAAAGTCAAGGCTGGACAAAAAGTGATCTATTCCAAATATTCGGGAAATGAAATCAAGGTCGGAGAAAAAGAATATTTACTGGTGAAGAATGAGGATATTCTGGCAATTGTGAAATAAATTTGTCGTCTAAAAAGCAGGAGCAGGGTTGAACCCTGCTCCTTTTATTTTTGAAATTCGCCAACATTTGGAGCAAGGTGCAACCTTGCTCCTGCCGCTTCAAACTTAATTTCCGCTTTTCACGTTTCCTCCCGCCGCTTTCCATTCGTTGATTCCGCCGTCCATCTGCCAGACATTGAAGAAATTCAGATCAAATAAAGCCACGGCTGCCTGAAAGCTTTCGCTCTCGCTTGCGCCATAGACAATTGTTTTCTTCACGGCCGGAATTTCGGTCTTTCCGGTCTCAAGCTCAGTCAGGGGAATATTTATCGCGCCGACAATATGCTCTTTCGCAAAATCATCTTTGCCGCGCACATCCAGGAATTGGAGAAGGTCGGGATTGCTCCCGGCGTCATTTTTGATCTCGTCGATCGTGATTTTTTTCACTTTGGCGTTGTCTTCTTCGGATCCCCCCAAAGAAACCAGCGGCAATCCCTTTTCAATCCAGCCGGAAATTCCTCCCCGCAAATATTTGGTGTTGACAAAGCCATCGGCGACAATTTTATTGACAACGGTTGCCAATCCCGCCAGATCGCTTCCTTGGTTCATGATGAAAATACTGGCGGTCTTTTCCGCACCGAGGCTCGCCAGAAAATTATTGTCCAGTTTTTCCACCGGCGCGTTCACCGCCAGCGCAATATGTCCCTTCCTGAAGTCATCCGGCGCGCTGATGTCCACCAGAAAAATTTTTGATTTGTTCTGGATTAATTGAAAAAGATCGTCCGGCATTACCGACGGCGCTTTCAAAATCTCGGCGTTGGCCTTCTGCTCGTCTTGATTTTTTTGTCCGTTTTTCCAGTTCATCACCACCGGTTTCAAGAGAAAACCAAGAACCACCAGCGCGATCAGCAAAAAACCGAAAACAAATACTTTGTGTTGATTTTTTTCGTTTTGCATTTTTCTTGCTGTCATTGCGAAGGAGCGTAGCGACTGCGGCAATCCCGAGATTACTTCGCTGCGCTTGCAATGACAAGGCTTATTCTAATATACTCCCAATAAATTCTTCATTGCCCCTCACAAAATCATTAACATCCATTTCTTTCTTTCCTTCAAGCTGTATTTTTTTCAAAGCTATCAACCCCTTTTTTGCTTGGACGGCAATTCCCCGGTTGTATTTTACGATTTTTCCGGGTTTTTCGCCAGCCTCCATGTCGGCAACGATCCCAATCCCGAGCAGCTTTAATCTTTTTGATCGGTTCTTTATCTTCAAATCTGAAAATATTCCCGGCCAAGGCTGGTATGCCCGCCACTGGCGGAAAATATCATCGGCCGTTTCATTCCAATCGATTTTTCCGTCTTCTTTTTTCACCGGCTTGCAATATGTGGCTTTGCTATGATCTTGCGGGAACGAATCAATTTTCTCGTTGACCCAGTCCGGAATGAAGTCCGCAGTCATTTTTGCCCCCAGCTCGGCCAATTTTTTCATCAATACATCTGTCGTATCTTTTCCGTCTATTTTTATTTTTTCCTGGAGCAGAATATCGCCCTCGTCCATTTTTTCGTTCATTTTCATCAACGTGATGCCCGTTTCTTTTTCTCCCGCGAGGATTGCACATTGAACAGGCGACGCGCCCCGATATTTCGGGAGAAGAGAGGCATGGATATTCACCGCCCCGTATTTCGGAATTTCCAAGATATCTTTCGGCAAAATTTTCCCGTATGCCGCGACAGCAAAAAGATCCGGCTTTATTCCTTTTATCGCTTCGCTTAATCCGTTTTCACGCAAGTCTTGTGGCTGGAATATTTTTATTTTATTTTCAGCCGCCAACTCTTTAACTGGCGAGAAAAAAACTTCTTGTTTTCGGCCGACTTTTTTGTCCGGCTGAGTAAAAACCGCCGCGATATTGTATTCGTGATCAATAAGCGACCTCAAAATAACCGCCGCAAACTCCGGCGTGCCAAAAAAAATAATTTTTGTTCCCTGATTTCCCATATTCGCCAAATTATCCTAATTTCCCTTTCACCGCCCGGTCGATCACTAGTATCCCATCCAGATGGTCGATTTCGTGCTGAAGCACCCGCGCGAAGAGACCGTCCGCTTTGATCTTCACTTTTTTCCCCCCTCTGTCCCGCGCTTGGACTTTCACATTAATCGGACGCTCGACCGGAAAAAATTTTCCCGGAAAACTCAAGCAGCCTTCCTCGAAAATATCTTTTTTTCGCGAAGATGATTTTATTTTCGGATTGATTAAAACATACACTTCATCGTCGGCCGCAATAGTACAAATGCGAAGATCCGATCCGACTTGCGGCGCGGCCAGGCCAACTCCCTTCTCGACTTCCATCGTTTTGGCCATATCCAAAATAAGCCGCTGGATTTTCGGACCTTTCAATTCTTCAACTTTGACTTCCCGCGTTTTTTTTCGCAAGAAATCGTTTGGATATTTGATTATTTTAAGATTTGATTATTTTAAGCATACTTTTACATTATTGAAATCGGATCCACATCCACGCTCCAACCCTTGCTGAGCCCTCCGATGACGGCACGGATCGGCAGGTCACTGATATTTTTTTCCGGATCGCACTTTATGAGAATATTTCGCGTGTATATGCCTTTTTTTTGTCCAGAAAACGAAATGTAAGGCCCGATGATTTCAACCATATTATTGCCTGTCGTACGCAGCAAGTCAAATGCTTTTCTTGTTTCGCTTGCGGCCTTTTTTTCAGATTTGTCGCGAAAAGAAAGTTTTACAAGTTTTCGAAACGGGGGATAGCCCAATCTTTTCCGCATCGCGAGCTCTTGCGCGAAATATTTTTTCAATTCCTTCTTCTCCAAAAAATCGAAAAGGGAACTGCCGCCGAAGAAAGATTGGACCAGCAGAACTCCGTCCTCGTTGATCAAATTCGCCATATTGAAAACCCGGGAAAGCGCGAGAGCCCTTGAATTGAAATTTATCTCGTCCGCGAAGTCTTTTCCGGAGATCGAAGCGGCCAGTTTGATGTTCTCCGAATATATTCCTTTGATCGCCGACTGCGTCCCGACAAGAATATCGATTCCACCCGCCAAAAAATCTTTCAGAATAGTTTTGTATTTCGCCTGGCTTTTCATCACATCTGCATCCAGCCGGACGACTCGCGCCGACGGAAAAAGCCTTTTGATTTTTTTCTCGACCGTCTGCGTCCCGATTCCGCGATGCGTGAATTGAAATCCGCCGCACGTCGGACAGGAGCTCAAAAGATCCATCTTGAAGGTGCAGTGCAAACAATGATACTCGCTGTGTTCATCGGAAAACACAAGCGCCAAATCGCATTTCGGACACTTCAGCGGTTTCTTGCAATTCTCGCAAATCGTGCGAGTGGAAAATCCGCGCCGGTTCATGAAGACAACGGCCTGTTTTTTGCTGTTCACGATTTCAGCCAACCGACTGTACAGTTCTTTGGAGATAGGGAAATCAGCGTTTTTCTTTTCTCCTTCCAGCGCAACAACTTCCAATTTTGGAAGCCTGGAGATCGGATCTCCATCATGGAGATCCGATCTCCATTTCGTCTCAATAATATCTAAATCACCTCTTTTCGATTGATACAAGTTTTCCACCGACGGCGCAAAACTTTCCAAAACCAATTTTGCGCCTGAAATTTGCGCCAAAAATTCCGCTCCGCGCGCGCCGTTGTAGCGGGGCATCGCTTTCCACTGCTTGAAAGACGGATCCTGGCCTTCCTGAACAATGACCAGACCCAGATCCGCAAACGGCAAAAATATTCCCATTTTTGAGGCGATCACTATTTTGATTTGGCCGCCTTTGATTTTTTTCCAAAATTCGCAGTATTGCCCTTTTGTTATCTTGCTATGAACGAGCGCGATTTCTTCGGAAAATTCTGCGCTCAATTTGTCAAAGATGCTTTGCGAAAAAAATATCTCCGGCGCGAGAACAAGGCACTGCTTGTTTTTCTTGAGATAAGACCGGATCAAATCGATGTTTGTTTTTTCCCTTTGCTTGGCGTTTCCGGCCAGGAAAAATTTTGCCTTGTCGCTTTTCAGCATTTTCAAGGCAATCTCGCCTATTTTTCCCGTTTTTATCGCTTTTTTTGCTACTTTTTTGTCTTTCGCTTGTTTTTTTACAATTTTCGGAACCATCAGCTTGAGAACTGACCCAAGCGGAGAAAAATAGTATTCGGCGATTCTTCGCGCCAGCTCAACCTGGTTTTCACTCAAAAATTTTTTCTCTCTGACGACTCTGATATTTTTCAACTTAAAAGAACTCTTCGATGAAATATCCTCTCGGACTTTAACCACGATCCCTTCAATCTCCCGGAAGTAAAAAGGGATCGAAACCAATGTTCCGACCGGCAAGGGTTCACCGTGCCAATATGAAAAAGCCTGCGTGCGCAGAACCGGAAGGGGAACGAGAGGAGCCACTTGGATGATATATTTTTTCATTTGATATTGATATTCGCTGCGAGATATCCCACTCCGAGCGGCGCTTCATAGCTCATCGCCCGGATATCCCAACGCAGATTGGAAATCGCGCCGAGCATCATCACAATCGACCGCAAGCCGCATTCGCCGGCTTCTTCAATCAATTCCGGTTCGATTTCCAAAATTCCCTTGATATTTTTCCGTTTCAAAAAATCAACCAATTTTTTGTCAAAAATCCTCCCTTGCGGAGAGTAGCCGGCTGGTGATCCGGGAGACACACGATGAGACAAATCGCTGCTCGCGATGAGCGAAATCACTTTCGGCGATTCTTGCAAAACTTTTCCCAACACCCGGCCGAAATTAAAATGGTATTCAAGCGGCAGCATAGAAAAAGACATATGGACCAATTTTGGATTGTAGGCCGTGTCCTTTTCACTCACAAGATAGTGAAGCGGCACCAGCGCTCCCCGGTCAAGTTCAAGTTCTCGCACCAGGCCGACCGGCAAGCGCGACTCCCGGGCAAGTTTCATAATCTCGTCGACCAGTTCCCGGTTGTTTTCAAAAACAAACCTTCGTTGATCCCCAAACGAACCCAGGTCTCCCCGAGGGGTCGGGGAATAGTTGATCATGAATTTGTCATACTGCACCGGCCCGTGCGGAGAAATCAGAACGATCGTATCCGCTTTCACCGCCCGAAATTTTTCCCCGATCTGTTTCATCGCGTTGGCGGTTTTGCGCACCAAGTTTAAATTGCTTTTCCCGATGGATGGGATAATTACAGTTGGATGGGGAGTAATAGCAGAGAAACGAATCATGAAAATCTCTACGCCCGCCCTAGGCGGGTAAAAATTACGAATCAATTACGATTAGATAATGTTGCACGCATCAATATTTTCTGATAAGATTTTAACATAAAAAATGTTAAATATAAAGAAAATACAGTTATGTACGAACATCTGAAAAAACAAGACCCGGCAATCTACAAAGCCATTTTGGCCGAAACAAAAAGGCAGGAAGAGGGCTTGGAATTGATCCCCTCGGAAATAGCGGCATCGGCAGCCGTGATAGAGGCTTTGGGATCGGTTTTGACCAACAAATATAGCGAGGGTTATCCTGGGAAAAGATACTACGGCGGGCAGGAAAACATCGATACTATTGAGGAAATCGCCCAGGAGCGGGCCAAAAAGCTCTTTGGGGTGCCTCATGCCAATGTTCAGCCATATTCAGGCAGTCCGGCCAATCTGGCCGTCTATGTGGCCGTATGCGCTCCTGGCGACGTTGTGCTGGGACAAAACCTGCCGGATGGGGGACATTTGACCCACGGTTGGAAAGCCAGTGCGACAAGCATATTCTACAAAACTATCGGCTATCACGTGAAGGAAGACGGCTATCTCGATCTTGAAGAAATTGAACGGCTGGCAAAAAAGCACAAGCCGAAATTGATTTGGGTCGGAGCCACCGCCTATGTCCGCGAATTTCCTTTTGAGAAAATGGCCAAGATCGCGGACAAAGTTGGAGCCTATCTTGCGGCCGACATCGCCCACATCGCGGGATTGGTTATCTCCGGCGCGCACAAAAGCCCGGCGAAGTTCGCGCATATTATTACGACGACGACCCACAAAACATTGCGCGGACCGCGGGGAGGAATAATCATGGTGACGTATAAAGGACTGAAAAAAGATCCGGAGTTGGCCAAAAAGATCGACCAAGCGATCTTCCCGCGCCTCCAAGGCGGACCGCACGACCATCAAACGGCGGCGATTGCCGTCGCTCTCGGCGAAGCGATGAAACCGTCTTTCAAAACATATGGCCGCCAGGTCGTGAAAAACGCGAAAGCCCTTGCCAAATCCCTGATGGTCCGCGGAGTGAAAATCGTGACCGATGGCACGGACAACCATATGATCCTCATTAAGTGCGGCAAAGGCCGGGGAGTTTTTTTGCAGGACGCGCTTGACGCCGCCGGAATCACCCTCAACAAAAATACGATTCCAAAAGATCCGTCTTCGCCCTTCTATCCCAGCGGAGTGCGCCTGGGAACACCTTTCATCACTGTCCGCGGAATGAAGGAAAAAGAAATGGATAAATTGGCCGATTGGATCGCGCAAGTGATGGAAGAGATCAAGGATTTTCAATTTCCGTCTGACAAATCCAAAATCAAGCCGACGTTTATCAAATTTCGAAAGTTTGTCGCTGGCAACAATGAATTGAAAAAAATAAAAAGCGAAGTGAAAAAACTCTGCGCGAAATTTCCATTGTATAAGGATATGAAATAATGAAAATACTCAACGGCAAGAAATTGGCAGATAAGTACATCCGCATCTTGAGTAGACAAGTGGCTACTATGAAAAAGAGACCTGTTTTGGCAATGGTTTTGGTCGGGAATAACCCGGCGTCAAAAATCTATGTCGGCCGGAAAAAAATTCTCTGCGAAAAAGCGGGGATCGGTTCGCAAATATTCACTTTTCCCGAAAAAACTTCCGAGAAAAAGATCCTCGACCTCATCGGCAGTCTCAATAAGAGCCGGAATATTTCCGCGATCATGGTCCAGCTGCCGCTCCCAAAGCATATTGACAAGGACAAGGTCATCGAAGCGATCGACCCGCGAAAAGATGCCGATTGCCTCCATCCGCTGAATTTCGGAAGATTCACGCAGGAAGGGGAAAAATATTCCGTCGTCGCGCCGGCCACTCCGCTCGGGATCATCAGATTGCTTGAAGAATATAAAGTGAAGATCGAAGGCAAAAATGCCGTGATTATCGGCCGTTCGAATATCGTCGGAAAACCGATAGCGCAAATGCTTTTGAACCGCAACGCAACCGTCACGATTTGCCACCGGCATACCAAAAATCTGAAAAGCTATACTCAAAAAGCGGATATTCTCGTCGTGGCAGCGGGAAAAATGAATCTGATCACAGCGGATATGGTGCAAAAGGGGGTGGTCGTCATTGACGTGGGCGTGAACCGCGGCGAAAACAAAAAGGTTTTCGGCGATGTAGATTTCAAATCAGTTTCGAAAAAGGCTTCTTTCATCACCCCCGTTCCCGGAGGAGTGGGACCGATGACAATTGCGATGCTGCTTTGGAACACGGTGAAACTAGCAGAGAAATAAATAGATTGACGCTTTGTTATAAGAATGCTATATAACAACTAAAAGAAATAGCACTTTTCAGCTAAAAAAGCTGCCATCTAAAGGGAGGCAAAGTGATGGAAAAATTTAAACGAATTTCCTGGATAGCAATGGAAGTTTTGATCTATCTCTCGATCGGCGCTGCTTTAATCTATTTACCATGGATACTTTCGGAAGAAGCAGCTTTGTATGCAATTGCACATCCTGGATGGAAAGGGATGGGTGGGTGGATCCTGCTATTGGGCTACATAATGGCCATATTTGCAATAGGCATTACATATGACCATTGCACGGGAACCGCTTATTATTTAACTCTAATCTCATTTCTTGTTGCACCCTGGATTGAATTTCTAACGGCCTACCGATTTAGAATCGGCGATACTGACGAAGCGTTTAAACTAATCTTCTTATCTCTACTTGTCGCCTTCGTCGCAAGAATATCGATCGCTGCATTCGATAAAGATCGAATGTATCTCAGTCCCTATTGGAACTTTCCATCGAACTTTAATAAACGAGCTTGGCAGAAATAAAGCGCGATGTTTAATCTAGACTCCAGCAGGAGCAAGGTTGTACCTTGCTCCGCATGTTGGCGAGAAAATGAAAAAAAGGACCAGGGTACAACCCTGCTCCTGCACACAGCTCCTCCTTGGGGGAGCTTTTTATTTCTATAAAGCCTCTTCTTCCACGTCGGCGGCGGTTTTTATTTTTTTCTTTTGCAATAGCTGTTTCACGAGTTCAAGGTCAGACGAACCGAATTCGCGGAAAGCGAAAAGGATCGCAATATAGATCGCGAATAATATCGCTGACCAGAAGATGAAAGCATAATGCCCGCCGGGAAAAAATGTCGAAGAAAAATACATGATGGCCGAAGCAATAATGATCTTCAAAAAACTGGAAAGCTTAAACAAATAGCCGAAGAAATTATAAGAATAGGCAAGAACCAGCACCATCGCGACAAAAGAAGTGATTGAAGTAGCCACGGCTGCGCCGGAAAGGCCGTATTGGTGAATGAAAAAATAACTCAAGACGATGTTTGTTGCGAGTCCAGCGAATGAAATATACATCGGAGCTTTCACTTTCCCCGCGCCGTTCAAGGCAAAGGCCATGACATAGAAGATCGTGAGAAATGTCACCCCGCTCATCAAAATTGACATCGGGCCGGCCGCACCCAGGAATTTCTTGCCATAGAATATTTGCAAAATCGGCTGGGAATAGACAGCCATCAAAATTGCAATCGGCAGAAGAAACATCACCATCAGCCGCAAAGATTGCCCAATCAATTTCTTGGTCTCAGCATGGTTGTTGCTTGAGGTTGATTTTGAAACGGCGGGGAGGATGATGATAGTTAGAGCATAGAACAAAAAATACGGGATGCGACCGACAGTGATGGCGCCGTTGTATAGCCCCGTCAGAGTGTCGTCCCTCAAAATTCCTTTCACGAGATAGAGATCGATCGTGATCAAAAATTCATAGGCGATGAGAAAAAGCGTCATCGGCCAGGCATAGTGCAAAAGTTTTCGCCAGTCGAAAAACCCTTCGGCTTTCACTTTTTTGAATTTGTCCAGCAGATTGGCTTCGAAGAAAATGGAGAGGGGAGCCAAGATATACCCAACCAGCGCGCCCTGAAGCGCGTAACCATATGATCTCAAGAGCAAAGCCAGCCCCAGGATGAAAAGTATCCGGAAAAAAGCCCGCGAAGTTTTGAGCCAAGCCTGGGTTTTGAATTCGTGAAGACCGGTGTAATAGTAGAAATAGAAAGAAGCGAGAGCAAAGGCCGGGATCACGAGCGTTGAAATCTGGAAAAGAGGAGTGAGCGTCTTGTCGTGGAGGATGAGAGAAATCACCGGAGCGAGGAAGAAGAAAATGACTGTCACGGCACCGATCAAAACAAACTGAATTTTCACGGTTTGCTTTTTGATGATCGGAACCAGTCCCGGTTTCGTGTCATATATTTCTCCGAGATATTTCGCCATTGCTGTCGGCACGCCTTGGCCAATCAAAACCACGATCATCGTTGTGAGCGTGACAACAATACCGTAGCGTCCGTATTCCGCCGGTCCCAAAATCCGACCCATGCCGGAATGAATGACATAAGCCGAGAGATTATAAATCACCTCCGAAAGAGTGACCCAGAAAAATGATTTTACAAGAAATTTAGACATTGATTTTTGATTTTAGTTCATTGAATATCTCGTCTTTATTTTTTTCGCCATCAAGCACAATCATATTCCAATCTTTTATTTTTTCTTTAAATATCCTTTCTTTTGCCACCAAGTATTCCATTCCCTGATCCGGTTTACGCTCACGCCTCATGATTATTTCCGGATTTACATTGATATAGAAAGCAAAGTCCGGTTTGGGAATATATTTTTCAAAAAATAATTTGGTATTGTTTCCCAACAGAAAATCTATATTCACTACACTATCATAAAAATATCTATCAGAAATTATATAGTCGACTTTTGTTTTCTTAAGTAATTTTCCAAATCTACAGATATCAATGCCTAAGGCAATTTTCCGCAATTGAATCTGAAACCAGCTGGCTTTTATGACGCCACTGAAACCTCCCCCTTTAAAAAAGGGGGATTGAGGGGGATTTTTTCCTCGCGTTAATATCTTATTTCCAATGGAAAAATCCACCGCGTGGAAATAGAAAAAAGTCTTATCTCGAGACTTGAGATAATTCTTTAGAAGTTCAATTTGTGTCGATTTTCCCGAACCGTCGAGTCCGGAGAGGGTGATTAGTTTCACTTTACAAAACTAGTACATTAAAACCGCCACTGGTTTCATTTTGGCCACCACATGGGCGATGCCGTTGGTTTCGACACCAGCCATGACCTTGTCAATGTCCTTGTAGCGGGCAGAATCTTGGTTGACAACTATCGATGACTTGGCGTTATAAAGCCGCACGCCCTTATTTTCCATCTTGGCGAATAATTCATTTTTGCTGGTGATGGATTTTTCTTTTTCGTTCTTGCCCTTTCCGGTGCCGTGCGGAGCGGAAAAGAAACTGTCCTCATTTTTGTCCGTTCCCACGCCAATATACGCATCCGTCGACATGGAAGAGGGGATAAATACCGGTTCTCCGGTTTTTTTGTAAACCGGATGATCAGTCATTTTTGCCGGTCCAAAGGCGCGCGAAGCATTGCTGCGATGGACAAAAACATCGCGCCCAAAATGATTTTCTTTGGATATGGAAATATGGGGCATATCATAAATCAAATCCATCTCCGGATCACGGTCAAACAACTTTTTGATCGTCTCGGAAATATTGTGAGTGATCACCGCCCTATTGGCGGTTCCAAAATTGGAAGCGGCAGCCCGGGCATTCATATACATTTCGCCGTCCGGACCATTGGCATCATATTTGAGAAGGGACTCGTCGCCCTGCATATGGTTTCTTATTTTCTTTTGCATTTCCCGATAAACATCTTTTTTTCTTGAGCCAAATGTCAATTTTCCCAAACTCACCATTAGCGATTGGGACAAATGCTCCCGTTTTTTGGCGGTGTGGGTGTACATCGTGTATTGTCCCAAGATACCAGAGCCGGTATGGATCATAAAGAGATATTGTCCTTTCTTCAATCCGAAAATTTCAGCCACTTGGGGGTCGACAAGATCAGTCACTTTCATTAGATCCAGAAAATGGTTTCCGGCCGCGCCAATGATGCCCAGACGGTATTTGGCAAAAAACAGATAAAACTTTGGAACAACATCGAAAATATCCTGCCGCGTCACTTCATGCTCAAAAAAATTTCCGCCGTTTTGGGTATTTTCCAATTCGTTTTTGGTTTTGATCCCCAGATGATCAACAATGGCTCGTGTTCCTTTCCGGCATATGTCGACGACGACGTTGAAAGGAACCTTTGTACCGACAAATTTTTTGGTGGGAACCGTTTGCACCAATTTTTGAAAAAGTTTATCAATTTCAACAAGCGAAAAATTCTCTTCTGTGAGATTCGTCTTCAAAAGGCGCATACCGCAGTTGGGGTCGGAATCGTTGACCTGGGGAAGAATAAAACCCTCGGAAGCAACCACCGTTCCGGACGCGTTTTTCCGGCCGGGTTTTGAGCAGACGTCGGGCATAGCCGCCAAATTGTGAAAAAGAATGTCCGGATTGGACGCCACGTCTTCCAATTTTCTATATGTTTCATCCTGCGGAAGCAATTCTTCGCTCATGAAAAAAATCGCCGGAACTTTCATTTTGTCCGTCTGGAATTTCTTTTTGTGGGCGGATAGGGATTCAATGTTCATAATTTTGCATACACCTCTTCATACTCTTTCACTATTTTCGCTATATCGAAATTCGCGCGGACAAAATCAATGCCACGCCGCGCCAGATCGTTTCTTTTCTCGGGATTATTATACAAATACAAAATATTTTCTTTGAGGGCTTCGCGGTTTCCGGGCGGAACCAAGATGCTGTTTTCGTTGTTTAGGAAATATTTGAGCCTTTCGAGATTGGACGCGATCACGGGCTTGCCGCAAGCCATCGCTTCAATGACGGCCAGAGGAATATCAAACTTCCCGGCCATCGTCCGCGCCGGAAAAATGGAGATATCGCAAAGATTGAATACGTCTTCCATCACATAACTGCAATCGTCAATAAAGGCTACTCTGTCTAAAACGCCTTCTTTTTTCAGTTTCGCAATAATTTCTCGCTTTTTTTGCGCATCTTTTTCATTTTTCACCCGCACCGCTAAATGTAATTTAAATTTCCTGTTCTTGTCATTCCCGCCCCGCATCCCGGTGCGGGATAAACTCCAGCGGGAATCCAGTTTCTCTGCGCCAAATTTATTTTCTGGATCCCGGATCAAGCCCGGGATGGCAAAACGAGTTAAATCTATAAATGCATTGACGATATCATCCATGTCTCCAAGCCGCACATATTCACCGGTATAATTGATCACAAAATCATCTTCGCCCGTTTCATATCTTTTCAAGTATGCCCTGTCTTTCGGAGTAGGAGAGTATTTTTTTATATCGATTCCCGGATAAATTCTTTTTATCTTCCGAAATCCAATTTTCTCCAGTTTTTCCTTCGCATAGTCAGAATAGGTGATGACGAAATCCGCGTGAATGATTTTTTTCAATCTTTCCGCGCCGTACAAATCATCCCGCAATGTCGCCAGTGTTTGGATGGTTTTTGTTTTTGTGTTTCTCAAACACAGCTTCAGCGCGAAAGAGTTCAGCCTTGTCGGAGTGAAAAAAGAATGCAAAATGTCGTATTTCCTTCCGCCTTTCAAAAAAAATTCTTTGGCCAAAAAAATATAGGCCCGGATCTTTTGCGACCAATCCCATTTTGATGAGGTATAAATGTCGTGGCAGACGACATTTTGAAGATTGAAAATCCAGGCAGTATCTGAGGCTCCACACCCCGGATATGTCAAAAGATGGACCTCAACATCACCCGCGTATTTGGCGAGGGTGTAAGCGAAATTTTTCGACCCCTCATCCCATGGCGGGCAAATCGGCCGGGTAAGCAATAAAATGCGTTTCATTTATAAACTCTTATATATCTTATAATCCTTACTTTTATAGTTTACTTCGATCAAAACTTTGTTGCCGCTCAAGCGCTCGCTCGGGATCACCGGCGAGATTTGTTGTTTGGCGCCGGCATTGATTTCAACTTTCTCATCAATCACTTTGTCGTCGCCCACAAAAATCTTGTAGCCATATTCCGCCGCCACACCCTCGTGATTTTCGATTGCGAAATCGAGTGAGTTGTCCCGCGGATTTTCAAAATACGCCACGCTCCAGGTTTTGTTGTAATCATAGTTGTGATTTTTGGTTTCAATCACAAAAAGCACCGAGAAGCTGATGATGAGAAGAATGGCGACGGCGATGATGATTATTTTGGATGACATAGTTTAGTCTTTTCTAAAAATCGAAATTCCATCCGAGCCATAAACTTTTGAAAAGTCCGGATATTTCTCAAAACTATTGCCTTCGATTTGGGCGTTCACGGCGACATAGTTGACCCCCGTGTCGGCAAAACAAGCTTTTCCCGCATCGCTTTCCGCGTTCGAGATCATATCCCGCGTGCAGGTTTCGCGCGGTTTTGTCGGATCCGCGTAGCGCATGAGCACCCCGCGGGAGAGGGGATACTTGTAGTCTTTCATAAAAAACAATTTGTACCAGGAATCGCCATATATGTTCACGTGATCTTTCAAAATAATATCCTTGTTTGTATCCACGGTTGCGGCCAAATAGGCGGCCGAGTGAAAAGTCTCCATAATCCCCTGGAATTGATTTTTGGCTTTGAAAACATCCGCACTGTCCGAAAGACCATTCGTAATGACGAAAAACAGAAGCGTGAACAGAAAAACAGTCGAAAAAAAACGGGAAGTGTCCGAGGTGAAAACCTCAAAATACCGGACGAGTGCATAAGAGGAGAGGAGCACCAAAGGCAGGAACAAATAATTGCTCACCCGGTCGCTCGGAATATTGACATAGAGCAATCCCGGCTTCCAAGTCATCACGAATAAAACCAAAAACCAACCGAACGCGAACGCATACTTCAGTTCTTTTCGCTTGAGAGCAAACAGTGACAGAAGAAACCCTGCAGCTCCCAGAACGAGCAACGCGCTGCCAACGCCTGAATCAATTTGGACGATACTGAATCCGATCCGCGTGTTCTTGGTTGGCTCGCCCGTTGCTTGACCGACAGCGGCAGGATTGAAGTACGAAGGAGTGAAGATTACCAGAAAATACAGTGCAAAAATAAATATAAGCGCAAGGGGAAAGGGTTTTAAGAATAATCTTAGCCACTCGCCGATGATTTTGAAAATGTTTTTGAAATTCAGGATCAAATACAAAATCACAACCGCCGCAATTGAGAAAATCAGGACGAACGCGCTCAAATGATGCGTATACAAGAGACCAGCGAAAGAAAAAATGAACAATCCGACAAAGATCTGATCCTTTTCCTTGAGGGCGCGATAGAAAAAATACATTGCAACCGGAATAAGCATGTCTCCCATCACATTTCCCACCACCCCGCCGCTCACATACCGGCCTTGCGGAGGATTGATTGCATACAAAGACCCGGCCACGAAAAATGAGATAGCCACAATTTTTTTGCTCTCAAAGACCCGACCAAGCAGGATCGCGATTGTGAAAATACCGACGATGTTGAAAAAAAGCAGGAGAAGAACGGGCATGGCAGTCATCACTCCAATCCCGCTGATCAAATTTACCGCGGCAAAAACCATATGCTCTCCGATGATGAAATCCGGCATACCGTAGTTGGGGAGATGCCCCGTGTTGATGATCGTTTGGACCCAATACATATGGTGGCCCAAATCGGTTGCTGAAGGGATGATCGTGTCAGAGAGATAGGCCGTCCGGATGAAAATCGCGAGGACAAGCGCCAGCAGGATAAAAACTGCCTGCCAGGTGGAAAAATCAAATGTTTTGTCAGGTTCGCTCTCCTCTTCTTTTTTGCTTTTTTTCTTCCCAAATCTGAGCTGATATGCGGCAAAACATACGAGACAAAATATCAGAATCGCTCCGACCAGCACCGGCCCTTTGAGGAGAATATTCAATTTGTTGAGAAGCAGCACAATCAGGTCGACTATGATCAAGCTGAAAGGCACAGCCAAAACCGCTTTTTCGAAAAAAGATATTTTTCTTCCGCCAAAGGCGGATTTCCAACCGAAAATCGCCCACTGAAAAAGCACGCCCGGCAAGATGAGGACAAAGGGGATGGTGAGGATGAGTTTTAGAAGACCAATAACCATATAAATTTCTATTTTTTCGCAACTTTCTCCATTTCCTCCAGATATCTCTTGGCAATTTTCTCCCAACTATAATTTTCAATTGTGTACTCTCTTGCTTTTTCTCCAAATTTTTTTCGGAATTCGTCGTCAGCCAACAGTTCGTTGATCTTTTTCGTCCACGCCTCCACATCTCCGCTCTCGACCAAAAAGCCATTATCGCCGTCCTTGATTGCGTCCTTAAGACCTTCAATATCTGACACTAGAACAACCCTTGAACAAGCAGCGGCCTCAATTGCTGTAATACCAAAACCTTCCATTGATCGGGGAACTTTTATGTTCGGTGAAATATACAGGTCGCAAACATTAAAAAGAGTTTTTATGTCTGATCTCTTGAGATTGAGCAATAGTTTCACCCTATTTTCCATTTTCAAATCCTCAACCGCTTGCTTACATTTTGGATAATAATTCTCATCACCCGCAGTTTTGCTCGCAATACCTCCTCCAGCGGCAACAAAAATATAATTTTCCGGCAAATTTAGCATCACATTACGGATGAACCACTCCACACCCTTGTGTTTTGTAAATCTTCCTCCTCGGAAAATAAATTTCTTGCCGCCCAAGTCCATTTCCAGTAATTTTTCTGCATCGCTTCTGGTGCATTTTTTGCATATCTCATCTGGATAATATCCATTCGGAATAAAAACACACTTTTCTTTCAAAATCCCAATCTTTTCTGCTTCAGTAATTGTTTCGTTTCCGACCATTATCAATTTATCCATTTTCTTCAACGCTGGAATATTGACTGCTCTGTAAATTTTCCCCAAAATTGATTTTTTATGTGCAAATGTGATATCGAGTCCATGTACAATAGAAATATATTTCTTTTTCGGATAAAATATTTTCCAAAATGCGCCGAGTGGAGCAAGAACTCCATCACCGAGAAGAATTGTATCGTATCTCGGAACAATAAAAAGAGATTTCAGCGTCACCCAAGGCAAAAAAAATGGCAGATTTTTTTTACCTGATTCATTGGCAATAATTCTTATAGACGTAATTTCCGACAAAGATTGGCCAATCCCATAATTCTGATTTTCGATCCCGCCAAAAATAGGTGGGTATGCACGGGAAATAAAAAGAATTTTCATTTTTTATTGTATTTCTCCTTTTTCAAAAAATACATCTGCTCCTCGGTGAGTTTCCGATTGTTGCGGATCATATCGGCGATGAGCGCGAACACGAGAAGTTGGAGACCAACAAGAAACAGGATTCCGGCCAGTGAAAGCCAAGTTCGGAAAGGAGTAACTTTGAAATGGGAAAAGTAGTATCCCAGAAACGCGATTCCGATCGCTGCCGCCGTCGTGATGAGTGTGACCCCCGGAATCCCGAAAAACACCATCGGGCGCGCGTCGCGGACAGTGCGAATGATGATCAAAAACGATTGATAGACAAATTTTCCGACGCTTTTCACCACTTTTGATTCGCGACCGTCAAAATAATGGACCTCCACCGGAATCCATTTCACAACCAGGTTTTTTGAAATAGCATCAATGATAGTTTCCTGCGTATAGGTGAAGCGATAAGCCATATTGAGCCTCAGCATCGTTTCGCGGGAAAGCGCCCGAAAGCCGCAAGTGAGGTCATCAATCGGATAGCGCAAAAATTTTCCAATAATATTGGCTGCGAAGCGATTGAGAAAACTTTTTATCCAGGGCATATTCTTGGCCGATTTGATCCCAAAGCGAGAGGCTACCACCATATCCGCCTTGTGATTAACTATTAGTTCCGTGAATTTGGGAATATCGCTTGGCGGAAATTGGCCATCGGCATCAATATTCACCATGATATCCGCCCCATTTTCAAGAGCCGATTCAACGGCCGTTTTGAAAGCCGCTCCGATACCCATATTGCGCGGATGACTCAAGACGAAATCCGCCCCGGCCGCTTTGGCGACTTCGACCGTCTTGTCGGACGAGCCATCATCAATGACCTGGATCTTCACTTCATCGATTCCATGAATTTGGCGGGGGATTTTGTGGATCACTCCGGCAATTGTTTTTTCTTCGTTCCAGGCTGGAATATTGACGATTAGACGCATAAAATTGGCTATATTATTTAGGCTTAAACACTGGATATATACTAGCAAAATAATTTGTTTTAATCAAACATTTGTTGTAGAATTCAAATATGCGAATTGGGATAAATGCTTCTTTTTTGCGAAAACCTGACACCGGGATCGGCCAAGTGACAAGGGGATTCATCTCTGAAATAGTCAAAAATCATTCTGACCAAAATGAATACTTTTTTTATTTGGAGGATGCTATTGATTTCAAACTGCCAAAAAATTTCCACAAGCGGATATTTCTGCCAGTCTGGAAACGCGATGACCTGATCAGAAAAATCTGGTGGGAAAAATTCCTTTTGCCCAAATATGTCAAACGGGATCAGTGCGATATGCTCATTTCTCTCTACCAATGTCCGACCTTCTTGCCGAAAAATATCCGGCATAAGATGCTTGTCCATGACCTGATTCCGAAAATATTCCCGGACTATCTCGACAATTCACGAAAAAAATTCTATTTTTTCCTGACGCAAAAAGCCATCCAACACGCGGATGAAATCATCACTGTTTCCGAGTGGTCAAAAAAAGATATCCACAAGTTCCTGGATATCCCGCTCGGCAAAATAAAAACGGCTTATCCAAGCATTGGGGAAGAATTTTTTGAAAAATCATCCAGCGAAAAAGACAACCAGATTATTGAAAAATATGGCATTTTCGGCCGCTATGTTTTCTATATAGGCGGATTTGATTTTCGAAAAAATGTTCCAGGACTTTTGGAAGCATTTGCAAGGCTTTTGGAAAACTATGAAGTTTCCGACATCAAGTTGGTGCTTGGAGGAGAAGCCAAATCTCAATTCAGCAAATTGTTCACAGATGCAAAGAAAGAAGCAGAAAAATTGGGGATAGCTGACAAAGTGAGCCTGATCGGATTTGTGAAGCAAAAAGATTTGCCGGCTCTGTATCGAAATTGCGAACTATTTGTCTTGCCGTCACTATATGAAGGATTCGGCCTGATGCCACTCGAAGCCATGGCCAGCGGCGCGCCAACCGCCATCTCCAAGAATTCCTCACTGCCTGAGGTCGGCGGCGACGCGGTCTTGTATTTCAATCCGCACGACACAGACGAAATGGCCCGAGTGATGGGAAAAGTTTTGCGAAACAACAAATTGCGTCTGCGACTCGCCGAAAAGGGAGTTGGACGCGCCAAAAAATTCAGTTGGAAAAGTTTTGTGGAAAAATTTTTTGAAAAATAATATGCCGGCGCCTGAAATTTCAATCGACAACGCGAAAAAAGACAAACTATTTTATTTTGTTGCCAATGTGGTTGTCTATCGCGAATCTGACGGAAGATGTTTGATCTTGAAGCGCAGCGAACGGGAAAAAGTCCACCCAGGGAAATACGCCATGCCCGGCGGGAAATTGGAATGGAAGGATATGGATCTCGCGCATCCGACCCGGATGAACGGCGACGTGATCGATTTTGAAAACGCCGTCGAAGATTTGGTGGCGAGGGAAACCCGGGAGGAAGCGGGAATCGAGATTGAAAATAAGTTATGCTATATCAACAGCGTCGCTTTCGTCCGCCCCGACGGAATCCCGGTAATCCTCGTCAAATTCGCGGCGAAGTACAAAAGCGGAGATGTCACGCCCAATCCTCATGATTTCTCAGATTTCGCCTGGGTGAATGAGAAAGAGCTTGCAAATTATAACTGCATAAAAGGCATTGATGAGGAAATAAAAAGGACAATTGAAATTTTCAGAAACCATGGATAGTTTTGAAAACTTTTTCGAAAATATAAAAAATATCCTCAAGAAGGAGGTTTCCATCCTCTGGATTTTCAGCGTGCTGCTGGGATTGGCGCTGATTGTTTTGCAAAACAAGAGCAAGCTGCCTCTCGGAACAGGGGATTTTGTTTTCATTTCAATTCTCACACTTCTGGTCGCGTTGTACCGCCCGCGATGGATATTTTTGCTTTTCGTTTCGCTCGTGCCGCTCGAGAATGTGATTTTCGCTTCGGGATTTTTGCCGATCCAATTGCGGCCGTATCAGTTTGCGGGTGCGATTCTCGCCATCGCCGTTATCATCCTTTGGTTTGTCAAAAGATTGAATTTCCAGTTTCTGAAACCAACTTGGCTTGATTGGCTCATTTTTTTACTCGTGCCGTTGAGTTTTTTGTCTCTCGTAAATTCCCCAAATAAAAATATCAGCCTGAAAATTGATTTAATTTTATTTTCTTTTGCTGTCCTTTATTATATCGCTCGCAATTTTTTGCGTGATAGAAAAGATTTCATTGAGGCCGCGTATTTTTTCATTGGCTCAAATTTGGTCGTGATATTCTATGGATTTTGGCAGGTCTTCGCCGACAAATTCGGCGCGCGTTCACTTGAAGTGATGTTCGGCCGTCCCAATTCCACTTTCACCGAAGCCGATTGGCTGGGAATTTTTTTGTGTTTCGCGCTGGCTATTCTCTTTTTGATGACATTATCCAAAGCGAAGACCACAATAGCCAAATATGCCTTATATATAATGATATTTCTCAATTTAACCTTGCTAACCCTCACGCTTTCCCGTTCCGCCTGGATTGGCGCCGCCGCAGTCATTTTCTTCTGGCTCGTTTTCAGTTTGTACAGAAAAAGCGAAATCAGAACAAGCTTTACGCTCCGAAAATTTGCCTATAATTTGACGATAATTATTTTACTTTCCTTGATCTCTCTCGCCGCGATTCATTTTGGAAAACTTTCCAAATTCGACATATTTGACCGCGCTCGATCCGCCGCAACCAACGAGCAAAAGATCACCGTTGCCTGCGACAGCAGTTCGAACATTCCGCCAACAATCGCCAGCACCGACGAATTGGCAAGCTACAGTTGCAAGTTCATCAACCTCGAAGAAATTGAGTTGTATAAATCGCAAGGAAAAGTTGTCACTGAAATTTTCCGCAAAGATCCGAATGTGATGACTCGCAGCCAAATCTACAAAAAAAGTTTTGAGATCATTCGCGAACATCCGCTTCTCGGCGTGGGATTTGGAACAATCACCCAGTCGCTCGGCTCCGATGAGCGAGGAGCGGGACTCAATGAAAGCAATATCTTTCTCCAAATCTGGGCGAGTTGCGGGATTTTGGGATTGATTGCGTTTGTGGTTATTTTCGGTTATTTATTTGTTTATGCTTTCCGAAGAATTTCTCCGATCTGCCCACTGAACAAATTTTTCGGCTGCCCGGTCGCGGGAGACGATCTCGAAAAATCGCTCAACATATTTCTGACACTTGGAATATTCGCGCTGATAATTCCAAATTTGTTCAACGCCGGACTCCTGATGGGACTGCTTTGGCTGGGAATAGGAATACTTGTAAGTTTTATTTATATAAAGCAATAAAGAAAGCGAGCGAAAAAACTATGAAAATCGGCATTGATATCCGAATGATCGGCAAAAAAAGAACCGGCGATGAAGCGGTGTTTTTCAATTTGGTGAAAAACTTGGCGGAAATGGATAGCAAAAATGAATATTTTCTCTTCACCGACCGAGACCCCCAAAAGAATCAAGAGCTAAAAACCGAAATTGATAAATTGAAACTAGCCGACAATTTCAAAGTTATTTTTATCAACTGCCCCAACCGTTTTTGGTGGAATTTGTGGGCACTCCCGCATTATCTCAAAAAAAATACCGTTGATGTTTTTCATACGCAATACATCGCGCCGTTTTGGCTGCCGAAATCGCCTCATCGGCGATCCGCCGGAGAGGCGGAAATCAAACTGGTTTTGACCATCCACGATATTTCTTTCAATTATTTTCCTGAATATATCCGGAAATCCGATTTGTTTTTTTTGAGAAATTTGATTCCGAGAAGTATTCGCAGGGCAAACAAGATTATCGCTGTCTCAGAAAGTGAGAAAAAAAATATCGTTGAATTTTACAAAATTCCTCCGGAAAAAGTTGCTTGCGCGTACAATGGAGTAGACTTTAGCCGATTTAACAAAAAATATTCTACTGATGAAATCAAAAAAATCAATACCAGATACAAAATACCAGATACAAAATACATACTATATATAGGCACGCTTCAGCCGAGAAAAAATATTCCTGTTTTGATTGAGGCAATGAGAGATTTGGATACTCCTCTTATTCTCGCCGGAAACCGCAAGGCGCGTAATTTTGATCCGAAAATCGACGAGGCAATTGAAAAATTTCATCTCGAAGACAAAATTATTTTCCCCGGCTGGATCGACGAGGAAGACAAGCCGGCTTTGTTCAAACTGGCAAGCTGCTTTGTTTTTCCATCACTATACGAAGGCTTTGGAATTCCAATCATCGAAGCCATGGCCGCCGAGACGCCGGTTGTCTGCTCTGACATTCCGGTTCTTCGCGAGATCGGCAAGGACGCAGCGCTATTTTGCGATCCGAAAAAATCCGAAGAATTCGCCCGAAAAATCCAAGAAATTTTGTCAGACGAAAATCTGCGAAAGAATTTGATCAAAAAGGGGACTGAAGTCGCCAAAACTTACACCTGGCAAAAAAACGCGGAAAAAATATTGAAGATTTACTCCAGTCTTGCGAGCTGAATTTTTTTGTATTGCCAATCGGAAAATGGTATACTATACTCATTGAGGATTTCAATCCGCCTCTTTTTGTTTGTATTCAATATTTATGGGGATTTTTTCAAGATCAAAATCAGCGAGCGGTTCAAACCGCAAAAAAAGATTCTACCAGAAAATTTGGATTAAGGTTTTGCTTGTTATTTTGATTCTTGGAGCGGCAACCGGCGGGTGGGCAATGTATAAGACCGGAACAACTTTGAGCAAAATTTCAACGAAAGATGGATTTTTTTCAAGCCTTTGGAAAAGCATCCCCGGCGTCCCATCAGGCCAGCTGCAGGGACAAAACCAGGGACAGATAAACGTCCTTCTCCTCGGTATGCGCGGAAGTAATATGCCGGGCGGAGGACTTTTGGCTGACTCGATCATGGTGGCAGCTATCCGGCCGCAGGAAAACAAGGTGGCTCTCATTTCGGTTCCTCGGGATCTCTATGTCCAGGATCCGGGATCTTCCAGCCAAAGCAAAATAAACGCCATCAATGCACTATACGAAGGAAAAGATGACGGAAAAGGTATGGAAATGATGAAGCAGGTTGTGAGCGATGTGACGGGTCTTCAAATGCACTACGTCGTGAGAATTGATTTTAAGGGCTTTACGGAGCTTATAGACAAACTGGGAGGCGTAGACGTGTATCTCGACCAGCCTTTTTCCGAACCGAAGCAGTTTGAAGGCGAGGAAGCGGCCAATTTTTCCCTTCCGGCCGGAAAAAATCATCTTGACGGATCAAAAGCGCTTTTCTTCACCCGGGCACGCTACGCTTCGTCCGATTTTGAAAGAGCTAAGCGCCAGCAACAGGTTTTGATCGCCCTCAAGGACAAAATGCTGAGCATTGGAACGCTTTCCGACTTTGGAAAAGTGAACAATATTTTGAATATCTTGGGAGATGACGTCCGGGCGGATATGGACGCATCCGAAATGAAAAAGTTTTTTGATTTGGCCAACAATCTGCATGATCCCCAGATAAAACAGAAAGTTTTCGATACGTCTTCTGAAGGTTTGCTTAACGCCTCAAAAGCCGATACGCCGGACGGAAAAACATATATATTGCTGCCCGCCGGCGGAAACTATGACAAGATCCGCGAAGCCTGTCGAAATATTTTTCAATAATAATGAACAGCCGAAATCCGGAGTTATCCATAATAATAACCAGCTACAAAAATCCGGCTGTACTGCGGCTTTGCCTCGAATCGCTCAAAAAAAACGTTCTTTGCGACAATTATGAAATTTTAGTCCTCGACAGCTCCACGGAGGAAGATTTGGAAATGATGATGCGCGAAGATTTTTCGGAGATTAGATTTTTTCCCCATAAGGACAATCTCGGTTTTTTGGGATTGGTAAACGAAGGAATTGAGCATGCAAAAGGGAGCTATTATCTTATTCTGAACGATGATATCGTAATAAAGAACAAATCCGCGGATATTTTGCTTGAATATTTGAAAAACAACCCAACGGTTGGAATCATTGGTCCGAAGCTGTTGAATTTTGACGGCAAATTCCAATTTTCCTGCTTCAGATTTTATACTCCGTTGATAATTTTGTATCGAAGAACATTTTTAGGGAAACTAAAATTTGCTCAAAAAAGAATAAATTATTTTTTGTATAAAGGCAGAGATCACGATAAGCCGATGGACGTGGACTGGGTTATGGGATCCGCAATGATGACTTCGAGAAAAGCTGTTGGAAAAGTTGGGTTGATGGACAGAACTTTCTTTATGTATTTTGAAGATGTTGATTGGTGCAGGCGGTTTTGGGAAAATAAGTATAAGGTTATGTATTATCCTTTTGCGCAAATGTTTCACTATCATCGAAAGGGATCCGCCAGCCAAGGCCTCCTGAAAGCCGCATTCAATAGACTAACGAGAAACCATATCCAGAGTGTAATGAAATATTTTTGGAAATATAGAGGAAAGCCAAACCCGCATGTCGAAAATAATTAATTTTGAACTTAAAGCCTATCAATATGGAACCAGAGACCAGCAGCCAAAAGCCAAAAAAAATCCGAAGTTATTTCAAAACGTTTGCTATTGTCATACTTGTGTGTGTCAGTTTCTTCGCGGGCACTTTTTATGACAAGCATTTATCTTCAAAATCTGCCAGCTCAAACACCATTGAAAGCCTGCTGGCGAAAGGAAGCGGCAAAGATCAGCCTCAAAACGTCGATTTCAGCCTTTTCTGGGAAGCCTGGAACCTGCTCAATGACAAGTATGTCGACACGACAAAGATTGACCATCAAAAAATGATCTATGGCGCAATTTCCGGGATGGTGAAATCAATCGGCGACCCATTTTCGAGTTTCATGGATCCCGCGGAAAGCCAGCAATTTTCTCAACAGCTTGGAGGAACATTCGAGGGAATCGGCGTGGAAATCGGGATGAAAAACGATATTCTGACCGTTATTTCCCCGCTCGCTGGTTCACCCGCCGAAAAAGCCGGACTCAAAGCGGGCGACAAAATATTGAAAGTCGGCGACAAGCTCACGACCGATATGACCATCGACGAAGCCGTAAGCACAATTCGCGGACCGAAAGGAACGGACATTTCTCTCACGATTCTGCACGACAAAAGCAATAATCCGGTCGAAGTAAAAATCACCCGCGATCAGATCAATGTGAAAAGCGTCACCTTGGAATGGAAGGACAACAACATCGCTGTTATCAAGATTTCGGAATTTGGAGATGATACTATTTCAGGAATGAACCAAATTGCCAGCCAAGTCGTATCGCAAAAAGCCAAGGGCATCATCCTTGATCTGCGCAACAATCCCGGGGGATATTTGGAGGCAGCGGTTGAAGTGTCCTCAAAATTCATTCCGGCCGGAAAAGTGGTTGTTTCCGAAGAGGAACGCGGAGGAGGCAAAAAGGAATACGATGCCCGCGGAGGCGATATTTTGAACGGCATACCCGTGACCGTTCTCGTGAACAGCGGGAGCGCCAGTGCCTCGGAAATCACCGGCGGCGCATTGCGGGATGATCTGGGGACTTCCCTAATCGGCAAAAAAACATTCGGAAAGGGATCAGTCCAGGAACTTGAAAAGCTTTCCGGGGGATCGAATTTGCGCGTCACCATTGCCCGCTGGCTCACTCCAAACGGCGATTATATAATGGAAAAAGGCATCGATCCCACCATTGATGTCGACCTCACTGACGCTGATTACAACAACAACCGCGACCCGCAAATGGACAAGGCGCTTGAGGTCGTCCGGGGAGAAATAAAGTAGGGGATAGACACAAAAATAATATTAAATTATAATTAGGATATGAAAGTAGTCTTGCTCAAGGATGTCGAAAAACTCGGCAGGGAGGGAGAAATCAAAGAGGTAGCCGAAGGCTATGCCCGGAATTTTCTGATTCCGCAAAATTTTGTCAAACCGGCGACGGAACAAGCCGTTCAGGAAGTCGAATTGAAAAAAGAAAAGAAGACAAAGTCAGACCAGATTGAGCTGGCAGAGGTCCAAAAAATTGCCGAGCAGCTTGACGGAAGAGAACTATTTATCAAGGTCAAGGAAAAAGACGGGACGCTTTTCGGATCAGTCAATGAAAAAACAATTGCCAAAACTTTTGCGGACGAAGGTTTGAAAATTGATCCGAAAAACGTGAAACTGGAAGAACCGATCAAAGAGGTCGGCGACTATGACGTGAAACTGGAGCTTGATCACGGACTGGAAGCCAATATCAAAGTGATCCTGGTACCGGAAGAAGTCTAGTGTATCAGATTTTTAATAATTCAAGGATAGGGGTGATATCTTTTCACCTCTATTTTCTTTAAAAAACACAAATACAACGAATATAAACACGAATACAACTAAATTTTAGTTGTATTCGTCTCGCGTTCGTTGAATTCGTGTCTGCATCCATGAAACCAAAATACATTTTCGTCGTAGGAGGAGTGATGAGCGGCGTCGGAAAAGGGATCGCCACATCTTCGATTGGAAATATCCTCCAATCAAAGGGTTTTCGCGTTTCGGCGATGAAAATCGACCCCTATCTCAACGTTGACGCGGGAACAATGAATCCGACCGAGCACGGGGAGGTTTTCGTTTTGGATAGCGGGATGGAAACGGACCAGGATATGGGAAATTATGAACGGTTTATGAATTTTTCTTTGCCGGCGGAAAACTATATGACAAACGGAATGGTATACAAGACGATCATCGACCGGGAACGGGCCATGGGATACGGCGGCCGCTGCGTGGATGTCGTTCCGGATGTCCCAAAGGAAATCATCCGGAGGATAAAAAAAGCCCAGAAACGCGCGAAAGCCGAAATCATGCTTGTGGAGATCGGCGGAACGCTTGGCGAATACCAAGGGCTCTTGTTTTTGGAAGCCGGCCGGATGATGCGCCTTGAAAACAAGGGTGATGTTCTTTTCGTCCTTGTGAGTTTTCTGCCCGTCCCTTCGACCGTCGGAGAAATGAAAACCAAGCCGACCCAATATGCGGTTCGGTCTCTGAATGCCGCCGGGATCCAGCCGGACATCATCATTGCCCGCAGCGCCATTGCTCTCGACAAAAAAAGAAAAGAAAAGTTGGCTGACCACTGCAATCTTCGCGAAATTGACGTCATCAGCGCGCCGGATATCGAGTCCGTCTATGAAGTGCCAGTCAACTTCGAAAAAGACAATATGAGCGGAATCTTGATGGAAAAATTGGGACTCAAGCCGAGAAAAAAGGATCTGATAAAATGGAAAGCCATGGTGAAGAATATAAAAAACTCCCAAAAACCGCTCAAAATTGGCATTGTGGGAAAATATTTCGGAACGGGTGATTTCGTCTTGTCTGACGCCTACATTTCCGTCATCGAAGCCGTGAAGCACGCCTGCTATTCCTTCAAGCGAAAGCCCCAGATTGACTGGCTGAACGCCGAGGAATATGAAAAAAATCCGGCCAAAGTCCGGGAGCTCAAAAAATACGCGGGGATTCTTGTGCCGGGCGGATTTGGAGAACGGGGAGTGGAAGGAAAGCTCAAAGCCATTGAGTTTTGCCGCAAAAACAAGATTCCGTATTTCGGATTGTGCTACGGCATGCAGCTTCTCGTCATTGAATATGCTCGGAATGTTTTGAAATTGAAAGGTGCGAACACCACGGAGATAAACCGCAACAACAAGTATCCCGTGATCGACATTATGCCTGAGCAGAAAAAAAATCTCGCCGACAAGAACTATGGCGCGACGATGCGGCTCGGAGCCTATCCCGCCAAACTCAAGAAAAATACTATCGCATTCGGCGCGTACAAAACCCCGTCCATCTCCGAACGCCATCGCCATCGCTGGGAAGTGAATCCGGAATATATCGCGCGGCTCGAAAAAGCGGGACTCGTTTTTTCCGGCACCTCACCCGACGGCCGCCTGATGGAAATCGCCGAACTGCCGAAAAAATCCCATCCCTTCCATCTCGGCACCCAATTCCACCCCGAATTCAAATCCTCACCCCTTCATCCGCATCCACTTTTCAAAGAGTTTATTAAGAGTGCAATAAAATAAAACCCTGGTGGAAACCACCAGGGTTTAGTATCCTCTTAACCAATAGATTTGAGGATGATGATGTTTAAATTCTTTACTTCACCAGGATTTTCCCGTCGTGGGTGCTGTGACAAAAACACATCGTGATTTCCCGCTTCCCTCCCAGAAGTAGCGTCCCTTTTACTTTGACCAAATGGCCCTCAAAGAACAGACAGTATACGCAACGCCCTCCATCGGGTTTAAGATTCCCCGGATTTCTCTTGGAGAGCGTGTGAAGATGCAACGCAAACTCTCCCTGGTCCCTCCCGAGATCGCCCTTTTTATAGGGATAGGACACGGAAAATTTCATGAGAGAGCCATGAATAACCGCATTTAATAAGTCAAGTCTGTCATGGTGGTTATTAGCCAACTTACCGTTGATATCATACAACCCGGGCTCCATGAATCTACCTCCTTACTCGGAATTATTATATTAAGAAACTGTTAATATTTTACTCCACGCTTACAAATTTCGCGCGTTGCAATTTTCCGGTAAACTTAACAATTTTTTTGGAAGCGAATTTGACCGCTCCAGATTTCATCGCAAAAAGAGTGTCATCGCCGCCGCGCTTCACGTTCTCACCCGGACGGAATTTCGTCCCGCGCTGTCGAACAATGATATTTCCGGCCTGTACTTTTTCGCCGCCGTATTTTTTGACACCGAGGCGTTTGGATTGGGAATCTCGGCCAAGTTGTGTGGAGCCACCTGCTTTTCTGTGTGCCATAAAATTAACTTAAAAGTTTCAGAATTTACTAATTTACTATAGAATAATAGATTATTTGCTATAAAATGTCAATCTTATCCCGTTTCAAAGAGTCTCTAACTGGTAAATTTTGGCTTAAGTATGAGCAAAAAATCATTTTGGCAGTCGGCATAGTCCTTGTTGCCGCCATTTCCTTCGAAGCCGGTTATTTGCATGGACAAAATAACAAGCAAGAGCCAGTGGTCGTGAACAAAGCCGCAACGACCGAAGCTGCGAGCGCAAGCTCTTGCCCAACTCAAGCTCAAACAAACAACCTAAACAACTCTTCCGCCAACAGCAAGCCGACCTCGATTGAAAATATTGCAACGGTCGACAACCAGAAATGTGCCTTCGTCGCGAGTAAAAGCTCGAACAAATATCATCTTCCGACCTGCCAATTCGCCCAAAAAATAAAACCGGAAAACAAAATTTGCTTCGCATCAGCCGATGAGGCAATCCAGAGGGGATACCAAGGCGCGAAGTGTTGCATCAAATAGCTACAATCTCATCCCGTCTTTCGACAACAAATGCTCTTTTTCTTTGAGCTTTTTTCTTTTTATCAGGAGATAGAGAAGTCCGAAATAAATAACTGCTGCGATAGATCCGGCCAGGACAATAAATCCTGCCAAAAGGGGAATAGCGGTCTCGCGGAGAACATTCCAGCTGAACAAATACTGGATTCCGAGACTCAATGATTCATGGAAATCGTTCGAAAGCCTTTGCGGGTTGATCCGGAAGATCAATCCGCCGATAGCCGCCGCGACAGGCAATGCCAAAACCGTTGTCCACATATTGAACGCCAGCACTCCGGCCAGCGCCGCGAGACGATTCAGCCGGAAGATATACGCCAAAAAAAGTGTTGACAGCACGCCTTCTCCGGGCGTGATGCCCAGAAAAGCCCCCAGAGCCGCTCCGCCGGCGACTTTGTGGGGCGTATCGTCAATCAGAAAAAATTGTTTTATATAATCTCTGATTCGCTTTCTCATCCCTTTTTGACAACGAAACTTTTCGATTCTTTGTCGACAACTTTGGCTTTCTCAGCTTCTCTTCGTGCACCGGCAGGCAGGACGCCGAGAATATTTTTGAGCGCGATCCCATCTACCTTCAAAACCGCTTCCCATTTGTCGAGCGGCTCAAGAATCAAACGAAGCTGATCTTTGTCATATTTATAGGTTTTTCTGATTGTCCGCAAAACGCGCCCCAGATCCGAAAAAACCTGGTCGACTTTTTCTCTGTCCATATACTCGCCGAGCTTTTCCTGAAGTTCGCCGATGCGGTCGGATTTCGATTTGATCTCGTCTTTGAGCGCGATATATTCTTCGATTATTTTGGCGCTATCGATATCTTCCTGCTCCTCCTTTTTGAATTTATGCTTCCACATCGGACAGATATTTTGATAGCCGCACCAGTCGCAAAGGCCGGAAAGCGTCGGCTCAAATTTCGACCCCTGGATTTGCTTGATCAGGTCGATCATCAACTCTTCGCTCTGTTTGACCTGTTCCAGCGTCCTCTGGGAACTCAATTTTACGCCATGCTTGAGATAATAAAGGGAAACCTTTAGCTTCCCAAGATTTTCAATTTCTTTCGGATAGCGCTTCAAGAAGGCCGCCAGATAGATTGAGAGCTGGAGATCATTGTCCACTTTTTCCTGCGACGGCAATTTGCGGGTGGTTTTGTAGTCGATGATCTCGTACCCGTCCTCAATTTTGTCAATTCGGTCGATGATCCCTGAAACGATATGTTTGTCGTCCTCCGCTCCCACTTCGATTTGAAAACGCGATTCCAGATCGACGATGTTTATTTTCGCCGGATCATTTTTTTTATAATAGTCCTGGATCATTCCGACGCCCTGCGCAAAAGCCGCCCGCTCTTCGAATTCATCCGCGAAAACTTCCGCGTTCCAATTTTTGGAAAAAAAATCCAGCGCCTGTTCGGGAGTAGGGGAAAGGATGCCCGGTGTATGTACCAGTTTCAAAGTGTTGTGGACCAGCGTCCCAAAAAACTGCTCCTTGGACTTGGGAGTTCTGATCCGGTCGATTTGGGAATATTTGTACTTCAGCGGACAAGTCCGAAACTCGTCCAGGGCTGAATAGGAAGTGTTCATAAGATTTTTATTACGCCGGTTATTTAATCTTACTTTTCTTCGGCACATTTCGCAAGAGAGGTTATTTACTTGAAAAATAAGGGTATTTTTGATAGGATAATAGTAGAAAGAACTAATAAGCGGAATAAATGACAAAGGAGGAAATAAAATTATTTATCGAATCATTTTCCGGAAAACAGGATCGGGTTATAATCATTGTCGACTATGGCAATGTCGAAAAGTGGAAATATAGCCTTGATTGGAGAGTTGGAATTAAAGAGCTCGCAAAGCTTTGCAAAAATTTTTCGACAGGAAGAAGATTTTTAAGAAGATTTTATTATGGATCTGATTATGGAAAAAATGAAAAATCAAATCACCTGATTGAATGGTCGCGCTTGATTTTGGAAAAAGCGGAGATGGGCGGATTTGAAGTGATAAGCAAGAGGGTAAAATACATCCACAGCGCGGATAATAAATACGGATTTGAAAAAAAGTGCGATCTGGACGTGGAGATGGCAATTGATCTGGTTAAAGAACGGGACAACTATGACACGATAATTTTGTTCTCCGGGGACGGCGACTTGATGTACGCAATGAAATATTTGTACGAAGAATACAGAAAAGAATGCTATGTTTTTGGAGCAAGGAATCATATAGGGAGGGAAGTTTTTGATGCCAAAAATGATGGTGCTGTAAGGGATATCTTGTTTGCTGAAGATTTCGAATATAGAATAAGCATGGATAGATTCGACGGTTTCAGACATTGAAAATCAGAAAACCGCCTTGCGGCGGTTATCGATCAAAATCGGGCAAGCCCAGAGCTTACACCTACAGACTACTCCCAAAATCAGGTTTTGTCAATAGGCTAACAAATATTACGCAAATAATGGCGAAATATTGCATTATATACCGACACTGTGGATAACTTTTGCAAATATGGCTTGTATAAAGATTCTTTTTAATATATTCTGACTATTTATAAATACAATGAAAAAACTTGAGCAAGAACCCATAGCAATGCCAGAGTCAGAAGAATATGCTGCGAAAGATTACATTCCTTTTGATCCAAAGGAAGAGCTTCATAAAATTCAGGAGACGTTGAAAGAGCGAAAAGACATGCCGCTGAATGAAAGGCTTGAACTCAAAAAAACATGGTTGGAAGAATTCAAACTGGAATTGACTCACCAAGAGGCGGGCACTGCAAAGACAATTATCGATATGAACGATGCCATTCACAAAAATCCCGACATTCAGGGAAAAGATCTTTTCGCATTAGTACAGAAAGGGGCACCGCGCTTCAGGCTCACTGAAAACCAACTGGAAAATTTCGAACATGCTGCAAACGAATATGAAAGAAGACATAAAATAGTTGAGAGCTATCGGTTAAGATATCCCGATGACGCAGAATTATTCCATGTCGTATTCGGGCTCAATCCCAAGGGATTAGTTAAGGTATTACGAACTCCCATCTCCCTGCATTTTTATTGCAACCCAATTGACTATGAACGCGCTTTTCATCATCAAACAATTTCCAGATTTCAAATGTTGACAGAAGATGATTTAGCAACCATAACCGGAAATAGCAATACCCAAGGGTTGGCTTTTTCGAATATGAAAAATACAGAGTTGAATGAGTTGGTCACTATTGGAAAATTTACTGGCTCCAAAGAAGATGACACGAGCACAATGATCCATGAAGAACAACATCAGCTCAATAAACTTTTTATACCCACTCGACTATATTCTGATAGTCTGAGACTTTTACCTAAGTTAACTCCGGATACAAAAGAATATTTGACTGAATTTATGAAAATTACTGCAAAGGCCTCGCGTGAATATTTTGGATTAGACAAGTTGATGAGAGATGAAACAATAGCTCAATATAAAGGAGGCTGTTCTACGGCATCACTCTATAAAGTGTTGTCAGGTTTTTATATGCCTCATTTCAGAAAATATATTGAAAAGAATATTCCGCTCTTCGCTGGCCAAATTGAAAAAGCGATAAAAGAAAACTACAAATGGTCTGTCAATTATCCGCTGCGTTATAATCCGGAACAAATTAATCAAGTAGTTGAATATGCTTTGGATGATGGATTCAAAAAAGACATAAAAAAATGGATTAAAGGAATCGACGATATGGAGAAAAGGGGCTACAAACGGGATGCGATAGTGGCTTTTCTTTATCAAGCACCGTCCGCGGAATGGACAGGCATCGCGAAAAGGGCTTCCAGCAAATAATCGCCTCTCAATATCGGGTGTTGGGAAATAAAGTTGAAAAATAATTTTGATAAACTAATATGACCGACCCTACTATCCAAAAAATCGAAGAAAAATTCAAAGTTCCGGAACACGTGGCAGACAAGATTCAAAATGTCGCGGAAAAATCGGGGAATAGCTATATTTTGTACGAAACCCGACCGACTTGGGACGGCAGTGCGAAGCCGTGGACAAAACTTTCGGTAGCAAAAATGACTTTTGTTAAAATTTCCGGCAGGTGGAAACTCTTTTGGATGCGAGCTTCCGGGAAATGGGAATTTTACGGGGGATATAAATCTTTCAAAAATGTACTGAATATGATTGAAAAAGACAAATTTGGATGTTTTTGGGGTTGAAAAAAGTATCATTAAAGGAATAATCAATAAACTCAAAACTATGTCAAAAAAATCAAACACAAGCGCAGTGTCGGTGGCGGAATTTGCGCCCGCCGAACTGCAAAAACTGGCGCATGCCGGCACAAAAGAGGCGATAGGTAAGATCGAAAAATTCATCAAGACTGTAAAAGATCCCGAGAAAAATGCCTATGCCGAAATGGCACTCGAAGAATGCGAGATGTTCTATTATCAGCCGACTAATGAAAAAGAAGAGCAAGAGTTCCTGCTGTGTGAGCTGATCAGAGAGCGGGAAAGGCGCATTGAAGATCTGTTGATGAAAGTCGAGGAAATCAAGTTAGACTTGGAGAAATCCGCGCTGGAAGGAAAAGTGCACGAAAAGGTTTTAGCCACGCACAAAAACAAACAAGAAGAATGGAAACACAATTGGATGGAAGATTTTTATTTTGCGGAAAAGGATGAATTGCAAAAAATCAAAGATGAGATGGATTATAAAGAAGCATGGGCGACAGAGGCCAAAAAAATGATCACGATTCCCAGATACAAAAATATGCCCGCCCGCTATCTGGAACATTTCGATTTCAATTTCGGTGATAAATTTCGTGAAGATGGCGACGACTGCTGCGACTGCGACGACGGATGCGATGCCGAAGTTCCATTTTGATCAATATGTGTTTCTTGCAAGAAACTCCTCATCGCGATAGTATAATATCATATGGCAAAACGAAAAATATATCTTGATTATGCATCCACCACCCCCGTCGACCCGCGGGTTTTTGAGGTGATGAAACCCTATTTTTCCGGAAAATTCGGCAATCCGTCGTCCATGCATTCCTTCGGAAGAGAGGCGAGCGAAGCCGTGGAAAAAGCGCGCGTTCAGGCCGCGGATTTTTTCGGCTGCGAAGCCGGAGAGATTGTTTTCACTTCCGGCGCGACGGAGAGCAATAATTTTGCGACCAAGGGAGAGATGATAGCCATTGTCTCACATTTCAGCCAGAGGAAAATCAAGCCACACATCATCACCACGCAATTCGAACATTCCTGCGTTTTGAATTCCTGCAAAAAATTGGAAGAGCAGGGGATGGCCGAGGTGACTTTTATTTCGATCGGAAAAGACGGGCTCGTAAGCGTGAACGAAGTCAAAAAGAATATCAAGCCAAACACAGCCTTGATTTCCATCATGTACGCCAACAACGAGATCGGCACTATTCAACCCATTAAAGAAATCGGGAAATTGATTGCGAAAGAAAATATCGGCCGCGAAGCAAAAATTATTTTCCACACCGACGCCGTGCAGGCTGTGAATTATATCGACTGCAAAGTCGAGAGCCTCGGAGTCGACCTTCTCACTGCTTCGGCGCACAAAATATACGGACCGAAAGGCGTCGGGATTCTCTTTGTCCGAAAAGGCACGCCTCTCAAAAGAATCCAGGACGGTGGAGGGCACGAATCTGGCATGCGCGCCGGGACACTCAATGTTCCGGGCATCGTCGGTTTCGGAGCCGCGCTTGAAATCGCCCAGCAGGAAAGAGCCCGGAATTATAAGATTGTGGAAAAATTGCGCGACCATATATTTGTCCGCGTGACAAAAGAAATCAAGGGCGCGAAGATCAACGGATCAAAGATAAAAAGAATTCCCAACAACGCCAATTTTATTTTCCGTGACGTGGAAGGCGAGGGGATGCTTCTGGGACTGGATATGGAAGGGATCGCCGTCTCGACCGGCAGCGCCTGCTCATCCGGAGACCTTCGTCCATCCCACGTTTTGACCGCCATTGGAATTTCAGAAGAAGAAAGTCACGGCAGTCTTCGCGTGACATTGGGAAAATACACGACCAAACAAGAAATTGATTTTTTTGTCGATACGCTGAAAAAAGTAATCGACAGACTCCGCAAGATTGCAGGGAAATAAATTTAGTATCTTGTATTTTGTATTTAGTATTTTATTTTTTTGAGACGATATACTAAATACCAGATACTAAATACTATATACCAAAATATGTATTCCAAAAAAGTCATGCAATACTTCATGAAGCCGAAGAATCAGGGATCGATGAAAAATCCGGATGGTTTCGGCACGGTCGGCAATCCCAAATGCGGCGACATCATGACGGTCTATATCAAAGTCAAAAAAAACAAGAACAAGGAAATTATTTCCGACATCAAATTTGAAACCTTGGGTTGCGCCGCCGCGATCGCGACATCGTCCATGGTCACCGAAATGGCCAAAGGAAAAAGTTTGGACGACGCTTTCAAAATTTCGCGCCAGAACGTGGCTGACGAGCTTGAAGGACTTCCACCCGCCAAGATGCATTGCTCAAACCTCGCCGAAGGCGCCTTGAAGCGAGCCATTGAGGATTATAGGTCAAAAGCTGGATCGAAGACCAAGGCGCGGGAGTTGGCCGCAAAAGCGGCAAAAAAGACAAAAAAGAAAAAATAATTTTTCTATATATACGTACCTAGACAAACAAACAAGCCCCCGCCAAGATAGAGCGGGGGTCTTTGATTTGGAAAAAAGTACTTTTTATTATATTCTATTTTCCCAATATTTTTGGGAGGGAAGCGGAGTCTGGGTTGATATACAGCGTCGCACAATGTAGGTTATAAGACATACTACGTGTGTCGCATAACCTAATCAAGTTTTCAATAAATACTTTCTTGCTATTGCAAGCGATGCTAATGTTTGTCCATCTGTTATTTTTCCTTCTCCGATCATCTTATATGCT
>JAPLXD010000022.1 GCA_026396255.1 Candidatus Moraniibacteriota bacterium | reverse complement strand
TCAAAGATCTAGAGAGAAAAATCAGGACATGGAACCGAGAATACAACAACTTGGAACACTGCGGTTTGAATGGAAAAACTCCAAATGAAATGCTACGATTGTTAATAAATACGGAACCGACAAATGTCTGTGTCTAAAACAGTCCAAGTTTTCGTCCGTCCAACACCAGCAAGGAAACAATTCCTTGCATTTGCTGTAAAGTTGCTGGGGCGTCATGCCTTTGGCGACAATGATCAGCCACCAGTCCTTGGTGGAGCTCGGCCTGTCGGGAATACGGACATCTGAAAAATCCAGATCAAGCCCGAAGATTTTTTTGTAGAATTTTTGCCAGGATCGCTTTTCTTTCCGAAATGGATCGAGCGATTCCATTTCGGTAAAAACCGGCTCATCTTTGCGCAGGAACCTATGGAGCGCGTTTTTCCAAAATTTCCTGTCGGGTCCGATCAAAATTTCGTCAACCTGATTTCGCAATTTGCGATTTTCTCGCAGATCGCTTTTGCTGAGCATGTTTTCCATGGTCAGCCTCCTGAAAAAAATTTGACTGCGCCGCATCATTGCGGTTCTCGGAAAATTTCGAAAAACTCGCCAAGAACCGCAATAATTAGTCGCGAAACACAAAATTTCAAGGTACTGCACTCGACGGTGTAGTATACACCCAAAATAGATTCCTGTCAAATTAATGCGAAAATATTTGCTTTATATAAAGTAAATTTATCCTAAATTGTTCTTTTTATCCTCTGAAAAAATCGATAAAGATTATATTTGAAAGGATTTAAAACTATATCATAGCTTCCCGGAAATTTCGTGGTTTCGGTGTCCGGCGTAAAGCCCTGCTTGAATCTCGTAATACCACTCCAGCTATTTTTGTTATATGTTACATGCTTCGTGCTACATGTCTTTATTCCGCCAAAATCATATCGCTCGCAACCCGCTTTTTTTGCATCCAGAATTTGCCGCCACTGCAAAAGATATGGCGCCATTACGCTCCGATGCTCGCTGTCCGACGCGCCATGCATGTATGTCGCCGTCTTCCCAAAAAACAAAACCAGATTCGCCGCGATTATTTTCCCTTCGTATTCGGCGACATACAGCTTCAAAATATCCAATGGAATAGTCTCTAACATTTTTCGATAGTATCCCTCCGGATGGGAAGTTATTCCATCACGATCAGTTGTAATCTTAACTAACTGTAAAAATTTATCAATATTTTCCTGTGTTACATGTTGCGTGTTACATGTCGCAGTCACTCCTTTTTTTTCCGCTAGCTTAATATTGTAGCGCGTTTTCTGTTTCATCCCGACCAAAATTTCCTCTTCTCTTTTTGAAATATCAAGAACAAGGACTTCTCTCGGCTGCATATCAACGGTTGATTTTTTAATCTTCAAAGCATTCGGAATTTTTTCTCTAATTAAACTCAAATCTTTCTCATTATTCGGTTCAATTCTTATCCAGCCAATATTTTCTTCCTCGGCAAGTCCGATTAAATCATCTATAAATTTTTTAATTTTACTGTTACATGTTACATGTTTCGTGTTACATACCACCGGACCGCGTGGAACATAAAAATATTTCCCGACAATCGGCAACTCGTGCTCAATAATATTTGCATACATAGCCAACTCCCCGTCATCATTATTAACCAAGATAGTATACGTATTTCTTCCCCACGCCTCCTGAAAATTTTTCCAGTCTTCCGATTGCAAAAAGCCCCCGTCGGGGGAATTGGACTCAATAAAGTTAGAAAGTTTATTTTCCATATGCCAAATACTATTTTCCCAAACTCTTGAGAGCCGCCCGCACTCTTTCCGAAACATCTTTCACGCTTTCCGGCACCGCCTTCAGCGCTTCACGCGCCTGCGAAACCGAATAGCCGAGCGACGCGAGCGCTTCAATCGCCTCCGAGTCGGCTCTGGCCGCCCCCTGGTCTTCGCCGGGCAGTTCCGCGATCTTGTTCGAGAGCTCGAGAATGACTCGCTCCGCCGTTTTCTTCCCGACGCCGGAAACGCGCGTCAGAATCGAAGAATCCCCGGTGATGATGGCCGTGCGGATCGTCTTTGGCTCCGCAATCGTCAAAATTCCGATGGCCGCTTTGGGCCCGATTCCCGAGATCGATATCAAAAGCTCAAACATCTCAAGTTCGTCAAAAGTCAAAAAGCCATACAAAGACAAAGAATCTTCCCGGACATAGGTATGCGTGAAAAGCTCGATTTCTCCCTCGTCCGCCGATGAGGCGGATTGTCCCGCGATTTTTCCCATCGCAAAATCGGTGACGAATATCTTGTATCCGACGCCCGCCACATCCACCACGGCATAATGGTCCCGCAAAAAGGCAATTTTTCCTTTGATTTTAGCAATCATTGGTTATAGTATAGGGTATTTTGCCGCCTCTGGCGAGCCTCGCCTTTGGCGGGTATAAAGTATCTCATAGAATCGCCCGCTATTTACAAAATAGGCTGGCTATGATAGAAATATAAGGCGTTATTAACAAATTTTTAATTTTCAATTGTCATTTTGCATTTTTCAGCCAGAGGCTGATCCGCCTTTGGCGGAGATTCTAAAACTTGCATTTTGATTTTGAACGAAGTGAATTATGCCAATCAAACAAGCTGCCAAAAAATATCTCCGCGCCTCAAAGAAACGCGCCGTCCAAAACTCAAAGATCAAGAAAACTTTTCGCGTCGCGATGAAAAATGTGCGCGAGCTCGCCGGATCGGAAAAAATTGATGAAGCCAAAAAAACTTTCCCGGCCATGCAAAAAGCCATCGACAAAGCCGCCAAAGTCGGCGTGATCACCAAAGGCGCCGCCGCCCGCAAAAAATCCCGGCTGGTGAAGATGATCAAAAAAGTTTCGAAATAACAAGATAATTATTTGACGCAATTTCTCCCGCGGATATAATTATCATATGCAACTCTATTTGGAAAAATCAAAAGTGTTCTCGGGAATTATGCGGGACATCGGACAAGTATTCTTTGCCTCTATGTTCATCGGGCCATTGGTAACCGGATCAGTGGATATTTCACTTTTATCTTTCGGATTGCTTTTCTCAGTTTTGGCTTGGTATTCAAGTGTTTCATTGATAAGAGAATAATTTTTATGCCACTTGCCACAAAAATTATGACAACTTTCTACATCCTTGGTGCCTTGGCCATCATTATTGTTCTGCTTTTGGCCATTTACAACAAAAAACAAGGGTAGTAAAATTATGACCAGCCTCTACATTCTCGGCGCCTTGGTCGTCATCGCTTTGGCTTTGGCTATCATCGCCTTCAAGAAAAAAAGCTAATTTTTCGGATTAGAAAAAAACAATCTTTTTGCTTTGATATAAAAAGACCGCGCCCGGAATTCCCCAAGCGCGGTTTTTGTTTTGCTAAATTTACAGGTTTGCTACTTTAGTAGAAAGCCCTCTTTTCTTGAAAAACTTTTGCAATACAAATAATGCAACGATAGCTACGGGCAAAACAACGGCCGTATTCTGCGGGTTAAGCGCATTTCCAGCAAATAGAACCACAACGCTCAGAATTGCCAATATTAAACTCCAAAAAACTGCCTGTTTATTCAAATTCCAATAGAATGATCCCAGAATTATAGGGAACAGCGATAAACTCAAACTTCCCAAGGACAAACCAAGCGCGATAATATTTTGATAATAAATTCCAATTGCGACTCCAATTGCGACAAAAAGCAGCATAAAAAAACGGGTCAGTTTTTTCATTGACTCCTCGCTGAATTTAGCGGTGTAATTTTTTAGATCACGAGTTATTATCGAAGAAACCATGAATGTAATCGTATCCGATGAGGAGAGTGCGACGGCATAAAGCAAAACCATGCCGAACTCCTTGAGACCCATGGGTAATAATTTTGAAAAACCTGTGATGAGAGCATCTTCCGGAACAATGTGCGGAAAAAATTGCTTTGTTGTGAGACCAACGATGCTAATAATGATTGCGAGGAGTGGCAAAATAATTGCAGAATAGCCTAGTCCTCTTTTCAAATTGGTTTCGTCTCTAGCGGCAAAAATACGCTGCCACAAATCAGGTGCCACCATTATTCCGATGCTGCCCAAAAGAAGAAAGCCAACAATATTACCGTATCCAATGGCGACGGGATTAAATTCGGAAGCAGGAATATGTGTTTTTCCAAACAAAAAAATTGCGACAGTCAGGCTCATGACAAACATTATCATGAGCTGAAAGAAATCCGTCTTTATTACAGCTTTAAACCCGGCAAGCAAGAGATAAGATAAAATCACCACCCCTCCAATAATAACTGACAATGGATAAGAAATACCGAAAATGAGAGCTAGAACCTTGCCTGCTATGACAAGATTAACGATCAGAAGCAGAAAATATTGCAGAACTAAAATAAACGAGAACATCAAGCCATTCTTTTTCCCAAAGATCCTATAAAAATATTCAGCCATAGTATAGGCTTTCATCTCGTCGGCTTTCTGCTTGATGATATTGGCATATTTCCCCCGCAGCAAAAGAAATCCGAGCGCCAGTCCAACAAAAAGCCAGGCCGCCGAAATCCCATATTGGTAAATATATGCGAGATAGATTGAAAGAACTGCCCCATCAAAAAAACCCGCGCTCATTGTGGCGGCAACTTGAATACCAGCGACTTTTCTGTCAGCAATCATGAAATCTTCCTCCGTTTCTTTCCGGGAATAAATCAGGCCGATAATTACTACGACTGCGATGTAGGCCGAAAAGAATAAGATTGTCAGAGACATATGATTTTTTTAATGCCTTTGTTTAGATATAAAATCTTTCTTCTGTATAAAATTTACACCCCCGCCACAAACTTATCAAGCGCGAGTTGAATATCAGTTTTTCCCGTTTTTGACTCGAAGTCGATCTCGCAAAGATTGTTGTATAGTGATTTCAGTTTCTCCCACGAGAAATTTCGGGCCTGGTCGAGGCTTTTTCGCGCGACGAAGGGATGCATCCTCAATTTCGAAGCAATTTCCGCCGGCGGCATGTTTTTTTCGGCTAGCGGTTTCACTTTCACGAGATTGCGGAATTGATAAAAGTACATCGAAAGCAGATAGAAGGGATCTTCGCCATCTTCGAGGTGGTCATGCAGCATTTTGAGCGCTGTTCTTTTGTCGCCTCGCGCCAAAGCGTCAACTGTTTTGAAAATATCCGTGTCGATCTTTGATTTCACGAGCAGATCAATATCCCCGCCTGTGATTTCCCCCTTGCTTTTGTACATCGCCAACTTTTCAATTTCCCTTGAGAGCAAATTCAAGTCATTTCCGACAAAAACAACCAGTTTTTCCACCGCTGCCGAATTGATGGCGATATCGCTTTTTTTGAATTCCCCAATCACCCAGTTTCTCAATTTTGCTCCTTCCAGCAATTCAAATTCCTGGCACTTCGCGATTTTTTTGAGCAGTTTATATAGCTTGCTGTTCTTCTTCGTCTTTCCGCTTTCCCAGAAGATCAAAATCAGATCGCCCTTCTCCTTTTTGGCTTCGGCTTTCAAAAACTTTTCAAAAGTATCGTCCGAAAATTCTTTTTTTCCGGCCAGGATATTTTTGATGATCGCCAATTTCTTGGAAGTGAACAAACCGCCCGAAGAAATATTCAGAAGAACCTCTTTGATGTTCCAGTCTTTTTCGGCAAAGTCAAACAATCCCGCCGGAGCGGGACTGTATATTTGCAGAAATTTGTTTTTTATCTCGGCAAGTTTTTGCGACGATCTAAATTCGTCTTCACCGAAGAGAAAGATGATCATATAACATGTAGCACGAAGCATGTAACACAAGTTATAAAAATCATTTGTTACATGTTACATGTTTTGTGTTTCGTGAACTAGGGCGTCGGTGTCCATTTGAGGGCCTGTCCCGGCTCAAGAACTTCCACCCACATCTGTCCCGGCACAAATTTCATTTCCTGTCCCTTGTCATCATAAAGGAAGAGTTTGCTTGACCAGCTGGATTTGTCTTTCTTCCAGCGGCCGGCATATTCCTGTCCATTGAGATAGTAGTGGGCATCACCTTCCGTCACCGTGTCGAACTGCGGATCACCGATCTGGACGTTGTTGTATTGGCCTTCGATCTGCTCGGAAGAAGCAATCACAACCACCACGTTCTTCGGCGCGTTTCTTTTCCCATTGTTCGCGTCTACATCAGCTGTTCCTCCCCAGGTACGAAGATAGGTGTTTGACGCCGGGTCGTAGGTGTAATTCACGTCATAGGGCTTGGCAAATCCGACCCGCAGTTCTCCGCCTTTTCCTCGCTGGTCAGGCGCGGCTTCCGCCTGGTGCGGATATCCGGAAAATTTGTCCGTCATATCATAGCCGGCCTTTTTGGCGCAGTCGAGAAGGGTTGGAAATTTGGCAAATCCGTTGTCCGGCGCGGGAATTCCCTCTTTTCTGAATCCGCATTCCGGCGCTTTGTGCCCCATGCTGCCATTGAGATCCAAGTCGTCTATCACTCCGCCTTTGCCCAAAGTCCCTTTGTTGAGAATATCCGCCGCGAAATGTGAACCGCCCCAATGGGCCAGAATCGCATCCCATCCGGCCGCAAGAGCGATATAGTCATGCCGCGTAGAGCGAATTGACCCGACTTCGGCCGGATCGTTGCAAACATATATTGGCATCAAGCGAGTGATGCTGGCCGTGATCGCCGGCATTTCAAGCACCAAATCCGCGTCGGAAAATCCGCTGTCCGGCCGCACGGAAAGATCCGCCGCCTCCATCACCGCAATCGGCCGCCGGTTCCAGTTGGCGCAAGCCAGACCCGAAAACGGACTCACATTTCCTGTATTCAACGGCGCGCTGCTTTCTCCGCTCGGCGCATTGAGGTTGAGCGGGTTCACTTTGTTTTTTCCGCCGAACCATCCGCGCCAGTACCCAACACCCACAAGCAGAATTATTATCACCACAATAGTGATAATTTTGGTCTTGGTCGACATCTCTTTGATTTTGTCCAACATACTTTTTCTCTATAAATTATTATTTCTGGCAAACCGGACAGAAAAAAGTTCCTCTCTGTCCCAGTTTTATCCTTTGAACTATTGTACCACATTTCCCGCATTTTTTTCCAGTCCGGCGATAGACCTTCAAAACTTTCTGAAATCCTCCCGGCGCTCCAGCCGTATCGCGATAATCGCTGTCAGACGTTCCTCGCAATTTTATCCCTTTTTCAAGCGTTTTTTTGATCGCGTGAAACAATTTCTTCCGCTCCTCGCGCGAAACTTTCTCCGCCGAACGGGTGGGCAATATCCCGGCTTCATACAATATTTCGCTCGCATAGATATTCCCGACCCCGGCCAGCTTGCTTTGGTCCATGAGCAGCAATTTGATCTTCGTTGTTTTCTTATCAAGAATATTTTCAAACATCTCTAATGAAAATTCCTTGCTCATCGCATCAATTCCCAGAGAGCCGATTTCTTTGATCTCTTTGATCTTGTCCGTATCCGCCAAAATTATTTTTCCAAATTTCCGAAGATCCGAAAACTCCAATGTCCTTCCCGACTTTAAGTAAAATATATGATGAATATATTGATTTACTTTGTCAAAAAAATAATCTTCTTTTCCCGCCTTGTGTTTCGTGTTACATGTTACATGTTTCACGAGTAGATGTCCTGTCATCTTCAGATGGATATATATTGTTTTCCCTCCCGACAAATTGATAAAAATATTTTTTCCGATCCGGCTGGCGCTCAAGATTTTTCGTCCCTTTATCCCTTCAATAAACTTCCCGATCGGCATCTTTACCCCCTCGCCTTTTCCGGTGGGGGGGCGAACCGTTTTTTTCCAATCACTCCAAAAACCGGCAATTGAATCACCTTTTATTTTTCTGTTCAAATCATCGACAATTGTTTGAACCTCGGGCAGCTCCGGCATAAATTTATTTCCTAATTTTCCAATCCCCCTAATTTACCGTATTTTCCTTATCTCCTTTTTTAGTATAAATGATCGCATAATTATCTTCAAAGACTGGCACCCAGTTCGGGTCTTCTTTGATCACCTTCAAAAAATTCATCCCCCACGGCGTGATGTCGTTCCGGGAAAAAACAACCGTATTGAAATTATACTGCGCCTCAATCTTTTTGAAAACATCCGGATTTTCCTGCATCGGCTTGTAGACCTCGCTGAAAAAAGCATCGGGATAGGCTTCCGGTCGATTGTCGACAAAAACCTTTTCGCCGGCAGGCAAGTTCCAAATGAGATAGCCGCCAATATCATAGTTGTTGAAAATCGGGCCGGCAATTTTTTCGCTCTTCAGAAATTCCCCGGCCGTCTCATTCCCCGGCAAAAGCCCGATCCCGCGATCAACCGAATGGAGGGAAACAAACTGATAGCTCGCGAGTACGGCAAAAATCGCAATCACGATATACATAACCGCCAAACCGTTTTCTTTGGCCGGCGGATTGTCCTTCCGGCTTGGAGTGAAAATATTCTCGAAATTCGCAGCCAGGATCGGCAAAGCAAAAAATCCAAGCAGAGTGAAATTGCGGATCGCCAGCCATCCTAAAATGCCGAAGAAAAGGGCAAATATAAAATAGCGCATGGATATTTTTTTCCGATCCACCGCATAAAGCAGAACAAAACTCAAGACTATTGAGACCAAAATCACCTTGATCAACATGAAGTTCGAATTCACAATTCCATAGTTTTCCACAAACCAAACTGACTTGTTTTCGACAATGGTGTAGCCATAGTTTTTGAAAATCTGAAGCGGATAGAGCAGCCCCTCGAGACCGAAAGGGCTGATAAGCGACGCGAGGATGCTGAGCGCAAGAACCCAGGACAAACCTTTAAAACGCGCCGCTTTTTCCAGAAACTCTTCATCTTCGAGCTTTGCAAAAAAAAGCGGGAGCGTTTCAACCAGCCAGAAAACTCCAATCAAAAAAAGTCCGAGAAAAAAATACACGTGCAGATTGACCCAAAAAATCATGAGAACCGGCAAGAAAAAGAGTCGGCTGGGGGCCAATTCTTTTCTTTGACTTTTCCAAAGCGCCCAAAAATATGCACCGGCCAGAAAGTAGCTGAAAATTTCCGGCCGGATTTCGCGCCGCTCGGCCATAAGCGGCAGAAGAAGCAACGAGAGCAGCGTTGCAAGAGTGAAATTCGACTCGCGCTTCGCGATGAGAAAAAAAATCGCGAATGTGACGAGACTCAAAAAAATATAGAAAAGAGAGAGGCCCGAAAATCCGGACAATTTATAGATCAAAAAAAGCAAAACTCCGCTGCCCCAATGATGGTTCGGAACCTGGAAATCCGGATTCGTATAAGAATAAAAATTTTCGTGGACAGGTGAATTTTTCTCGAAAAGATTGAAATGATTTTCCACGACCCACCTCCCGTTTTGAAGATGCCGCCCCAAATCCGCTGTCGTGAGATCGATCTTCTCCGCCATCAAAAACCCAAACCACGCGAGAAGCAGGATGAAAATTCCCAATTTTATCAATTTTTTGTTTGACTCGCTCATAAACTCATTTCTCTCATATATTCATTGTACCGAATTTTTCAATTAAATAAAAATGCACCCAAGAAAAAAGAAAGGCGCCCGTAGATTGCACGAACGCCTTTAAGCCCTGGGAAAAACTTCAAAGAAAATGTATTTCTTTGCGCATTCTGAGGACTTATTGTTCACAATTCTTATTTGCATGTCCTCCAATCTCATGCGCGGATCCGGCAGAGCCTCGGCCGCGATCCGTAGTTCATCGGCATCACCCTCTTGCCAGCCAATGATCTCTGCCATCTCGGTCCAGATAAGACTTCCTTTCCAGATCCATGTTGGCAGATAACTCATCAACATCTCAATCAAAAGATGACGCGAAAGCGATTTTGATTCAAGAACCTTGACAATTTTTTTTACTACTTCGAGATCCTTAAATTTCTTTTCCTCCCGCCATTTTTTTTGCACATCGTTGAGACACAGTCCGATAAAACTCGCCAGTCCCTTAAGATATTGTCGCACGATAATATTGGTGTTTAGTTCCGCCCAACAAGTGTCTTGCGCAAAAAAACTATCTCTCATTACAGAAAACCGAAGTCCTCGTGGCCAGTATCTCGGCTTCCATGAATCAAAAAACTTCTTACTACTGCGGCTAAACCAACAATTTGGACTCCAGATAAATACGGGATCTTTGGAACCGCGCTTCCAACCGGAGACTCTCTCGTCAACCAGCTCCTGCAAAAGCTGAAAAACGATTGGCGCCACAAGGCAGTATTGGTCTTCTGTCAGCCTCACCGCCCTGCTGCGCGAAGAGCAGAAGGTCCTTCCTTTGGGATCACTTTTTTTTCTTCCAATCCTACCGATTCGGCTGACCCGAAAAGGTTTGGTTCGAAAAAGCCCGATTTCTTCCAAAAGAACTTCTCCATCATAGTCCATTCCGGTAATGGCAATGACATTGAGAGAATAGCGATGGTTTCTGACGATTTCCACCTCTTCATTGTCAAGAATCCTAAGAACAATTTTTGCCCGCTCCATAACGAGGCGGACATCCCTTTGAGCCGTGAGAACATTCGCCTCCAATTTTTCCTCCTTGTCAATCCGAGAATATATAAAAGCTCGCAAATAATTGTGAGCTTGTCAAACTATTGAAAGGTTTCCTAAAATTTTACACTTTCAACTTTCTAAACTTCTCCCCAATTGTCTCCGATCTTCACGTCCGCGATGAGGGGAACGGACATACTGAAGACACCCTCCATTTCCGCTTTGATGTCCCGCGCGAATTTCTCGGATTGAGGTTCGGGAACTTCGAAGAGAAGCTCGTCGTGGATTTGAAGCACCATGCGCACTTCACGATATTTTTCCCGGATAAGCTTGTCCGCCGCGATCATCGCCAACTTGATGATGTCAGCCGCCAGGCCCTGGATAGGCATATTGACCGCCATCCGGTCCGCCTGGTTGCGCAGCATCGCGTTTGACGAGTTTATTTCCGGAATATAGCGGCGTCGTCCCATTTCCGTTTCGACGAATCCTTTTTCTCGCGCCGAAATTTTCACCTCGTCGAGAAATTGCGCCACCTGGGGATAGTTGGCAAAATATTTCCGGATGAACTCGCGCGCTTCTTCCTTGGGGATAGTTGGCAAAATATTTCCGGATGAACTCGCGCGCTTCTTCCTGATCAACGCCCGCGCTCTGCGCAAAACCGAAAGTGCTCATCCCATATATGATCCCGAAATTCAAAGCCTTGGCCGCGCTGCGCATTTTTTTGCCCACCTTGTCGAGATCGATCTTGTTCACCCGCGCCGCCGTGGCCGTGTGGATATCTTCACCGCTCAAAAAGGTCGTGATCATCCGCACATCCCCGGACAAATGCGCCGCGATCCGCAATTCGATCTGGGAATAATCCGCGCTCACCAAACGATATCCTTGTTCGGCTTCGAAGGCTGTCCGGATCATCTGCCCCAGCTCGGTGCGGATGGGGATATTTTGCAGATTCGGATCCGACGATGACAGCCGACCCGTCGTCGTCACGGCTTGGTTGAAAGTCGTATGCAGGCGCGAAAAAGAGTCCGTCATATTAGGCAAAGTGTCGAGATAGGTGGTCTTCAATTTGAATAGTTCCCGGTATTCTTCGATTTTTTCAATGACGGGATGGAGCGACTTGATTTTTTGGAGTTCCGGAGAAGCGGTCGAGTATCCGGTCTTCCCTTTTTTGATGTCCGTGGCCGGTATTTTCATTTTTTCATAGAGCACTTCCCTCAATTGGACGTTGGAGTTCACATTGAATTCAACTCCTGCCATTTTTTGGATTTCTTTGTCCAATTTTTCCACCCGCCGATCCAGTTTTTCCGAAATACCGCGAAGAACTGTTTTGTTGATCTTGATTCCAGCTTTCTCCATCCGCGCCAATATTTCTACTAGCGGCATCTCGATATTTTCAAAAAGCGTCTTTATGGTTTTTTCTTTTCCATACTCCAATTGCTCGCGACTTATTTTCTCCAGGTCTTTTTCCAGCTTTTCTTTGAGAGAAAAATTGAGCGCCGCTCTTCGACATATTTTTTCAAATGCTTTTTCGTCTTCCTGAAAAACAAGCGTTGCTTGGCCTTTTTTCTTGTCCTCTTTTTCGACCATCACGCCCAGTTCCTGCATCACCAGGTCTTCCCAGGACAAATTTGATCCGGATTTGAGAAGATAGGCGGCGATTTGGACATCAAAATCCATCCCCTTGAGAGGTGTTTTGTTCCCATCCAAAATTCGCCAGTCTTTTTTGAGATCAAAGCCTATTTTTTTTATTTTTTCATCAGCCAAAATATTTTTTATCTTTTCGTCGATTTTGGAAACATAGAAAGCCGACCTCGAGTCAATGCCCAACGCCATTCCATTCAATATTTCCCCTATTTCCCCATCGGAAGATATGGAAACATATTTTTTTATCAAGGGTAATTCATTTGATTGAATTTTTTTATAAGCTATCTCCCCTGATTTTTCTTCTTGAACAGACTTTTCTTCTTCAATATCTTTCATATGCTCCTCATATCCCGGCAAGCGGCGCAGCAAACTGAAAAATTCCATCTCGCGCAGAAGATTGATCACTTTCACCCGCGAAAAATCCTCGGCCCTCGCTTTTTCAAGATCAAAATCGACCGGCACGTTGTCCACCAGCGTCGCCAAGCGTTTTGAAAAATACGCCTGTACTTTGTCCTTCTCGAGTTTTTTGCGGATTCCCTCTTTGATCTCCGGCAGATTTTTGTAGATATTCTCCAGCGTCCCGTATTTCTGGAGAAGCTCGGCCGCCGTCTTTTCACCGACGCCTTTCACGCCCGGCAAATTGTCCGACGGATCGCCCCGGAGACCTTTGTAGTCGTTCATTTGGTCGGGCTTGAGGCCGTAGCGCTCGAAGATCGCCTTTTCATCATAGAGGACCGAATCGCTCATCCCGCGGCGCAAAGCGAAAACTTTTGTCCGGTCGTTTACCAGTTGCAGCGTATCAAGATCGCCCGTCACCACGATCACCTCGACGTCCGGATGAAGCTTCTCCGTTTTGCGCGCAAAGGTGGCCAGCAGGTCATCGGCTTCGTAGCCCGCTTTTTCCGCAATGGGAATATTGAAAGCCTCCACCAGCTCTTTCACTCGCGGGATCTGGGCATAGAGATCGTCCGGCGCCTTCACTCTGGTCGCTTTGTAGTCTTTGAACTCCTTGTGCCGGAAGGTCGGCTCCTTGAGATCGAACGCCGCCACGATATATTCCGGTTTGAACTTTGCGAGCACATTCAAAAGCACGGACGTATAGCCGTACACCGCATTCACAATTTCTCCCTTTTTGGTCGTCAACGGCGGCAACGCGTGATAGGCGCGATGAATCAATGCGTTGCTGTCTATCAAAATCAATCTTTTTTTTGTAGCCATATAAAATTATTTTATAGATATTTTCCTCTCATCATCCTTCAGATGTTCAAATCCCAGCCAAATAGCATTCTTCGGAATTATCGATTTTATTCTCTCCGCCCACTCGACAATCACAATATTATTTTTGCCAGTAATAATTTCCTCCAAACCTAAATCCAGAATGTCTTTCGACCCGACCCTGTATGCGTCTATGTGGTAAACATTTTTCAAGGTTTGACCTTGAGGAATTCTGACAGCTTCGCTGGAAGAAGGGAAAGGTCGAACCTTGTTGAATATCTTATAGTGTTTCATCACAACAAACGTCGGGCTTGTATATGGCTTTCTTGCTCCCAGTCCTTTGAGTACGCCCTGCGCGAAAGTCGTCTTCCCGGAGCCCAATTCGCCCGTGAGACAGATAATCTCTCCTCCCTTCAACTCTTTCGCCAAAATCTCTCCCATTTTTTGGGTCTGTTTGGAGCTATTTGTAATAAAAATATCCTTGCTGCTCATTGATTTTATTGTCGCATAAATATCATTTTTGGCAAAGAAAAAGAGGCCTGGGTTGAAACGAGCTCGATGAGATGAGCTGTTCAACCCGGCCTCCGATTTAGCGCCGCCCCCCTTGAACGGCGTTATTTTGCTGCTTTGCAGGCGGCAGTGTTTGCTTTACCTGCATTTGCGGCCGGCAAATCGCCTGCGGTCTCGGAGCTGGCACCGGTTGCACATTCATCCGAGGTTGCATCTGAGGTTGTGGCGCTCTCCCAAAGTTCTGGGAGGCCCGAACCTGCGGCTGCCGCACCACAGGTGCATTATTGCCCCGCGGCTGAAGCTGTCCTTGCGGTTGCCGCTGCATGTTCTGCGGCCTGGGTTCCTGCATCGCTTGCCTCGGCTGGAATTGTTGCCGATGCCCCCGCTGGCCGGAATTGAGCACTCCCTGCGTCGCCGGCCGGCCAACAACGTGTTCGCTGGCGATTCCCGGCCGAAACGCCGGGGACCTTTTGGTAAATTCGGGAGCTACGTGGCGCTCGCTGAACGCGCGTCCCATATCGCGCTGGAAACTGTCGCTGCTGATGCCTTTGCTGACCATGATATTGTTCACCACGACCGATTGTCTTCCCTGATCCCAACGCCCACGACACCACCCATAAACAGGGTAATTGTACGACGGAAGACCGACATACCACCAAGAGGGCCAAGACCACCAAGCTGGGTACCAGCCGGAAACTATGACGACCCCACCGAGGTAAGGATAGTATCCGTTCCGGTAAACCAATTGCTCAGGCTGGGAAACGGGAGCAAACTCTCCCGCCGGTGGCACGCTTTGTTGCTGCTGAAGTTGCGCCTGCTCGCGAGCCTCAACCTCGGCTTCCCGCCGGATGACGTCCGCTTTTCCCTCGCGGACGAGGTTGTCCAGCGCGACGACCGAGTGATAATACTTCCCGGTCGACTGATAGCACTTTTCTTGCTCCGGCGTCCAACCGTTGCCGGAAACGCGCCGATTGTACTGCTCCGTTGCCGTCTCCGCGAAAGCGGAAGCAGTTATGCCAACGACGGCGAGAATCCCCACCAAAATCCAAAGCCAATTTTTCAGGTACATAAGGGTAAAGTTTGAAAAATGAACCTTTTGAGATAAAATTATCTCATGAAGTTCAAATGTCCAAAATGTTTGAGCAGGGATTTCTGGAGCTTAACTGACGGCAGGTTGAAATGCAAATCATGCAAGAGACTTTTCACTC
>JAPLXD010000028.1 GCA_026396255.1 Candidatus Moraniibacteriota bacterium | reverse complement strand
GATCCGCCGCTTCCAGGGTTGATTATTTTATCCGCTCCATTTTGGATGACTTGGCTGATCATCTGGTTCGCCATCCCGGTGACGACTTGGGGGATGGTTTGCGCCGCCGAGAGCATCCGGAGCGGGAGCAGATCAATTTCGCTCTGCATGTATGCGAATGCTCGTCCGGTGAGGGTGATGTTTTGTCCCTGGTAGTACGAAGTGACCGGGGCAGAGAGCATTTTTCCGTTCTCGGCCATAACCTGTTTGTTACCCGGTGCAGTGAGCTTGTTTCCGTTGGAGGCGGTGATTTCTTTGCTCTTGTTTCCTCCTCCGGCGATGCCCTCTGACATGCTGGCCATCACCTGCCGATTATAGGCGGCTTGCTGGACGCTCTTGGCGACCAGGTATGTGAAGGCGAGGTCGTTTTGGGGCTGGGCGGCGACGTTCCAGGCGACCCAAGGATTCACCGATTTTCCGGCTTGAAAAATCATACTGGCGTCTCCGTTTCCTATAAAGTTTTGAAGATTCGGCCGATTTGCCTGCAATTCCGCATTGACCGCCGCCATCGCCGGGCTGATCACATTTTTTTGCATGCCGGGGGCGGCGCCCGAGCTCAAGCCCCGGAAGAAATCATCCGTCATCTGAGTTGAATATTTCGACGCCGAGCTGAAGATGAATTGTTTCCAGTCGCTGATGATCATTCCGGCGACTCCGTCCACGGCGCTGTTGTTCTGCCCCATCAAAGCGGTGAGCTTGGCCTGGATGATGCGGATGGCGGCGATTTTCAGATTGGCGACAGTTGTGTCATAGATGCTTTTTGTCATTTCTTCTATTGCCCTATTCACTACAAAACTCATTTCAGTCGCTCCCCACCAGTCGGCATGCGCCGCCGGAGCGAAAACCGCGTTCAAAAAAGCGAAGAGAAGAAGAGTGAGGACTATTTTTTTTGTTTTGTTCATTTTTTTAGGGAAATTTTATGGCGTCGATTCCATAGGTGCTTAAGATCTGGGAAAGTTGGGTTTGGAGATCTGTTGCTTTTTGGGCGACCGCCTGAAGACTCGAAACGGCGGCCAGGCTTTTCATTGGATCGGTGGCATTGAGGGTGAAACTGTTTTTGAGGCTGAGCGAATACAGCGCAAGCTGGAGCGCCGATTTGTGGATGTCTTTCAGGACATAGGGCACTTCTATTTTTTTCAACTGGTCGATGCCAGCCTGGGCTTTCTGGGTATAAGCGTCGAGCTTGGATAGATCTCCCGATGAAAGAGTTGAAATAAGAGTCGAGCTTTCAGTGCTCAACTGGGATTGCAAATTTTGTGGCTGATCCACAGGAAAAGGAGACTTGGAAGCGAGAACGAAAGCGATCTGCGCGAGATATGTTTCGATCTCGGTTTTTTGTTTGGCTTTGATTTCGTCCGCGGAAAGATTTTTCCCTTTCACTTCCGGAAGCAGATTGATGTCGGAGTCTTTGATGTCCGGCATATTTTTTGTGAGGTCGACCGTTTGAAGCGCTCCTTGTGTCATTTGGGCGATATCGCTTGATTCGTGAGCTGAAGCAACTGCCCGACCATTTCATTCGTCAAATTCGGATTGTTCGGGTCGGAAGAAAGGTCAGTGAAGGTCTGGGGAGCAAGTGAATTGTCCGAAGGGGAGGAAAGTGAACTGTCGGCGCCGCCTGGGAGCGGGTCAGTTGCAGTTGAGTTCAAATCGGTTGGCGTATTTTGCGATGTTTGGCTGATATTGGTGTTTTGGCTATTCGTACTTGTGCCGGAAGACAGTGTTAGGTTTAGGGGTTGGGCGTGATCGGGATCGGCCAGGATTTTTTGCATAGCCGCGCATTGATCGGCGGTGAGTTTGTCTCCCGGAGCCGGCTTCATGGGATTGTAGCAACTTTTTTCCTCCTCGCCGTCAAAATATCCGTCGTTGTCAGTATCCGGATTGTGGGGATCGGTGCCGATCAGTTTTTCTTGCTGGTCGGTGAGCCCATCCTGGTCGCTGTCCAGGAAAACGGAACCACTAGTTTTGTTGTCAGCCATCGCGAAAAACGTGATTCCCCACACGAGAAAACTCACAGCAATTATAGCTATGCCTGCCCGCCGGTGAGGCGGGATTTTTGTCTTTTTCACCCCGTTAGAAAAATATTTATTTTCCCCTCTTCCCCCCGCCAGATTCAAATATATTTCCTATATTTTCTAACGGGGTGAATTGCTCTTACTATACCATATTTTTGGGAAGGCAACAAAGCTTTTGCTGTTGATAAATAATTGGATTATGTGCTAGTTTTTAGGAAGAGAATATTTTTTAAAATTTCCAATTCCCAATTACTAATTTCCAATAAAATGTCCAATGCTAAAGTCTCGAATTTCAAAATTGGACATTAGGCATTTGAATTTTTGTTGGAAATTGGGTATTAGAAATTACAATGTTGCATAAATTCCTTGCCAAAATCGAATCCTATCCCCTCACTCTCATCGGCTGGCTGACCGCCTTTTCGGCGATCATTGCTCTCCGGATGCTCGGGGAAAATCTCTTGGCCGGATTTCAGGACGTATCTCTGGCCTTTTTCATCGGCTCGACTCTGGTGGCCTGGCTGTTTTTCGCATTCTCATACCTGATTGTACTCATTTTTCTGGTTTTCTGGCTGAAAACAGAACTCAAAAAAGCGGCCAACGTGTTGCTTTGGGGCTTTTTGCTTGTCATTTTTCCCCCAATCATCGACAAGATTTGGTGCGGACAGAGTTTTTGCTGGAGTTTCTATGCTTTCGACAGCCTGAAAGGCTTGCTTATACGATTTTTGACTTTTTTTGGCAACAACGCGGCGATCGGAATCACCTACGGAGTCCGGGTGGAGGTGGCGCTGGCAATTGTTTTTATGATATTATATGCTTATATAAAGCAAAAAAAGACGATAAGAGCTCTTTTGGCAGGGTTATTCACTTATATCATCCTATTCGTTCTCGGCTCTTTTCCCTCCTGGCTCTCTTATCTGTATTTTTTGCCGAAAAAGAGCCTATTTGCGGTGCAAAGCTTCGACATTGCCGGGCTTTTTCTCACCCCGGCCGGTTTCTTCTCGATATCCGAACCGGATTTCATGAATGCTCTCAATGTGAAGATGAATTTGATATACGCGTATTTGTTGGTGTTTGTCTTGATTTTCTTTTTTTGGCTCTATTTTCGTGACAAATTCTGGCCAGTCGTGAAAAACATTCGCTGGGTTCAGATAACAATTCATGCCGGTTTGATTTTGACGGGTGCGGGATTGGGCGCTTTCTATTTCCCAAATAATTTGAATATCAATGTTTTTTCTTTTTTTGCCATTTCAAATTTGATCTTGGCGGCGATTTTTGCCTGGCTGGCTTCGGTATTTCTCAATGACCAGGTTGATTTGGAAATCGACAAGCTGACAAACGCGCAGCGTCCGCTGGCGACTGGCGCGGTTTCCAGCGAAGATTATCGGCAGCTCTTCTGGATATGTTTTGTCTTCTCGCTGATATTGGCTATCACGGTCGGCGCGAAATTCTTTTTAATAATCATTGTTTACCAAACAATCGGTTGGGTATATTCTGCCTGGCCATTTCGTCTCAAAAGATTTCCGTTTGTGGCCAGCTTTTTCTCGGCGCTCGCCCTCGCGCTCCTTTTCATATCCGGTTTCATACTTCTGGCCGACGGGCAAAATATCACCCGCTTTCCCCATCAGGTTTTCTGGCTCTTGATCATCGCCTTCATGATTTCTCTTCCCGTCAAAGATTTGAAGGACATCGAAGGTGATAAAGCGGACGAAGTCTGGACGATCCCCGTTCTGCTCGGCGAAACATGGGCGCGGTTTGCGATCGGGCTTGGGATCTTTGTCTCCTACGCCTTGAGTGTCCTCTGGCTCAACGCGAAAATTTTGTTTTTTCCGGCAATGATCCTCGGCGCGCTTTCCTTTTGGATTTTGCAGACAAAAAAAATATCACCCCGGCGGGTGCATATCTTTGTTTTCGGATTTTTGTTTGTTTATGTTTTGGCGATCTTCTTTTTTATATTTTATCCCGTGATTAAGCTTCATATCTAGCATTCTTTTCGTCAACCAATCGATAGTCAAAACCGTATTCAACTATTCCTCCCATCAAAAAGCCGGCGAGAGCAAACCACAAGATATCCTCAATAGGTATTCCTGTCAGTTTGTATCCGGTGATTTGGGAAAAATTCCAAAAGGCGTCTATACTTCCGGGTGAAAGAAAAATGAAAATGAAATAGGCAGGAATAGAAACTACTACCATCAAAAAAGCGCTCCAAAGCATAGCTGGGAGCAAATCTTTTCGGCGTATCATGACCATGAGACTGGCTATCATCATTCCGACCGAAGTACTGATCACGGAATGCACATGAAACGCTGAAAAAAGAATAATAGCCGAGACAAAAGAAATCAGAAATATTGGCAGATATCTTTGAGCAGCCGCAATAAACGTCCCTTTGTCCAATTCAAATTTTCCGTCCAAATCTTTTTTAAAGAAAAATTTGTAAATCAAAACAGAAATTCCGGGCAAGGTGAAAGACAAGATTATGTCTTCAATTCCAATTTTTGTTCCGGTGAATGTTTTCGGATGCCACCAATCGGAAAGCCACCAAAAATACTCGGCGAATAATCCAAGTCCGATGAAAAAAGCGCCGATTGTCGCCATGGGAAGTCGGCGATTCGGCCATTTCCAGAAAAAGGCCAGCCAGACTGCCAGAAAATATAAGCTACCGGCCAGATATGCATATTTCTGGGGGATTATTTCCATTTTCCTATTTTAATTGGAAATTATTACAAAGTTTTACCCAATCTTCCACGCTTAACTTTTCCGCTCTTATTGTCGACTCCAGGCCGGCTTTTTTCAAAATATCCAAGAGCTCGGCTTTTGGGTGGCCGAGATCAGCCAAATTATTCACCAGCATTTTTCGTTTGGCTGAAAATCCGGCGCGGACGAGACGGAAGAATTCGCTTGCGTCCGCCTCTGGTGGATTATTTTTTCGCTTTATCTTGATAACTACCGAATCGACTTCAGGAGTTGGATCAAAATTTTCGCGCGGGACTTCGAAAAGGATTTCCGGATCGGCATAGAATTTCACGGAAATGGAAAGGAGGCTTTCTTTTCCATCGAGGGCGATGATTCGCTCCCCGACTTCTTTTTGCACCATCAAGATCATTCCGCTTGGCGGATATTTTGTTTCGAGGAGCAAGCGGATGATTTTTGAAGTGATGTAGTAGGGCAAATTGGCGACGACTTTATAGTTTTCAAAATTGTTTCCTTCGATCAAGCGCGGAAGGTCTATTTTCAAAATATCCCCCTCGATAATCTCTATATTTTCAAAGTTTTTTTTGAGCGATTCAATCAACCTCTGATCGATTTCGATCGCCAAAACATGGGCGCCTGATCCAGCCAAATGCTTTGTCAAAATTCCTTCTCCCGGTCCGATTTCAATGACATTGTTGGAAGACGTTAAGTTGGCAGACATTACAATTTGTCTAGCTATATTTTCGTTCGTGAGAAAGTTTTGACCTAACGATTTTTTATTTGAAAATTTAGTCATTAAAAATTTAGTTAAGTATTTCTTCCACCTTCACATTGATGATTCCCGCTCCGATGTCGCCGATTTTCTGGAAAGCTTTCTTGTTGAGGTCGATTACGCGGCCTTTTCCATATGGACCGGAATCGTTCACCTGGACGATCACCGATTTCCCGTTGGCGCGGTTTGTCACGCGCAGATATTTCCCTTGGGCGAAGGTCAGGCTGGCGCAGGTGAGATCGTTGCCGTTTTCATACCAGGTGGCGTCTCCGCTTTGGGTCTTTCCGACAATTATTTTTGTTCCAATAGAATCAATTTCCGAAACAGGTGCTTGCGTAACGGAGCTTCCGATCAAAACGCGATTGGTTTCTTTTCCATCCGTATAGGTGACGCGGTATTTTTTCTCTCGGGTGCCGTTGACACCCTTTTGTGTGACCGCATTGTGTTTCCACAAAATCGTGTTGTCCTCTTTTTGCACGACTTGGAAAGGAATATCTTCATCAACCGCAATTTCGGCAATATTGATCCGCGTGACAACAATTTTCAAATTGGCGGACAGGGTTTGGGACGGATCAGGGGCGATCTTGTCGACCGGGCTGAGCGAAATATTTGCTTCGGAGAGCGCGTCGCTGACCGTCCGTCCGGTCGTATTGAGTTGAATATTTTTCCCATCGGCGGCGATGACAACCGGAACCGCGTGCCGGAGGATGATTTGGCTTCCCGGAAAAATTTTTGTGTCCGGTGCGGGGAAAACGAAGTCCTTCTCGCCGAGCGCAATCTTTTTTTCCTTGAAAAAGTCAGAGACGGTGGCCGCGGAAGTCGTGGTCGCAAAATAGTTGCCGCTGTCCGCCACCGCAACCGGAAACGGCGGCAAGACGGTGAATTTTCTTTTTCCGAACGGCCAGAAAAAATGCAAAACGGCAATAATCGCAAAAAACAGGAGCAATATGGAGATTTTTTTCTTCATAAGAAAACAGCCCTAGCTAGCCCCTCACCAATTTTCATATATTATACTCAAGTCGATCAGCTGCCGCGAAAAAAAAGAATTGGTGAGGGGCTAGCTGTATAATATACACTATTTTCAAAAAAAGAAAAAGCCTTTTCACGTCTGTCTCTGCCGATACTGGATCGCTTCGGCGAGGTGCGGGATTTCGATTTTCTCCGCGCCGGCGAGGTCGGCGATGGTGCGGGCGATTTTGATTATTCTGTGATAAGCGCGGGCGGAAAGTTGGAGCTGATTGACGGCTTTTCGCAATAAATCCAATTCGTTGTTTCCGAGTTGGCAAAATTCTTTCATCTGCTGGCCGGTCATTTCGGAATTGGCGATGATGCCGTCCAGATTTTTGAATCTAGCTTGCTGCCTTTGCCTTGCGGCAATCACTCTCTCTCGGATCGACACGCTCGACTCCCCCAATTTCTCGCTCGCCAATTTGTCGAATTTCATCCGCGGCACTTCGATGTGGATGTCGATGCGGTCAAGAATCGGTCCGGAAATTTTTCGCTGGTATTTGATGATTGAGGATGGTGAGCAACTGCACAATTTTTCGGGGTCGGTGGCATTGCCGCACGGACACGGATTCATCGCGGCGATGAGCGTAAATCTCGCCGGGAATGTCAATGTCGCCTGGGCGCGCGAAACGGAAATCGACCCGTCTTCGAGCGGCTGGCGCAGATTTTCGAGGACCATCCGGGAAAATTCCGGAAATTCGTCAAGAAACAAAACTCCCCGGTGAGATAAACTGATTTCTCCCGGGCGCGGAAATTGTCCGCCTCCGACGAGTGAGACCGCCGAGGCGCTGTGGTGCGGTGAACGGAACGGACGCTGGGAAACAAGCGCGACTTCGCGGGGCAGTTTTCCGGCGATTGAAAAAATTTTGGTGATCTCAAGCGCTTCCGGAAAAGTGAGCGGCGGAAGGATCGAAGGAAAAGTTTTGGCGAGGAGCGTCTTTCCCGATCCCGGCGGTCCGGAAAAAAGAACATTATGCCCGCCGGCGGCAGCGATTTCAAGCGCGCGCTTGGCGTGTTCCTGGCCTTTGACGTGGGCCATATCGAGATGGTATGTCTGCGGCTCAAAAACTTTTTGAAGATCTTGTTCGGGATGGGGCGCGATCAATTTTTCTCCAAGAAGATGCTTGATGAGATCCGCGAAATTGTCCGCGGGGATGACTTTGAGGCCTTTCACGATACTGGCTTCTCCTGCGTTTTCAAGGGGTACGAAAATTTCGGAGATATTTTCAACTTTCGCCATCATTGCGATCGGCAGGACTCCATTCACCGGGCGGATTTTTCCGTCGAGCGACAATTCGCCAACGAACAATTTGTCGTTCGTATCAAAATCAATTTGTTTGGTGGTGAGCAAAAATCCGAGCGCGATCGGCAGATCATAGAGCGACCCTTCTTTGCGGATGTCGGCGGGCGCCAGATTGGCTGTCACGTGCCCGCATTGGTAGGGCGGCTTGAAACCGCAGTTTTTGATGGCGGCGTTCACGCGATCCTTGGCTTCTTTGACTGTCGCGTCCGGCAGACCCACGATCGAAAAAACGTACATCCCCGAATGGGTATCGACTTCAACTTCGACGAGATGGCTGGTGAGCCCGAGAGTTGTGGCGGAGAGAACTTTTGAAGACATTTTTGTGTTTAGCGATCAGTATTTTTATTTCGGATTATATTCAGGACAATCAATATTATCCCCAGTGTAATATACACGTCCGCCAAATTGAAAACCGGCCAAAATTTGAGGTCGATGTAATCGACGACACAGCCGAGGCGGATTCGGTCAATCATATTTGAAATGGCGCCGGAAAGAATCAATATGGTAAAAAACTTTTGAATATAGGATTTGGTCTTGAAAATCAGATAGAGCAAAAAAATCATAATCAAGCTCCAAACCAAATAAAAAATCGCCGGAGAGATTGGAACACTCCAGGCGATATTCGGGTTGCAAATCGAATCAGTTGAAAGATATTTTAATATCTGGTCGAAAAAAATAAGGACGACAAATAGAAAAAGTAATTTTATTTTCATTTTGTAGCTGCGGCGGAAACGCCAAACAATCTTCTCAATAGGCTATCCTATCTGCAGAGCAGATAAGATGCACGCAATATTTCGAAGATTTATTTGTCGTTTCCTTTCCTCCTTTGATTTACTTCCCGTCGCAATCGAGACAAGTGTCCGCCTGCGGATAGGCGCGGAGCCGTTCGAGCGGGATTTCTTTTTGGCAATTGGCGCAAAATCCATAAGTGCCGGCTTCCATCGCCGCGAGAGCCTTTTCAATTTTTTCGAGCTCCCCCTTCATTGCTTCATCGGCGGCGAGATTGTTTTCATACATGTCAATCTCATCGGCGTTGGATTCTTCATCGCGGTCGACTTCGGGAAAGGCGGTTTCATATTCCCGATCAGCGTCTTTCTTTCCGGTTTCTGTTTTGGACAAATTTTCTTCGATTCGTTTTTTTTCTTCAAGCAGCTTAGTCTTAAGTTCCTCCTGGATTTGTGGATCAATCATAGGTTCAAATTAATGCATTATCCATTCGAGGTCGCACCTCGAGCAGGCTCGAGATCCGATCTCGAATTTCTTCAAGTATATCACAAAAAATATCGATGTCTAGTAATAAATACATTTTAGATGTCGCAGACTTGCCTTGCGCGTCTTCATATCGAGTTCAATGGCGATGGCGTCAAGGCGGTAGTCGCAGTCCAGCAGATTGTTTTTCCGCAGATAAGCGGAAATTATTTTTGAAAGCTTGCGGTATTTTCCGCGGGTGATGGCGAGTTCGGGCGTTTCGGAGTGGCTTGTCCCTTTTTGACGGGTTTTCACTTCGGCGAAAATGATTTCATTGTTTTTCAGGTTGCGGGCGACAAGATCAAGTTCCCCAACTCTGTATCCAAATTTATTCTCAAAATTCATTTCCAAAATTTCGCATCCCCGCGCCTTGAAATAGTTGGCGGCAATCCGCTCGCCGAGATTGCCAATTTCTTTTTGAGGATTAAGGTTATCCATTAGATATTTGTATTGACTAAAATAAATAATTCTGCTATCCTGTATTGAAATCATAAAGTACCTTAATTTACAAATCAAGGAGGTTGCTATGGCAGTTATCGTATTGCCAGAACCAATTGTTGATTCAAAGTGTAAGACGCTTGACTGGCATAGCCCGCACAGATGCAGAATATATTGGCTAGATAATCTCAAAATTCTGCGGAAAGCAGTAAGAGGCAACATTGTTGTCGAAATCGGATGCGGGGTGTTTGGGGGGCTTGCGGAATTGATTATCGATTTGGGCTGCCGATATTATGTCGGTGTTGATTTCTCGATCGGTAATCCGAACAAAAAAGAGTATAAGGTCCTCCGAGGAGAATATGTCTTCTCGGAAAAAATTCCGTGCGAAATTTCCATACCGGATAAGGTCAAGAACAATTCTCGGGCGTCGTACATATTTGGTGTCGATTTTTATACCTTCTTCCGGCAACTGAAAGACGAAAGTGTCGTCACTGTTAGCACCGGATTTTTTCATGATGCTCTTTTAATACCACAAGGCGGTGGCAAGGGGTACATCGAAAAGGCGCTTAGTGAGATTGCGAGAGCCAGCATAAAAAGTCCTTTTGCTGGACTGCACCAGTTCATGTTCGATGCGAACGACAGATCTCGCGAATGTCGAAGTGGAACTTTTTTCAGGGAGACTTTTGAAAAATTTGGTATCAGAACTACTCCTGTATCGGCAAAATATTGTCACGAGGAGTTTTATACTTTATCCAAACAATAAAAGCGGACCGAATAGTCCGCTTTTTTATGCGTGTTTTCTGGATCCCGAGTCAAGACCGGGATGACAAATAGAGAAATACCTATCCTTGCTTTTTGAAAGCGATGATCAGGAGGACGAAGGCAATGACGAGAAGCGCTCCCAGAATGTAGAAACTTGTCATAAGATTAGTTAAATTCATAAAAATTATTTTACGGCTAGAAAACTAACTCCCCAAAAGAATATAGACACGATTAATCCCGCGGCAATTGAAAATGAATCAGCTGGTTCTTTGCTCAATAGCGGCCCAAGAAACACAGACGCGAAAAATACCAAAGCGAGATCTCTATTGATATCTGATATAACTTTCCATCTGGTCTGCGAAATTTCCATATTTCAAGAATACAGCAAAAAATAAAAAATATCCAATTTTTCGCCAACAAAAAAACCGCCCTGGAGGCCGTCTTGTTCACCCGCGAAAAATATGTCCGGTAAGATATGAAATATCTGATACCGGGCGCTGCAAGCGCCCGCAAATAATAATAAGTGGCGGCAGCGCCCGGTTTTTGACATATACCAATATGTCAGCCGAGAACTTGCGCCGGGTGAAAGCGCAGAGAGTATCATACGGCGAACATATACTTTGTGTATATGTCGTCTGTTATCGTGAACCTCTCTACCGTTAAGGAACGTATTTTTTGTTTTTTATTTTTTCCCCGCACAATCTTCTCGCCAAGTATTTTTGATATTCGATATTGACGAAGAAATCGTGCGGGGTAATTTTAAAAATTTCACAAAAATATTTATTTTTGTTTTTTACCCCTTCCACGTTGGGAAGCAGTTTATAGAGAAGTTTACGAGTTCCAATCACAAATAGGGGGAAATTGTGATTGGAACTCGTAAACCTTTGGTTTTTTAAGGTACATATACAGTATAGCAGATTTTTCGGGAAAGGTCAAACCCCCACACCAATTTTCAAAATAAACTTCAACTTGACAAACAGAATTCGGACAAAATAATAACTTCTCAGTTGCTAAAGTTTCTAAAAATTGGTGTGGGGGTCAATTGCCTATTTTTGCGACATATAGTCCAGGATGGCTCGCATCGTGTCCTTGGACGATCCGATAACCAGGAAATTTGAAATGACGGAATAGTCGAGGGATGCGTCTGCCGGGCTTGAAAAATTGAAATATCGGATATCGGCGTTTTTGTAGAGGCTCGAACTGAAGGTTCCGGTGCCGGTCGGTGCTTGGTCAACGTAGAGAGGAGTCAGATCTGCCGGGAGGGTCGGCTCCCAGTTTTTCATCTCATACATGAGGCCCGACGACGTCACAGTTTTGAAAATGAATCCCAATTTCACTGCGTCCCCTTCTTTTCTGGCAAACAGGCTATAGTCTTCAGAAAGCTTCATCAGCACCGGATCTGGAACTGTCACTCCGACACCGGAAAAAAAATCCTTTTTCCCGACCGGTTGGTTGTCTTTCCCGATTATTTTCACCTCGACCAGGTCATTTTCTGAGGCAGAGGTGGAAAAATCGGTCGCGAATTTCTGAATAGCGTTTTTCGTCTCGGTCTGACCCTGGGACGTGTCGACGACTAGATTTCTAAGGTTTTTGTTTTGAGATTGAGTGGGTGCAGGAGAAGCGACTGGAGGAGACGGGGCGGTCGGAGTTGAAGAGGTCGCGGAAGAATTGCTTTTTATGTGAAACCAATAATAATAAAAACCGGCACCGGCGGCAGCAACCACAAGGACAACGACAAGCGCCAGGACGAGCCCGCCTTTTGATTTTTTTTGAAGAAGAGGTTTATTTTCCGCATGTTCAGGGGAAACGCTTTCTTTGAAAACCGGCTTCTCCGCAAAAAAGGATTGGGAGGGTGAGGATTGAAAGGGAGGAGGTTGGGTCTCCGGATTAGCACTAGGACTAGGAGAGGAAGAAACTGGTGGCGGCGTGGGGACAGACTGAAAAGGGCTGCCGGGAGGATATTCCGTGGCTGGAGCAGCCGGCATTGTACGGGGAAGTTCTTGTTTTTGCGGAGGAGTCTCGGCGGCAGGCCTTTGTTGGGTTGCGACAGGAAGAGGAGCCGTTTCTTCAGAAACATTCTTGCCGGAAGTTCCCTTCTCGAAATTCTCAAGATCTTCTTTGAATGTTCGGACTTTCCCGAAAGTATTTGGAAGGGCGTTTGAAGTATCGGGTTCTTTCATTCCCAATCCTGTGTTTTTGAATTGGAACATTTGGTTTGTTTTTATATTATTTAGTGTGAATTTATTCTACACTATTTTCCAAGCCTCGCATAGTGAGGTTGATCCTGCCCAGGCTGTCGATCTCTTTCACTTTGACATTCACGATCTGCCCGACCTTGAGCGCGTCCTCCACTCGTTCGGTTCTTTTTTCCGATATTTCGGAAATATGGATGAGTCCTTCCTGTCCGGGAAGAATCTCGGCAAAGGCGCCGAAGTTCAAGATGCGGGTGATTTTCCCCTTGAAAGTTTCGCCGGCAGTCACTTCATGGGTGAGGTTTTGTACCCACTCGGAAGCTTTTTTGCCCGCTTCGGGATTCGCGGCGGTGATGAAAACTGATCCGTCGTCCTCGATGTCGATTTCTACTCCGGTTTCATCGATAATTTGATTGATGATTTTTCCTCCCGGTCCGATCACATCGCGGATTTTTTCAGGATTGATTTTGAGGATAATGATTCTTGGTGCGTATTGAGACATTTCAGCGCGGGGGGCGTCAATGGTCTCGTTCATAATGTCGATGATCGCAATCCGATTTTTCTCAGACTGCTCGAGCGTATCGCGGATCATATCGGCGGTGAGTCCGTCCACTTTTACATCCAATTGGATAGCCGTAATTCCCTTGGTTGATCCCGCAATTTTGAAATCCATTCCGCCAAAATGATCTTCCGGCCCCTGGATATCGGAAAGCAATTTATATTTTCCGTCCGGACCGACAACGATGCCGACGGAAATTCCTCCGATTACCGCCTTCATCGGAACGCCCGCATCGAGGAGCGCCAGATTTGAAGCGCAGGTGCTGGCCATCGAGGAGGAACCGTTTGAAGAAAGGACTTCGCTGACTGTCCGGATTGTGTAGGGAAACTTGTCTTTGTCGGGAGCAACGATCGTGAGGGCTTTTTCAACAAGCGCTCCGTGTCCGATATCGCGCCGTCCCGGTCCGCGCATCGGTTTCACTTCTCCGACGGAAAAGGGAGGAAAATTGTAGTGGTGCATGAATCTTTTTTTCTCATCGAGTTCCATCGTGTCGATGATCTGCTCCATTCCCGGTCCGCCGAGCGTCACAATCGAAAGAGCCTGTGTTTCTCCGCGGGTGAAAAGAGCGCTGCCGTGCGTTCGCGGCAAAAGTCCGACAAGGCAGGAGATTGGACGGACTTCATCCAATTTTCTTCCGTCGGGACGCGCATCTTTTTCAAGAACGCTTTTTTTGAAAATATTTTCCATTTCGGAATCAACCACGGCAAAAGCCAGTTCTTTTTTCGCGTTTGCTTCAATGGGATATTTTTCTTTCACGTATTGGGCAACTTCGGCAAAAAGTTCGTTTTGCAATTTTGTCTGGACAGCGTGGTCTTTCTGATACAATGCCGGAGCAATCTTATCTGCAAATTTTTCCAGAATCTCTTTTTTGAATTCGGCGGAGGGAGCGATCAAAAGCGCTTCGGATTTCGGCTTTCCGATTTCTTTTTGGATATTTTTGATGAAAACGACGATCTGGTCGATCACTTTTTGCCCTTCGACAAAAGCGTCAAAAAGCTTTTCTTTGGCGACCTCGTTCGCGCCTGTCTCGACCATATTTATTTTTCCTTCAATACCGCAGGCGAAGATGCTATAGGAACTGGCGGCACTGTCTCCGTTCACTGGATTGATAATAATCTTGTCTTCTTTCTCTCCGATTCGCACGGCTCCGATGGGACCGTTCCAGGGAATGTCGGAGATGGCAAGGGCCGTTGAAGCGGCGATTGCTCCCACGAGAGCCGGGTCGTTTTCCTGGTCGATGGAAAGAACGGTGACAATCACCTGCACTTCTTTTCGCATTTGCTGGTCAAACAGCGGGCGCAAGGTGCGGTCGATCAAACGGCCGTTCAGCACGGCCTCGTCTGTCGGCCGGCCTTCGCGCTTGATGAACCGGCTGCCCTTGATTTTCCCGGAGGCATAAAATTTCTCTTCGTAATCGACCATCAGCGGGAAATAGTTCACGCCTTCTCTCGCACCGGGGCTCATCACCGCCGTTGCGAGGACAACCGTATCGCCGTAGCGGACAGTCACGGCTGCGTTGGCTTGCTGCGCCAAAAGACCCGTTTCGACAACGAGTTTTCTTCCGGCAATTTCTGTCTCAAATTTTTTCACTTCCATTGAAGATTTTTTCCGTCGCAGTGCTAACAAACGAATGACACACAGATGGCGCCAAAATTTGGCAACAATTGTGTGCGATTGGTTATTAGAACCGGCGGAAATATTATTGTTAAAAAATTTTAAATCCTATTTCTTCATTTCCCGCAAATATTCTTCCAGCGTTTCTTGAGAAATTTTTGCTACATTTTCTTTATTCATGGCAGGATATTCTTCTTTGTGATCTTTTATGTATTTCGTAATTTCCTCTCCAGAAAGTCCTCTTAATTTATCTTTTTGACCCTCATCCAATCCATTTAGATAAGCGGCCATAATCCTTTGCAGAATCAATTCATATAAATCTTTAGCAACTTCATTCAGATTGTTTTCCGGGATACCGACTGCTCTTAAATTATTTTTTAGTTCTTCAACATTCATAGTTTTTTATTTACTTTCCTCAGCATCAGCGTCCGCTATAATACGACCGGCAAGTATCCCAAAACCTAATGCTTGTATTGCTGTAAAGCAATCAGCTTTCGATAATTGATTTGCATATTCAGGAAATTCAAGTTCAAGAAGCGTCATCGCAGCCTGTACTGTAAACATCGCAATTCCCAAGCTACTAAAGTATCGATTCAAAGCGGTTTTCATCCTACTGATAACATTCCCATGTTTTTCCATCGTGGAATTTTCACTTTCCGGGCCTTTCTCTAAACCTGGCGTTTCTAATGTCATATAATTATATCAAAAACTTTTTCTTGTTCTCGCTCAAATTGATGAAATCATCCGCGGCTTCGATCAGTTTGGCTGATGTGCTTTCGGCAAAGGCGATCACTTCGACGCGGCAGCCTTTGGTGTTTTGCAGATATTCGACGAGCGGGATATAGTCACCGTCCCCCGTGACGAGCACGATCACATCGAGGTGTTCGGCGAGCTTGATGGCGTCCACTGTGATGCCCACGTCCCAATCCCCTTTCTTCGCGCCGCCGGGAAAGATCTGAAGATCTTTTGTGCGAACTTCATAGCCGGATTTTTGCAAAGCTTCGAAAAAATTCTTCTCGAGGCCCTCAATGGTTTTGATACCATAGCTGATGGCCCGGATCAGTTTTCTGTTTGCAACGCCGGATTTCAATATTTCCTTGAAATCAACTTTTTTCTTATAGAGGACTTTGGCGGAATAGTACATATTCTGGATGTCCACCAAAACTCCAACTCTTTGCTCTGGAAATTTGCCTGTCGGCATAAAATTATTCTTTGAGTCCCAAATTAGTGACCAATTTTTTGTAGCGCTTGGCGTCCTTGCCTTTGAGATAGGTCATCAATTTTTTCCGTTTCGAAACCATCTTGAGAAGACCCCGGCGGGAATGGTTGTCTTTCTTGTTTTTTTTGAGGTGGCCGGTAAGTTTTTTGATCTGCTCGGTGAAAAGCGAAATTTGGACTTCCGGAGATCCGGTGTCCTTTTCATGAGTTTTGCTTGTTTCGATCACCTTGGTTTTTTTCTGCTTCGTAAGGGTCATAGGACGAATGCGATTAGTGCTTATTTTACTGGCTTTATAATACTATTAAACGGGTTTTTTTGCAAGTATTTGTATAATTTTCGAATTTTATAAAAAAAGACGGCTCATTCCAGGATTTGCCCGGAATGAGCCGCTGATTTTATTCTTAAACACAGTGGTATCAGATTTAGAGAAACTTATCCAATGTCTTCAAGACCCAGTCTATGCTGTCTTTGACATCAGCCGTACGAAAGCTCGACTTACTCCAAATTGAGTAAGTGTTTACTCAAAATGGAGTAAGTGGTATAATTGGTTTATGAACAGTATAATCGCCAAATCCAAAATACGGCAGAAAATTTTGAAGTTTCTTTTTGCGAATGAAGAAAAAAGTTTTTATTTGAGCGAAATTGCGAAAATTGCGGGAACATCGGCCGGGAACGCGCAAAGAGAGATGAACAGGTTGCAAAAAGAAGGCGTCGTAAAGTCTGAAAAAAGAGGAAATTTGCGATATTTTGAATTGGATAAAGAAAATTCTGCGTTTTCCGATATAGAAAACATAGTCAAGAAAACGATTGGAGTAGAAGCAGAGCTCGCGGAAATTTTTGGAAAACTAAAGAGAGTGGATTTCGCTTTTATATTTGGATCTTATGCGAAAGATGAGCTAAGGAGCGGATCGGATATAGATGTTGTGGTTATTGGAGACCCGGATGAAGAAGAGCTGAACAGAAAAATCAGTTTAGCGGAAAAATCGATAGGGCGGGAAATAAACTACCATCTTTACTCTTTTCCCGAATTCAAAAAGAAGATAAAAAGAGACTCTTTTTTGAAGAATATAGTCAGGAAATATATATTATTGTCCGGCGACAAAAATGAACTCAAAAAATTACTTCGATGAGCTTATAAAACGGGGGCTGCTAAAGAAAGAAAAAATCGGACTTGATCAAGTTCGAGCGCTACTAGCAAGCTCTGCGAAAAATTTGAATGCTTCACGAAAAACAATTGCAATTGACGAAGAAACTTGCTTTGCGATGGCCTATGCCGCGATGCTGAAGATTGCCCGCGCGATCCTGTTCCTGCATAGTCTTCGTCCGTCGGATGGTCAGCAGCACAAAACCACAATTGAAGTCGCGGGAAATATTCTCGGCAGCGATTTTAGAGAGCTTATTGAAAAGTTCGACAAAATGAGAAGAAAAAGAAATCAATTCACCTATGATCCGTTGTTGCCTCTCACGGATCGGGAAACAAAAGAAGCTCTTCAAACCGCCGAAAAATTCTCTGCGGAGGTGAGAAGAAGGCTGGAAAAAGAAGATTCACAGGAAAAATTGTTTTAGGGAACTACAACTGGAAATATCCCCCGCGATCGATCGGGGTTTTTGTTTTTTAAAAATTGAGCTATCATATATAAGCTATGGAAATAATCAAGGGATTGAACGAAGAGCAGAAAGAAGCCGTCCTTGCGACCGAAGGGCCGGTTTTGGTGATTGCGGGAGCCGGTTCGGGCAAGACGCGGCTTCTCACTCACCGCGTCGCTTATCTCATCAGAGAAAAGAAAGTTGATCCGCGCCATATCTTGGCCGTCACTTTCACGAACAAAGCGGCCGGGGAAATGAAAGAACGGGTGAAGGAGCTCCTGGCGGGCGGATATTTCCGGGAGCCCTGGATGGGGACATTTCATCATATCTGCATCCGGATTTTGCGCGTAGAAATCGACAAAATCGGCTACAAAAAAAGCTTTGTGATCTACGATGATTCGGACCAATTGGCACTCGTGAAGAAAATAATGAAAGAAAAAGAAATCAGCCCCGAGCAGTTCAACCCGCGGGCGATGCTGGCCGTCATCTCGAAAGCCAAAGGAGAGTTGCAAAGCGTTGAGGATTATATAACCGGGGAAAGCATATTTCAGAGAATTGTTGCGCGGGTCTACGAGGCCTACCAGAAAACATTGAGAGACAACAATGCTCTTGACTTTGATGATATTTTGCAAAAAACAGTCGAGCTTTTCCAAAAATTTCCCGATATTCTCGAAAAATACCAGGATATTTTCCGATACATCCTGGTTGATGAGTATCAGGACACGAATCATGCCCAATATGTTTTGATCAATCTTCTGGCCCAGCGTCATCGCAATCTGATGGTGGTCGGGGATGATTGGCAATCAATTTATTCTTTTCGCGGGGCGGATGTCCGCAACATTTTGAACTTTGAAAAAGACTATCCCGAGGCGCGGGTCATCCGGCTTGAGCGAAACTATCGCTCGACGCAAAAAATTCTGGATGCGGCCCATGGGGTCATCTCAAAAAACATCCACCGCAAAGACAAAAAGCTTTGGACGGACAACGCGGGCGAACATGACATTGTGGTCCGCAAAGTTTCCGACGAGCAGGAAGAAGCGGGCTTCATCGTCCGCGAAATCGAAGGAATCATGGCCAAAGAGAAATTGTCATACAACGATTTTGTCGTGCTGTATCGCACCAACGCCCAGTCGCGAGCCATTGAAGAGGCCTTTCTTGAGGCGGCGATGCCCTATCGCGTCATCGGGGGCGTGAGATTCTATGAACGGCGCGAGATCAAAGATTTTTTGGCTTATCTCAAGTTTGTTCACAATTCCAGTGATGAAATCAGTTTGGACCGGATTATTAACCTTCCTCCACGCGGGATCGGAGCGGTGACGATGGGCAAGTGGATCCGGTTCACGAGAGAAAATAGCTTAGACTTTGTCTCCTCGTCGAGAGAAATAAAAAACATGGCCGGTTTGAATTCGGCGAAAATCGAAACGATTGCAAAATTTGGAGAAATGATCCTTCGTCTTCGTGAGAAATCGCAAAAAACTTCGCTCACGGATCTGATGGATTCAATTCTGGAAGAAACCGGCTATCGGAAACTGCTGCTCGCTGAAGGCGAAGCGGGTCAAGTCCGCTATGAAAACGTCCGCGAACTTTTCACGGTGGCGGAAAAATACAAAGAGGAAAAAAACGGCCTTGATCTGTTTTTGGAAGAAGTGGCGCTCGTGGCTTCGACGGACAACATTGATTCCGAAGCGGGCGCAGTGCATCTCATGACGATGCACGCGGCCAAGGGCCTTGAGTTTGATACGGTTTTCATCGCCGGGATGGAAGAAGGCTTGTTTCCCCATTCGCGCAGCTTGCTCGATCAGCGTGAAATGGAAGAGGAACGGCGTCTCGCCTATGTCGGCATCACGCGTGCCAAGAGAAGAGTCTATCTCCTCTGGGCCGTGACGCGCAATATTTTCGGCTCGGTGCGGGTGAATGTTGAATCAAGATTTCTCGACGATATTCCTGATGGATTAAAAGATTCATTAAAAAGATCTGATCTTGAGGAATTACGAGCGACAGCGAGTAAGGGAAAGATCGGATCTTGTAAGGGCGAGCAAAAAAGAATACAATCTTTTTCTGACGGCCAGCGTGTCCGCCACAATGCTTTTGGGGAGGGTATAGTCATTTCAACTCAAGATGATATCATCACCATCGCTTTTATGAAAGTGGGAATCAAAAAACTCTCCACCCAATTCGCGGAGTTGGAAAAAGTTTAAAGAAAAAATATAAATTAAAATACAAAAAAGCAGGGACTAGCCGCCGCTTTTTCGTTATGGTTATGAGTAATATTTCTTAATATATAAACCCTCTCACGAAACCACTGCCGGTGGAAATCGTGCGGTAGTCTTTTTTGCCAAAACCGGCGTAGTTCATTTCGGAAACGGTGAAGCTGGATCCACTCACCGATTCAACGAGAGCCACGTGACCCCAGCGCGATTCTCCCGAAACCATGATCGCTCCCGGGCGAGGTGTGCTGCCGGTCGGCTTGCCGGACGCACGGGCATTTGAGAGCCAAGAGATCGCATTTCCGCTCCAAGGGACATAGCGTTTCTGAGCGACATACCAAGTGCAATAGCCGTAAGGGAAACGATGACCAGATCCGCCACCGCCGAGCGCAATAGGCGCATAGGATGCTCCACCGGAATAGAGAGGTGCCCGAGTTTGGCCGGAAATAGCCAGACCGATCCCAGCTGTCCCGGCAGGAGCGGGAGCGACGGGAGAGATGTAGCCATCCGGAATAACTAGAATTTGTCCTTCTTTCAAAGAACCGTCAGCCGGCAGGTTGTTGTAGGCGATAATCTTCTGACTGTCCACGTTATACTTTTTCGCAAGAGCTTCGAGATTATCACCGCTTTGGATCTTGTAGCTTGCTCCGGTGATTGGCAGAATGGTGAGCTTGTCGCCCGGCTTCAGCAACGAGGTGTCTGAAAGATTGTTGGCCGAAAGAATGGTGCTTGTCGAAATTCCGAAAGCGGCGGCAATGGTGCTGGCCGTATCACCCATCTTCACTTCGTATGTCTTTGCTCCCTGTTTTTCTTTGGCGGTAGGCGTTTGTGGAGCAATTGAGGCGAAGAGTATCTGGTTGTCGAGGGTCGGTTCGGGCTGATACATTGATGCATAATCATCAGCGGAATAAAAATCCGCATAGTCAGCCGAAACATTCGCGGCGCTTGTCGGAGCGCTGACGTTTGAAAGAGGCGCGACGGCCAGATTATTTTTTTTGTAGTTTTCCGTTGTCAACTTGTTTTTCAAGGGGCTCTGGCTGCTGTCGGTTCCGGTAAGGGTGTCGAAAATATTTCCGTTCGGATTATTTCCGGAAGAAAAGTTGATCAGAGCGACGAGCAACACGCAAATAGCTACCACGACGGTAGCTGCATATTTCCTGATCCATCCGGCGAAAAAGCAAGCAACGGGCTTCTCTCGCAGGCACGAAGCCAGGCGGATCTGGGATGTATGGATTTTTCGGGCGACTATTCGAAAGTTCTCCCCTCTTAGCAAAGTGAAAATCGTTGAAATGGCTACCAATAGGATTGTTCCTTCTTTTGGATCAGAGGTTCGAGCTGGCCCGGAAAAACTGATTTGCTGAAGCGATTTCCGTCTGATCCCTAATTATTACACGGCTACTAGGTTAGCACATTGCCGGATGGTGTCAACCCCCCCCACTAAAATTTTGGTATGGGGGTCAAGGCATTTGGTGCGCGTCAGACATTTAAATTGAAAATATTTGGCTTATATAAAGTAAAATATCGTATTGGGCAATTGGTGTTATTTTTGGTACAATTTAAGGCATGAAACACAAAACATGTAACGTATAACATGAGATAGAAAAGGCATGAATTTAAAAGAGCTGAAGACGCAATATCTCGAATATCTTGAAATAGAAAAAGATCGTTCCCAAAAAACGATTGAAAACTACGATCACTATTTGGAGCGTTTTTTTCTGTGGGCGAAAATAAAATATCCGGCGGATATCACGGACGGACTGATCCGCAGCTATCGTCTCTATCTCAACCGAATGAGCGACGAAAAAGGAAAATCGCTCAAAAAAATCACCCAGAACTATCATATCATCGCCGTGCGCAATTTTTTGAAATATTTGGCTAAGCGCGATGTGAAAGCCCTTTCGGCCGACAAGATCGAACTTGGAAAAACGCAGCGGATGGAAGTTGAGTTTCTGGACAGCGACGAGATCGATCGGATCTTTGGAGCGGTGGCAGGCTTGGATCTCAAATCATTGCGCGACCGGGCGATCATTGAGCTGCTCTATAGCTCCGGCCTGCGTGTTTCCGAACTGACCAATCTCAACCGCGATCAAGTGAACTTGAAAACCCAGGAATTCAGCGTGCGCGGCAAAGGCGGAAAGATCCGGGTGGTTTTCATTTCCGACCGGGCAAAAAATGCGCTCGAAAAATATCTCGACAAAAGACCGGACGTTGATCCGGCCGTCTTCGCGCGAATTGGAATCAAGCGTCTGGAGAAAAAAAGGAACGCTGACAATCTGCGGCTCACTCCCCGGTCCATTCAGCGGATCGTGAAACATTATGCGCTGAAAGCGGGCATCGTGAAAGATGTCCATCCGCACACCTTGCGCCATTCTTTCGCAACGGATCTTATCGCGAACGGCGCCGACATCCGCTCGGTCCAAGAAATGCTCGGCCACTCCTCCGTCACCACAACCCAGATCTACACCCACGTCACCAACAAGCAGCTCAAAGAAGTCCACAAGGCGTTTCATGGGAAAAGGAGAAAATGATAAATATGATATTTGAACTATATATTAAGATTAGATTACTTTTATGGGGTTAGAAAATCCAACATTTAACAAAAATTCTGGGCTTCCTGGCGGCCCACTTCCAGAATGGCAACTTTATCAACCAAAAATGAGAAAAAATGAGCAGGGTCAGCTGGCGGAAATAGGAGCGACAACCCCCACGGGAGAATTTTATAATTTTCAAGATGGGGAAAGCTTAAGCTTGGATCGAGAGGGTGCAAAAAGAGTTCCGTATATAAAAATGGTGAGCGGTGACAAAGTTTCTTTCGATACCTGGAGAAAAGCGAGAGTTGAAAAATTTCAATCTCTTCTAGAAAAAGTGGATCCTGATTATCGAGCAGTTTACATACAGGTGTTGCAAGATTTTCCTGAACTTGATCAGATTGAAATTAAAGCTGGCGACAGAAAAAAAGATAAAACGCTTGAAAAAACAGATGGATATTTCAAAGAGCCAGCAGACTTACAATCATCAGCGCAGGTTGTAATGGATATGGAAAAGGATGATGAGAAATACCAGAAACTTATACAGGACAGAAAATCGTCAGTTGAAATGTGTGCAAATATGTTGGGCATTTCTCCTGAAGATATTATAAATAATCCTCGAATCTTGAAGTTATTTATTTTTCTTCATGAGTTGGGACACGGACATGAATATATTAATTATTTTCAGAAAAAAATGCTAGCTGATAAAAATTTCGATCCTATCGCTCAATGGAATGAAAGAAGTAACAAGGAATTGATGATCCTGCCTGTTCCCGGATGTACTCCGCCAAGAGTTCTGGAGATGCACAATGCAGGGGAATTGCGAGGTTACTATCAAAAATACAACGAGCACTATCGCAGTGTTGGAATAAATAGCCCTGAAGAATTGATAGTTGCTCAGGACATAGCCTACAGGAAATTGCCAAAAGAAAACTATGCCGATAACTTTGCGAAAAGCTTTCTACTAAAGTATTGGGGAAAGTTTAATCTTTAAAATTTTTTATTATCTGATTTCGAAAACCATTTTTCCAACCTTCCCTTTCGGCGGTTGGGTTTTTTATTTTTTCACCTCACCTCAATCCTCTCCCTATTAAAGGAGAGAACGGCGATCTCCCTCCCCTTAACAAGGGGAGGGTCGGGGTGGGGTGGATTTAGAAACTTGAATATTTTTTATTGTTTTACACTGTCGTAACAAATCATCCATAACTGAAATCAAATTCCTTTTCACATCCGCATTCGTGTATCTCGCAACAGTGATCCCAAGATCATTAAAATATTTTGTTCTCGCTTTGTCATAATCAATCGCTTCATCTTCGAAATGCTGTCCTCCATCGATTTCGATCACCAACTTCAATTCTGAACAATAAAAATCGGCCACGTATGCGCCGATTGAAAATTGTCTTCTGAATTTGTGGTCAATTTGATGATTTCTGATTTGCGACCAAACGATTCCCTCGGCCGATGTCATCTCTTTCCGCAAGTCCCTTCGTTTTTGTTTTTGAGCTGACTGATTGAATAATTTTGTCATTATCATCTTTTTCACCTCACCCCAGCCCTCTCCTTATAAAGGAGAGGGAGACTTATTTATCATTTTTCTTTTTCATCCTTTCTGAAAATCGAGTGAGACGGTAGGTCACAATGACAACCGCGGCGGTGACAATGCTGGCATAGATGAACATGGCGGTCAGATCTCCATTGCCTTGGGTGCCAAAAACACGCTGGAAAAGCGTGCGCATAGTATCGTTCCAGGCGAGAGCCGCCACCAATCCCATTGCGCCGGTCATCAGCGTGATAACTTTGTCGACAAAATACACATGGAGCTTTTGCTCCTCGGCTTTGGTCAGTTTTTTTTCATCTTTTTTTTCTTCGGCCATAGAGAGTATCAAATGCATTATTATCGATAATTTATCATTTAACAGTATTTATGTCCATTGCTTGTATACGTTCTATAAAGCTCAAAGCTGTCATTGACTATATCAACATATTTCTTTAGGATTGGGAAAGGGGTCGGGAAAACGGAAGTTTTCCCGTGGCGGAATTATTCAAACTGAGGGGTTTGAAGGAGACACGAAGTGCCGACGGGACCGTAGCTCAGCGGTTAGAGCGATTGGCTCATAACCAATTGGTCATAGGTTCGAATCCTATCGGTCCCAAAGTGCGGGCAATTGGCTCAGTGGTTAGAGCGCTTCCTTGACATGGAAGAGGTCACAGGTTCGATTCCTGTATTGCCCACCAGAATCATACTTTCCGTTTTTTCAGAAGCGTTTTTATGGGCGGCGTTTATCGCCGCCCAAGGCGTTTGGGGCTTTTGTTTGGGATTTTTCGGCTTCGGTTCAAAAACTTTTTTGGCGGACAAAGTGAGGTTCGAGCCGAATATATTTCGGCAAGCAACCGTTTTCTCGAAAAAGTTGCTCTCCCGCGCGATTTTAGGCAGGTTTTCTGCCTCTTTTATCCATTTTTTCATCGGTTCGACCCAGCCAGTCCGCTTTTGTTCAAGATCTGATATTTTTTCTTCCAGCGTTTTCTTTTCTAAAAGAAATTTTGCTTTTTCTTCGCGATAAACTTCTCTCTCAATGTCTTGATCCAAATATCCGTCCAGCAATCTTTGAAGCTTGATTTTTATATCATCAATTCTTTTCTGCGACTCTTGAACAAAAGCGTTTGAAGATTGGGCGGTTTCTTTCTTGTCTTTTTCAAGTATTTTCAATAATTGTTCTGCCCAATCTTTTTTCAAAGAAAATTTTTGGAGAAGTTTTGATACTTGCTCATCCAGATTTTCTTCGCGGATATACGGCTCGGCGCATTTTGCGGTTTTCGATTTTCTCGAACAGCGATAATAGATGTGTCCTTTTTGTGTTTCGGCGGTTATTATCTGGGTTTTCCTCTTTGTTTCAAAACTTCCTGAACTTTATCAAAAATTTTATTTGAAATGACTGGCTGGTGTTTTCCCTCATGAATTTCCCCTGAATAACGAAAAAGACCGATATAAAAAGGATTGGATAAAAGATAAGAAATTCTGTCTCGGTGAAGTCTGTTACCTTTCTTTGACACAATTCCGTTTTGCGCCAAAAAGTCAGAAATATCTTCAAGGCGGGAATTATTTTCCGCATACAATTCAAACGCTTTGCAGATAACAGCTGATTTCTTTTTGTCCACAATAACCATCTTTGTTCGTGAATCATTGATGTATCCCATAGGAGCAAGTGTGGGATATTCTCCGCGCCGGACTTTTTGGCGCAAACCTCGTTTGGTATTCTCGGATAAACTATCAACATAGTATTTGCTTTGCCCAAAAGCGATATTGAGCATGAATTTTCCCTGCGGTGTTGGCTCAAACCAGAATTGAGGAAATTTCAACATTTCCAAATGCCCGCAATCCAAAAGGTAAATGATTTTTCCTCCGTCAACAGAATTGCGCGCCAAACGATCCGGGTGCCATGAAATTATTCCGCTAACCTCGCCTTTCTCGATTTTCTCTAACATGGAATTGAAAATCGAGCGACCCGGAATTTTCGCCGATTGCTTTTCGATAAATTCTTCAACCACATCAAGGTTTTCTCGTTTGGCGAACTCGCGCAATTCTGTTATCTGGGCTTCAATACTCAAAACCTGTTTATCTTCTACATCTGTTGACTTGCGGGCATACAAAAAGAATTTTTGCATAGTGTTATAAAAATTATTAAAACTCAAAAGGCCGCCCCGGTGCAGACAAACCAAAACGATTTGGAATGTTTCCGAGACGGCCATTAAAAAAATCGTTTTGATAATTTGTCTGCAAAGTTAGTATATCACAACATTCACAAAGCGCAAAAATCCTTTTTGTTCTTTTGGGCAAAGCAAATCCGAGACAGAATTTCTTTGAAAATCGCGCGTGAGGAGAACCTCACTTTGTCCGCCAAAAAAGTTTTTGAACCGAAGCCGAAAAATCCCAAACAAAAGCCCCAAACGCCTTGGGCGGCGATAAACGCCGCCCATAAAAACGCTTCTGAAAAAACGGAAAGTATGATTCTGGTGCCTCTGCTTCCGCACCAGCCGAAGGCTGACTTTCAAAAACCGGAAAATTTTCCTTCAATTGTTTAAAAAAAATCGCGCGCCCCTTCAAAAAAGAGTGGAAAATTTTTCGGTTTTGAACTCCGATGAAATCGGAGGCGGAAGCTAAAAGAAATATATCTCGAAAAGGAAAGTTGCCTTTGTCCCTCCCACCCGACGCAGGCAACGCAAAACTCCCCTTTTATTGTTTGACCTTCGACTTTTATTGGGATAATATAAAAGCAGAAAAATATAGCCTAAGTTCCAATATATTTGGAATATGGCGCAATATATAAATCCTAGATGAATATAAACGGTCTCGTGACCGGCACTTATTCATCTAGGTCGATGCTCCGAAAGGTTCATCGGGCAGTTCGAAAGGATTGTCGCTGGTTCGCGGGACCCTTTTTGTATGGAAAAAATCACAAAAATGAAGCCTAAAACAAAAATCATATCAATCGCAGTTATTGCATTTATTTTCACTATTTTTTATTTTTTCTCTCGATCTTCTTGCGCCGCCGGTCTTGTTCCTTGCAGGGACGACTGCAACCTTTGTTATTTGCTAATTGGAATTTCAAATATTTTCAAGTGGCTGACGGGCTCGCTTCTCATAGTCGCTTTTCTTTTAGGGATCACTATTTCCGGAATGATATATATTGTTTCCGGGGTATTTCCCAAAGCTCTCAATTTTGCCAAACAAGCTTTTCAAAGTTCGCTCAAGGGATTCGTGCTGGCGATGTCTTGTTGGCTAATCATTAATTCCGTGATGAATATAGTCGGTTATAAGCACCCTATGGGAGGAAAATGGTATGAGTTTGAATGTTCAACAAACAGCAATGGCGGAGAATGTGACGCGAAAAATAAAATTCTGCAGTCGGTGACAATCCAGTGTGCCGAGCAAAAAGAAACTCTCAAAGACAGCGGATCCGGCTTTTTTGTCGCCCTCGACACTTTATCCGAAGATGAAAAGGGAAAAACGAAGCAACTCAAAGCCATCGGAAAATACTCTTGCGACGGAACAACCAGCGAGGAGGATATCACAGACAAGGTCGAATGGAAAGCGAGCGATGAAACACAGATCAAAGTGGCGAAAGGTCTCGTGCAAGCCGTAACGACCTCTCTCGGATCATCTTCCGAAAGCGTTCCGTATGTCGAAGCAAAATATCAGGAAAAAAATTCCAATCAGGCAAAGGTTTATATTAATTCGTGTCCGAATACGGCTGCGGGTGCTGGAGCAACCGACAAATTTTCCATGCGATTTGATAATTTTTTGATCCCGAAAGCCCATGCCGAGCCAAACTGCGAAGGCTGTCATACCAATTTTTGCTTTTTGAATAGTTGTTTGTTGTGCTTTTAAAACTATATCATATATTTTTTGTTGTTCTTTATTTTGAAATTTTTGCATTCTTTGAAAACTATCAAGGAAAAAGACGGAACGTTAAGTTATGTTAGTGTTCCGATGGAGCGTTGGGATAAACAGGATAAGTCTGAATGGGATAAATTTTATTCCGCGGCGAAGGAGATGGCTAAGGATATAAAATACGCTCCGGAAGGGGAGAAAAATTTCGCAGTTTACTGGTCGCTTTTAGTAGCCGATAATGAGAGTTTTCAAGATCCTTCGTGCCCCAAGGCACCATTCGTAAGTTATGGGCATATTTGCAAAAATAAAATGCGCGCTAAAGCAATCTTTCGGGGACGCGCATTTTATTCACTCCAGGATATCCGCCCAACACTATTTGCTCATGAACAAATCGGCCATTCATTTGCGCAATTAGACGACGAGTATGAGGAATGCGACAAGGACATAGCTAATTATTCAGCTCCCCATCTCAATTGCACAAGCAAAGACAAAGTCAAGGTTATTTCGCAACCAGGTTTGATTTGGAACAACGTGAAGTACGAAACCAAATGGGGAAATATGGCCGACGCAAAGCTGGGATGTGGCTACACGCAAAAATATTATAGATCCACGCAAAACAGCATTATGAGAAACACAAGAACAGGAGGGGGAGATTTTGGACCCGTAAACAGAAAAATAATAGATTTTACTGCGAAGTATAATTCCCCTGGTCCCCCGGAGTGGGCCGAGGAATTGTCGGCTCAGTGCTCCGTTAAATAGTATTACAGAAATCATGCGAACCCGATTCGGTTTTGTATTGACATTACTTCTTATTTTTCTCAAAATTTCCTTTTGCAAGGCGGATGCTCTTTCTGTCGCCCAAAATCAAGTATATAAAAATACAAATAAGCTAATCAATGTTCTGATTTACAAAAAGACTGCCTCTTTTCGTGTTGAAAATTTAGATGTAATCTTGGGAAATTTTCATTATCTAGACAACTACAGCGAATGGAAAAACAAGTTTTATAATGGCTGTGTGCTGTCATTCAAAAATAATCCTTTAGGATGTTTTTCCGTTTCCAATAACTTGTCAATCACTATATGCTCGGATTATACAGATACTGATGGGAACCCTAAGGGCGATTGTGTCGATCAGCCCGAGGGAGAACTAGTTATTCAACTTCCCTATTTTCCCAACGGGAAATACGCGGACATTTTTGACCCGTCCGGGAAAAAGGTTTTGACGATTGATCTTTCCTCCAAAGCCACCTGCAACGAAAACGATCAATGTGATCGGCCGGTGGAGGACGGCGAAAATTGTCCGCAGGATTGCAAAAAACAGGAGCCGAAAATTGATCCGGTCGTGATGAAACAAGCCGAAACAGAACAGCAGGCGACATCAAACAAGGATGGTAAAATTTCGCTTTCTGATCTTGGCTGGTGGCCGCTCATCATCGGCCTTTTGCTCCTTTTCGGCGGAGGCGGTTTAGGGTATTATATTTATAGGAGAAATCGAGAATTTTAACTTAAAAAATATGTTGACAACCATATTAATAGCCATAGCGATTGCTACAGTAGTTTCTCTCACTCCATTGGCACTTTACCTTCTGGCATCTCCCATAGACATAACCGTAATAATGTTTCTCGCGGCCGCGCCAATTATACTTTCTGTACAGATACTTGCCTTCATTGCTTTGCTTGTTTTTGTTTTTTTGAAAAAAAGATCAGCAAAGAATTTAATTGCCAGTGCTATTGTCATAATTATTGTCTGGAGAGTATCAGCCTTTTTTCTCGGCGGCATCGATCCCCTCAACAGAATTTGGAGCCTTTCAAGCCGTGATAGGGGGATAACAAAGGTGGCCGAGGAAATTAAAAAGAAGAACGAGAATGCTGCCGCTATTGCCTGCTTATTTATTCATTATCCAGGCCCAAAAGCAGAAGACAATTACGGCGTAAGCTTCAATCTACTTTGGGAGGGAGATCTCTGGCTCCCAGCAGGCAGAAATGAAGTCGGATTTTTGCGGTGGGAGAGTTCTTTCACAAATGCGTACACAGATGTGGTCGGGGCTAAAATTGACAATAATTTGGAGAAAGATGCTTTTTATTCAAATATTATCGAGGCTAATCAGGATAAAGTTCATACTTTTTCGGCTTTTTTTCAGATTAACGATGTTATTAGGGATATGATAGATATGTACAGTGAAAAAGTCCCGAAAGCGGAGAATATTTCACTTGCGACTTGCCTGAATGAAACAGCTAACGCCTCTGGAGAAAGCCACAAGGGGACAGATGCAGTTTATGAGAAGCTGCCGACTTTCATAAAGGAGCAAAAATTGCCAGAGGGACTTGTTTTCCTGATTGATGATATTAAAAAATCCCTAAATGCGAAAGAGGACGATAAAATAAGCGTCGAGAGCGTGAAAAATTATGTTCAAAAAATGCCCCAAGCCAATAAAAAATATCTTTGCCGCGACTTTTCTCCAACAGAACTCCACGAAATGTTTCCTGATGAATATTAACCAATAAAAAATATGGACTTTAACAGATTAGAAATCTCAAATGAAAATAGCAAGCCGAAAATTGTAAATTCAATCGGAATTCTTTTGCTTGTCGTAATCGGTCCTGTCATCTCTTACTTTTCCGCTTGGGGATGGTATATCTTGACGGAGGGATATCACGAAAATGCCGCGACAATCATTGGCATGGCGGCTCTTGTGATAAATCCGGCGATTTATATATTTTTGGTTATTGCTGGGTGGAAGATATATCACAAGCGTGGATTAAAAGGGCTGGCAATTGAAATACTGATCCCATTTGTTATTGGGACGATTATAATAGCCTCACTTTTGTATTCGCCGTTCGTAAACTTTTTCGTTTCGTTGCACAAAAATGTTTACACGTATTCGGCAAAAATGGGTGCTGATTTTATTCCGGGAAAAGTTTGTTATTCATATGATTCCGGCAAAAATAATTCCGAATTTCAGATCCAACTAACCGGCAAAATAAAAATTCCAAACAAGAAACTGGACATCGGATCTACGCTAGGTGTTTTCGACAAGAAAAGCCTGAAAAATGTTGGAGGGATGGATTTGGGAGGCGGTATTCGGATTGACGGACGGGAGACCGACCAGTATCAATTCGATGATAAATTTCATGACATCAAAATCGATTTTCTGGACAACGGATGGTTTTTCTCGAGGCTCGCTGATAATAGTGATTCCAGCCACTTTTTCGGTGCGGTTCTTTATGAGAGTTATGCGGATCAAGAAAAAAATAACGCCGAAGACCAAAATATGTTGAGCGAATTTTCTTTTTCCAAGGAATTTGGCGATAAAGTTGCCCATACAGGCACACCTATTTTGACGCTTGCCGAGCCATTTTGCACGGATTATTCCGTAATAAGTAAGTGAGACAGGCGCTATTGACAGAAATTTGCCAATAGCATAGTATTATATTAGATAAAGTCTCCTGCGCCTCCGCTCTGCGGAGTGTGCAGGATTTTTTTTATGGCAATTTTTGTGCTAGAATAAGCCCAATGAAACAGGAAAAAGAACGAGTCCAAATTTTCATAGATGCGGGCAATTTCTATCACCTTGTCCTCAAAAAACTCGGCGCAGGAGAAAATGATTTTTCTTTTGATGATTTTGCCAGTTTTTTAGCCAACGGCAGAAAAATCACGAGTCTCGGCAAAAGATTTTATGTCGGAACCGTGCGGGAACAAGCGGGAAATCCGCGAAGCAAAAAAGCCATGTCAAAACAAACCAGACTTTTCACCGCGCTCAAATCCGGTGGCTGGGAAATAAAAACAAGCAAACTGCGGACAAGAATTGAGAGAATAAAAATTGATGCAAGGGTCGAAAATTATGAAGAATTGCACAAAAAAGGAGTAAAGCTAATCGAAATCAGAACCACAAGAGAAAAAGGCATTGATGTGAAACTGGCAACTGATTTGATTGTCGGTGCGGTTGATGACAGATATGATACGGCTATAGTCATAAGCTCCGACAGCGATCTCGTTCCGGCAATTGATTGGGTGAGAATGAAAGGAAAAAAGAAAATCGAATATATTGGTTTTTCCATTCTTGACAAAAGGGATGAAAAAGCCAGCACTCGGCCGTTGCAAACAATGATTAGCCGCACTGATATTCAAAGAATTCTTGTTGAATCTGATATTTCAAAATTCATCAAAGCAAAAGAAGAACACAATAGGGAGTAAGGTGTTGTGCGCGAACGGGTGGAGTGGGTCAAACACAACCTACCTTTTTATACCTTGCTGCTTCCGCCTCCGATTTCATCGGAGTTCAAAACCGAAAAATTTTCCACTCTTTTTTGAAGGGGCGCGCGATTTTTTTTAAACAATTGAAGGAAAATTTTGGTTTTTGAAAGTCAGCCTTCGGCTGGTGCGGAAGCAGAGCGTAAAAAGAAAATCAAAGGTTTTTCTGGAAAAAAGTTCGAGCTTCGTTGTAAATTCGCACAGAAAATCTCCGCTTTGATGGTGGAGATTTTAGTTTCAGCAAGAAATATCTTTTACACCTTTTCCGGAGTTGCGGCGAGGGATTCTTCGAGCTCTGTTTCTGCGACCTTCTCCGTTTCCGGTTTTTCAACTTTGGCTATTTCCTGGAAAAACAAAGTCCAAGCGGCGGTTTTGTAAGTTTGGAAGATCGAAGAGACGAACAAAATGGCGGCGAGGAAGATCAGGATGGCAACGCCGAGGAAGATCGCGAAAGCGATTTTGCTCAAATAATAAAAGGCAATGCCTGTCGGGATGAGGATGACCAGCGCGATTCCCGCCACCGGCAGAAGGACGATTCCGGCCACGATACTTACGGCGGCGAGAAGGAGCGCGAAAATGATCGAGTTGCCGATATTTTTGACGAACAATCCGTATCCTGTTTCAATGGCGCTCCGAATACGAAGATTGGAAAGAACTATATAGAATTCAGCATAGATTTTCGTGAGCGAAAAAATGAAGATGAGCGGGATGAAAATTGCGATGGCGAGAATACCGACCAGAATAGCGCCGATCCAAAACTTGGAAGCGGCAAGGACAATTATTGGTATCGCAAGGACGAAGATGATCACGAAAATAGCCAGGAAAAAAAGAATGGCGAGTTTGAAAAGTTTTCCAAAGTATTTTTTTCCTGACTTCCAGCCAGTCTTGAAATCTGTTTTTTTGTTTTGGGCGACGAGATTCACCGATTTCACGAGGCCGGCTTTGGCAATAAGGGAGATGAGAAACAAAATTATTCCGATCACGAAGAAAACAATGACAAGCGCCAGAACAATTCCCCAATGCGTTTCAAAAAAATTCTTGGCGGTATCGCTTTGGGAGCCGAAGTCGTTGTTGTTCCCGACGTTGAAACTGCCGGGCGATCCAAGCGCCATCAAAAGTCCGAACCAAAGCAAAAAGCGATTTTGCCAGACAATCCGACCAGCCTGCTTGAGAATTTCCATATAAGGAATTTGCTTTTTTTGCGGGGAATTGGTTGTTGCGGTCATTTTTTTAGCTTATCCGTTTTAAAAATATTTGTCGCACCACTTGCTCGCACCAGCGCGCTCGCAAGTTGTAGAATTTGCTCGTGATTTTTCCGCCTTATCGGCGGAAAAAACCGTGCTCACTCGCAAATAATACTGCGCCAAAATATTTTAAAAACTTTTATTATATAAACTATCCTTTCAACAATTCATTAAACTCTTCCTGCTCGAGAGTTTCTTTCTCAAGCAGCGTTTTGGCGATGCGCTCGAGAGTTTCTTTTTTCTCGGTGATGATCTTTTCCGCCGTTTTGTAGGCATCACCAATGAAGCGGGACACTTCCATGTCGATTTCTTTGGCAGTCGCTTCGGAATAGTTTTTTTCTTCACTCATTTCTTTTCCAAGAAACACAAGTTCTTCTTTGCGCCCGAAGGTCCGCGGCCCGAGATTGCTCATCCCATATCTCGTGACGAGTTTTCGCGCCGTGTCGGTTGCCCGCTCAAGGTCATTTGAAGCGCCGGTGGTCACATCGCCGAAGAAGATTTTCTCGCTCACATATCCGCCGAGAAACACCGCCAGTTCATCGATGAAATAGGCACGGGTATAGAGCCGTTTGTCCTCTTGTGGAACATTCAAGGTGTAGCCGGCAGCTTGGCCGCGCGAAATGACGGAGACTTTTTGGACCGGGTCGGCATTTTTGAGATTCGAGGCGATGAGGGCGTGGCCGGCTTCGTGATAGGCGGTGATTTCTTTTTCTTTCACATTCAAGATTTTGCTTTTTCGCTCCGGTCCAAGGATCACTTTTTCAATGGAAACCCGGAGTTCATCGTCATCAACAACTTTTTTTCCGCGCCGGGCGGCCAGAATTGCCGCTTCATTCACGAGGTTCGATATATCCGCTCCGGAAAAACCGGGAGTGCGCGCCGCGATTTTATGAAGATCAACTCCTTTGGCAATCGGCATATTCTTTGTGTGAATTTTGAGAATAGCTTCGCGCTCTTTGATATCCGGCAAGTCCATCACGACCCGACGATCAAATCTTCCGGGACGCAGAAGCGCTGGATCAAGGACATCCGGCCGGTTGGTGGCGGCAATCACAATCACATTCGTGTCTGTGTCGAATCCGTCCATCTCCACAAGAATCTGGTTGAGGGTTTGTTCGCGTTCGTCGTGTCCTCCGCCCAGCCCGGCTCCCCGGTGGCGACCGACGGCGTCAATTTCATCAATAAAGACAATGGCGGGTGCGCTTTTTTTGGCTTGTTTGAAAAGATCGCGCACCCGGCTGGCGCCGACGCCGACAAACATCTCCACAAATTCCGAACCGGAGATGCTGAAGAAGGGAACATTAGCTTCACCGGCGACGGCTTTGGCAATGAGCGTCTTCCCTGTCCCGGGAGAGCCAAGGAGCAAAACGCCTTTCGGGATGCGCGCGCCCAGATCCAGAAATTTTTTCGGGTGTTTCAAAAACTCAACAATTTCTTTCAACTCGTCTTTGGCTTCTTCGGCTCCGGCGACATCCGCGAAAGTTATTTTTTTCTTGCCGTTTTTCTTGGGAGAGATGAGGCGTGCCCGGGACATTCCGAAAGAGAGTGCCTGGTTGTTTCCGCGTTGGGCGGAGCGCATCATATACCAAAGGAACGCGCCGATGATGATGAACGGCAAAAGAAAAGGAATGATTGTGTTGACCCAAAAAGCGCTTGAAGTTGTGTCCTTGATGTTTATATTGACTGCGCGAAGGGCGGTCTGATCCACGCCGTAGTTTTTGAACGAATCGGTGAGCGCGGCGTCCGCTTCTTTACGTGATTTTTCTTTGGCGTTGTCGACGAGAGTGATGTCAAGACCATCCCCGTTCACCAGGATATCTTTCACTTTTCCGTCATTGATCTGCGTGGCCAGCTCGCTCAACGTGATGTTTGGCGTTTGGGGCGCCGGAGTGTTGAAAAGCATCACAATGCCCGAAATAACCAAAAATACCAGCAGTATAATTATTAAATTCTTTAAGAAGTTTTTCATTATTTTTTCATTATTTATGAAACAGGTAACATGAAACATGTAACAAAAATCTTTCGTGTTGCTTGTTACATGATTCGTGATATCGTCAGCTTATCACCGATTCTTCCTATTTTCAAGCCCTTGAGGGTGATTTGCTGCCTCTTATTCTTATTACTTTTCAAAATCTTCAAAATTTCTTCAATATGCGCGGATTCAATTTCCCGCAGACTCGGATTATGCTTTTCGATTGTCTGACGGAGGACTTCCCGGCGGATGGATGGATGCAGGCTATTCAGCGCGGAGGCTTTCAGATTTTTGTTGGTAGAGAGCCATTCTCTGGCATACCAAGCGATGAAATCATAGTCCGCCGTGGCCGACTCGGAAAATTTATACAGTGATTCCTGGATATTCGGATTGAAGCTTTTTTCAATATCCGGAATGAGAAGGTTCCTGATTTTGTTTCGCGTGAAATCCGTGCCGAGATTTGTTTTGTCGATGCGGTACGCGATTTTGTTCTTACGCAAATAGGCCAGGATTTCTTTGCGGGGAACATTGAGAAGCGGCCGGATGATATTTTGATTTCTGAATTTGATAGCGCCGATTCCCCGCAGCCCCGTGCCGCGAATTATTCTCATCAGGACTGTCTCAGCCTGGTCATTGAGATTATGCCCAACGGTGATTGCATCGGCTTTGTATTTTCTCGAAACTTTTTCAAAAAAATCGTATCGAATCGCTCTCAATCTGTCCTCGGATTTTCCAGCTTTTTCGACTTTCAAAATTTCAAATGGAAAAGAATATTTATCAGCTAACTTTTTCACAAGTTGCTCGTCTTTTTCCGAATCTTTCCCGCGCAGGCCGTAGTTCACGTGCGCGATGATCAACTCGAGGTCATATTTTTTCTGCAATTCGTGCAGTACGTGCAAAAGGCAAACCGAATCCGGCCCACCGGAAACGCCGACCACAATTTTTCCGCCATATTTTTCGGCGCCGGCCAGAGGCTGGTCAGCCTTTGGCTGAGATCCGCCTTTGGCGGACGCTCCCCGCCTGAACAATTCGTAGCGAAAAATATTTTCCTGGATTTTTTTGACGAGGTTCATTGCTTCTTTATAATGTCAGCCACTTTTTCGATTGTCTCATCTAATTTTTCTTCTTCATTCACTACTTTATAATCATAGACGTCTTCATACTTCATCCATTCTTTCGTATAATCCATTCTTTCTTTCAGATATTCTTCAGATACAGTTGGATCCCTTTTCAGAATTCGTTGTCTTAAAATTTCAAGTGAAGGCGGTGCGATGTAGATTGATTTTATTTCGGGAAATTTTTTCTTAGCGGTTATTACGCCTTTATACTCAATCTTCCATAAGCCAATATATCCAGATTTTTTTACCCGTTCCAATTCTTCTTTTGTAACACCGTAAAAATTATTATTGTATTCTTGTGCATATTCAGCAAATTCGTCTTGCTCTATCTTTTTTTTGAATTCTTCCTGGCTGATAAAATAGTATGGTTTTCCTTGTGATTCGCCTGTGCGCATCGAACGAGTGGATGTCGTGATCACCCTTTCAATTTGGAAATATTTTTCAAGACCCTCGATGACAGAATCTTCGCCGGCACCCGAAGGGCCAGAGATGATAAAAATGTTTGAAGACATATTTTTTTAAGTAGAGACTTGCTATGGCAAGTCTCTACGGGCAATTTAAGTTTTATTTTACCAGCACCAATCCCATCCGGTGTTCTTTCGGTTCGATGGAAAGAATTTTCCATTTGTACGTGTTGCCGGTTTGGATGATTTCTTCGATATTTTTTCCGGGATGAGCTTCGAGAAGTTCACTGACATGAGCCAGGCCGTGGATGTCGTCATCAAGATAGACAAAAGCTCCAAAGTGGTTGATCTTGCGGACTTGGCCGTCATAGGTTTTTCCGGCTTGATATTTCTCTTCCGCCGCCGCCCAAGGATCTTTCAAAAGCGCTTTGATGGAAAGCGAAACGCGAGTATTGTCGATGCCGATGATCTTGGCTTTTACCCGGTCGCCGGTTTTGATGATATCGCGCGGATTGTCGATGAGCTGCCAGGCGAGTTCAGAAATATGCACCAATCCCTCAAGCCGGTCCTCTTCGCGGGTCGAATCATTTTTTGAGGGCGGGAAAAATTTGACGAAAGCTCCGAAGTCAACCACGCCGCTTACTTCTCCTTCAATCTCATCACCTGTTTTGAGCTCAGAAATGGCTTTTTTCTCTTCGGCGCTATAGGCCGCTTTCTCGCTCACGATCAGTTTCTCGTTTTCGCGATCGGTGTCGATGATTTTGGCCGACATTTCCGTTCCGATATATGAACGAAGTTTTTCCAAAATCTTGCTTTTTTCGCCTTCTTCCACGCGTGGGTAGTGTTCATTGGAAAGTTGAGAAACAGGCAAAAATCCGGTGATGCCGTTCACTTCGACAATGAGTCCGCCCTTGTTCGCGTCGAGGATTTTCACGTTGAAGATTGCTTCACCGGCTTGTTTTTCTTCCAGATCAAGCCAAGCTTTCTCAATGGACGCTTCGCGCACGGAAAGTTCGATGAATCCGTTTTCGTCTTCGATGTCCGTGACGGTGGCCGAAACCATATCGCCGATTTTCAGCTTGTCGGTCGTTCCGAGTCCATCCTTGATTTCTTTTCCGAGGACGATACCCGTTCCGAAAACTCCCAGGTCAAGATAGACGGCGTTGGATCCGATTTCCAGCACTTTGCCCTCGATCACATCGCCTTCTTTGGGGAAAGATAGTTTTGTTTGGTTCAAAAAATCCGCCATCGTTGAAGCGGGCTTGTCCGCTGATGAGGCGGATTCGTCATTTATTTTCTCTTCTTGAAATTCCGTTTCTGATTTAACCTCTTTTTTCTCGTCTCTTTCGTCAGAAACTTTGTCGACCTCTTTGGCCAGAGTGTCGTAGATGTTGTCCATCATGGGATTACTGGTTAGGTTAATAATTAACTTGTCCGCCGAAAAGGCAGAGTACTTGAAAAGTATAATATATATTGATAATTTTGGCAAGTAAAGCCCGGCTCTGGGGAATTCCGACAGCTTGTCTGTCGGAAGGAAAGAGCCGGGCTTTGGGAAAAAAAGAAATAAAAAGAGGCGGCTGCTGCGCAACCGCCCGGTGATCAAGCTTGTTTTAGTTTATTTAGGGTAAAGTTCAATTTTTGAACCTAATGGTTGTTGATTATTAGTTTAAATAACAGATTATTTCGTTCTTTGAAAT
>JAPLXD010000017.1 GCA_026396255.1 Candidatus Moraniibacteriota bacterium | reverse complement strand
ACATTCAGGATCAAGGAGAAAAGGATTTGGGGCAAACAGCTTTGCTGTTTGAATAATCCGAAACCCCGAGCGTAAGCTCGTGGGAGATTCATGAAAAAACCTATGCAAGGCTACGTCGCGAACATCGAAAAAGAAACCGAGGAAAACGAGAATTTCCGCAAAGTCCTCTATACGGCCAAATTCAGCCAGCTGGTGGTGATGGCCTTGAAACCGATGGAAGAAATCGGGGAAGAGACGCACTCTCTCGACCAGTTCATCCGGATTGAGAAGGGGACAGGGAAAGCGATCCTCGACGGCGTTGAACACGAAATCGCGGACGGATCAGCCGTCGTCGTTCCGGCCGGAACCAAGCACAATTTTGTGAACACTTCGGAAACGGAGCCGATGAAACTATACACGATCTATTCTCCTCCCGAGCACCGCGACGGGGTTGTTCACGCGACCAAAGCCGACGCCCAGGCCGACGCAACGGACGAATTCGAAGGAAAAACGACAGAATAAAAAAAGTAGAGCCGAGGCATTGCCTCGGCTCTACGACAAAGGGCTTATACAAAGCAAAATAACCCAAATGTTTCACACAGCCGTCCGGCCATTGACAGGCCGGTTTTTGTGTGCTAACATGGTACGTTGTACTTTGAAATAGCCCGTTTCTCGACCCCGCATCAATTCCAGTAATCAGATCTGATAAAGTAATTATAATTGCAGAAAAATTGCCGGAATTGCTGCGGTGGTGGAGAAAGATCACAAAAAAAGGGAGATTAGAATATGGTAGTGAAAAATACTACATCCGACCAAAGGGGAAGGCTAATGGCCGCCGGCTTCATAAGAGTCGATGGCCTGACGCCAAGGGGCGACGACTGGAGGAAAACAGACGGGGTTATTAATTCAGAGGCCGAGCAACTTGGCCGTTACGATTCCAATAACGGCAGGTTGGTTATCGTAACCGAAGGCGGAGAAGTATGGCTTTCCTTGGCCAATTACAACTTAAGGCTGCCGCCTGACCTGGAGCAGCTTAGGACGAAAGCCCTCGATGAACTTTATCGTGAATTCTGCCCCCGCGGTAAGGGCGTCCGTGTTCCGTGCTCTGAAGGAGGAGACGGAGACTTGAGCTGGGGCAGTATTATTTTCCGTCTAATCAACCCGGATTGGATGCCCTAAATTTTTTAGAAACGCTAGCCCCACAAAAATCAGTCGGGGTGGAAAGGAGGGAAAGATATGATACGACCTTATGAATGAATGCGCTAACGCGTATCCCGCAAGGGTTGCGGCAAAGTTCGTTGAGCTGTCTGGGCCACAGCGAAACGGACATGCCATCCGCGTAAAAGCATGGGCAAAAAGAAATACCGGGGTCGCAGGTTTATCCAAGCTTGCGACCCCTCCTCATCCGAGTTCGCCAGCGCGTTTATCGCTGTCTGGCGAATTCAGATGAGGGATCAAATTCTGTACACGAAAAATTGAATATATAAAAATATAGGGAGAGATAGATGAAGAAGATCGCCGTATTGGCATTGGTTGCGTTGGCCGCGTTGATGATGGTAGGAAACTCGCACAGCCGAGGGTATGCTGATCGGGCGGAAGCTTGAGCTCAGCTGCGGGGGGAAGAAAAAATATATCAATTATTCAGCCGATGACCAGGAGTGGTCGGAGGTGAAAAAAGTCGAGCGTTATCAATGGCTCTGGCTCAACACCGGGCCGGGAAATAGGGTTGTGGTGTTTTTCGACTATCATCCCTCCGGCCAGATGGAGCTGGAAAATATCCTGGATTGAAAGAGGGAGTGCCCGCTCAAGGTGGTTGAAAGGGGGAACGGGGTTAGACTACGGTCTAGCCCCGTTTTATTTGGAAAAAAGCATCCTTATCTTGTCATCCCTGCGAAAGCAGGGATCCAGGGTTAAAATCATCTAACTTCTATTTACCTTCTCCGGCTATTTCAAGAAACAAATCTTTCCATTGCGGATTATTCTTCTCAATAAGATCCAATTTCCATTTTCTTTTCCACACTTTGATTCTCTTTTCCTGTTCTATCGCGCTTATTATATTTTCTGTTGATTCATAATAAACCAGCATATGGACTTTATATTTTTTTGTGAATCCGTCAAATGTTCCTTTCTTATGTTGCCAAACTCTTCGCAATAAATTATTTGTCACACCTGTATATAAAGTGCCATTCCTCCCGCTGGCCAAAATATAAACGCAATAGGATTTATTGAACATTTTTCTATTTTTACCCTGGATCCCGGGTCAAGCCCGGGATGACATGGAAGAAGTTATTCAAGATGAATATCTTTGTCTATTTTCTCGAGCGCTTCTTTGAGTACCGGGAATTTTTCGAGTTTGGGATCCAATGCGAAGACGGATTGGGCTTCGAGGCGAGCCTGCTCAATGAGTTTGATATCGCCGAGATATTGCATGGCGCTGTCCGGGCGGCCGGATTGTTGGGTGCCGAGGAATTGGCCCGGGCCGCGGATCTCGAGATCCTTTTCGGCCAGTTTGAAGCCGTCCTCCGATTCGATCAGCGCGTGGAGCCTTTGCGAAGTATTTTCCGAAGTTGAATCGGTGAAAAGAAAGCAATATGATTGATGATCGGAGCGTCCGACGCGGCCGCGGAATTGGTGGAGTTGCGCCAGGCCGAACCTTTCCGAGCCTTCGATGACCATGATTGTCGCGTTCGGGACATCCACGCCGACTTCGATAACAGAAGTAGAAACCAATATATCTATTCTGTCATTTTTTCCGCCCGAGGCGGATCCGCCTTTGGCGGAAAATTTTGCCATCACAGCTTCTTTTTCTTTTGGTTTCATCCGCCCGTGTAAAAGGCCGATCTTCAAGTCCGGAAAAATATTTTCGGCCAAGTTTTTGTGTTCTTCTGTGGCGGCTTTTCCGGATATTTTTTCCGATTCTTCAATCAGCGGAAAAATGAAAAAGGCCTGTCTTCCGGATTCAATTTCCGCGCGGAGAAAATCGTATATTTCTTTTCGTTTGGATGGCGTGACGATTTTCGTGATGATTTTTTTGCGTCCCTTGGGCATTTCATCCAGAAGTGATATGTCGAGATTGCCAAAATAGGCGAGTGCCAGTGTCCGGGGAATGGGCGTCGCGGTCATGGAGAGAAGATGGGGAATCGTATTTTTTGATCCGTCCTTCAAGGTTGAAGTTTGTTTTTGCAAATAGGCTCTTTGATTGACGCCGAAGCGGTGTTGTTCGTCGATGATGACCAGAGCCAGTTTGTTGAACTCCACGCTTTTCTGGATCAAAGCGTGCGTGCCGATCAGAATTTTGATGTCTCCGCGCTTGATCTTGCCCAAGAAATTTTTCTTGGTATTCTTTTTCCAAAAGGTTTGAGAAACGCTCGTGGTGAGGAGCCCGATCTTTTGCGAAAAGCCTTTCAATACTTTTCCAAAGGTTTCAAAATGCTGGCGGGCGAGGACTTCGGTCGGAGCCAGAATGGCCGTTTGATAGCCGGCCATCATGGCTTCAAGCGCAGCAATGGCGGCGACGACGGTTTTCCCAGAGCCGACGTCGCCTTCGAGAAGCCGGTTCATCGGATACTTCTTCTCCAGGTCCTTGATAATTTGAAAAGATGATTTTTTTTGGGCATTCGTCAGCTTGAAAGGCAGAGATTTTACGAATTTTTTGACCAATTTTTCATCAAACTTCACTTGAATCGATTTTGAATCTTCCCAGCTTTTCCGCGAGCGCAGGGCATTGAGTTGGATCAAAAACATTTCTTCAAAAGCGATTTTTTTCTGCGCTTCTTTCACTTTCTCAAGAGAACTCGGAAAATGCAATTCTTTTATCGCTTCTTCGGCGCCGAGCAATTTTTGCCTTTTGAGAATGGCATTCGGTACGATTTCGGGAATTTCCTTCAAATATACTTTGAGCAGCTGGCTCATCTTCCAGCGCAGCCATTTGGAGGTGACTCCATATGTCTCGGAATACACCGGAACGATCCGCCCGGTGTTGGTCGGGAGGCGGCTGGCGGTTTCATAAGCGGGATTTGAAAGATGCAATCCCTTGGAATCCGAGATCAGTTTCCCGCTGAAGCGATATGTTCCGCCTTCTTTCAGATTGCTTAGAAGAAATGGCTGGTTGAACCAAATGATCCGCATTGATCCGCTAGAATCCTCTATAGAGGCCTCTGTGATCGTCATTCTTTTTTTCCAGGTGCGGATATTCTGGATTGATTTTATTTTCGCTTCGATTGTGGCAGTCTCGTTCAATTTGAGATCGCCAATTTTTTTTAGCAGAGAAAAATCGTCGTAGCGGGCTGGGAAGAAATACAAAAAATCCCGGACGGTTTCAAGGCCGAGCTTTTCCAGTTTTTTGAGATAGTTTTTTTCAATGAAAGAAATTTGGGAAAGGGGATTTTGAAGGTGGTCCATAGTGTCCCCAAAAGGAGTCGAACCTTTATTTCAGGCTTCGGAGGCCTGCGCTCTATCCATTGAGCTATGGAGACGTGTTTCTGTATGTTCAACTGTCCGCCCAAGGCGGATCAGCCTCGGGCTGAAGCTACAAGCGCATATATAATTACTATTGTCACCCTGCGGGTGATCAGCCTCGGGCTGAAGCTATGGAGACATATATTGAAGAATGATAAAATTGTGTAGTATTCTTGAATTAGTCCGAACGCATTTCGCCGCCGCAGGCGGCGAGGAAATCCCCCCGCGAAAATTCGGAAAGGCGGCGGATCCGCACCGCTGACAATTTCAAGTTTTTCTTTGGCGGCATTAATTAATAATAATTATTCCCAAAATCTTTTCTTGTTAATTTCTTCTTTATCTCGAAAAGATTTTTCTAAATCAATATTGTAATGATTACAAATATCCAACAAATAAATGAATACATCGGCAATTTCATAGTCAAGATGAAATTGCTCGGAGTTTTTATCGGATTTTATGTTTTGAGTTTTTCGCGCAGCCTTGGCCATCTCCCCACATTCTTCAAGAAACAGCATAAAAATTTCAGAAATACTTTCCTTATCAAAACCTCGTTCTTTGACCATTGCCGCAATGTAATCCTGAAAATCGCGGAGGGTTGGATTGTTTTTAAGAATCAAATTACTTTTATTCATTTTGTTATAGCTTTTAAGTCTTTAAACAATTTCTTGACGAGGGCTTGCAAAACTCTGGTTTCTTCCTCGGTTAAATTCAGTGTCTCTAAATTTGAAAAACTTTGTTTTAGTTCCGCGATTTTCTCTTTTGATATATCCGAGATCCCAAGAATACCAGCAACAGTTTTTCTTAAAAGTTCTTGCGCTTCTTCTGGAATTTCGCTGGAAAAAGTTTTTATTGCTTCAGCAACAACGACAGGCAAATTTTTTAGTCGTGCATACGCCATTTCAGTAGCGGCACTTTGTCCAACATATCCATCAACATCAGCTACATACAGAAAATCAGCCCTGCGTATTTCTCGCATAAAATCCATTTCAAGTTTATGTACCGGCTTATTTGGATCGTCGGTTGCGAGAATAACAAACTCTTCATCGGGGTTTATGGTTTCTTTTGTTGTAGGCGCAAGAACTTTTACATCTGCACTCTCGAAACCCTCAAGATCTTTTCCAATTTGCTCCATGTGTTTTCTGAAACTACCAGAGACAACAGTTTCGGGACGTTCAATAGCATTTAATTCACCTTTTTCATTCATATGATTAAAAAATTTTCTTCCCCCAAAATGCGAAATCGTGAATTCGTTTTTACCCCCAAAATTGAATACAAATCAGTCGCCGAGCGAAACGAGGCGAACCCAAACCGCTTGATTTTTCCTTTCTGGTGCCCCCGCGAGGAATCGAACCTCGATTTTAGGCTCCGCAAGCCTATGTTCTATCCGTTGAACTACGGAGACGGTTGATATATTTTCTACAATCCGATTAGCAAAGAAAATCGGTCGACCATCGTCATTTCTTGACGAAGTTCGGGCAAATAATTCAGAAGTACTTCGCGGATCAGGATCGGATTGGCGTCGCCAACGGGAATGTGGATGTGCGGCAGGAAAGTTTTTTTGCTGTGGAGACTCAATACTTTGAAACCGGCTTCCACTTCGTAGAATATCCAGAAGCTCTTGAGATCTTCGTATTCATACATGATTTTGTCAACGACTACGCCGTCGGGATTGATTTCCATCCGGATGAGGCGCGGTTCGCGCTCGGCGTACACGTATCCGAGCATCCCGATCAAGATGAACAGGATGGCCATCAGGATGGAGTTGGTGATAATAGCATAGACGACGATGGCAAGCAAGGCGATACCCATTATCCAATACCATTTCGGGTGCTTTTCGATATATTCGTACTCGTGCGCTTCCCACGCAAAAACTGGTTCATCATTTTGTGAAAAATTCGCGGGAACATTGTGCCCGGAGTGTCTGGCCATTTCGTTTTTTGATTTTATTCGATCCATAAAATTTTTTATTTTTTCGGAGAGGGAGGGATTTGAACCCCCGGTACCATTTCTGGTACTCCGGTTTTCAAGACCGGTCCATTCAGCCGCTCTGGCACCTCTCCATTAATTGTTAATATTTCTTATGCCGCCCCGCCCGAGGCGGGTGCGCCTAGGGCGCATCCATTCAGCCGCTCTGGCACCTCTCCAATATATTTTCGGAAGGGCAGGGATTCGAACCCTGGGACCCCTTGCGGAGTCAGCACATTAGCAGTGTGCTGCTTTCGGCCGCTCAGCCACCCTTCCGTAGTCTTGATAATGTTTCTTCAAATAAATATTTTATTCGTTCTCTGCCTTTCCCACTTTTCAAGAATTGTTCTTCCCTTAAGGCATTCTTTTTCTCAATAAACGCTTCGTAATAAATCAACTTCCAAAATTCTCCTCTTGAGGTAAAAGTCGATCTTTTGGAATTGTGTCTTTGAATTCTCTCTTTCAAATCTGCTGTACTGCCAATGTACTTCCTTCCTGTCTTTTCTTCAACAATTATATAAACATAGTACATATTTATAAGCCGCCCCGCCCGAGGCGGGTGCGCCTAGGGCGCATCAGCCACCTCTCCAGATAACAGATAAAAATTATCACAAATAAAGCATTTTAGCAAGGTTGGATTTGCCTTGGGTACGAATTATTTCTTCAACGATTGCCTCGCCACAACCGCCGCGAAAACTTTTTTGGCGCCGGCGGATTTCAGAACTTTGGCGCATTCTTCGAGCGTGGCGCCGGTGGTGGCGATGTCGTCAACAAGCAAAATACTTTTGTTTTTTATAATATTTTTATCAATATTCTCTATCAATCCGAAAATATTTTGCATATTTTTCAATCGCTGCTGATAATTTTTGATTTGCATTTGCGGGCGATTGAATTTTTTCCGCTGCAAAATATCCAAAATTTCAATTTCCATCGACGGCGTGAGCTCATCGGAAATATGTCTGGCGAGCAAAAGGCTTTGGTTGAATCCTCGCCAGCGCAGTCTTTTCGGATGAAGCGGCACGGGAACAAGAAAATCGGGAAGTGCGGCGTCATTTCGGATGAGCGCGCGGCAGACCAGTTCGGCGAGAGGTTGGGAGATATCGCTGACAAAGCGGTATTTGAAATTGTGGACCATTTTTCGCGCGGCTGGTTCTTCATAGGAAACAGCAGCAATCAGGCCATCAAGGTGCAATTTGCGTGTTTCCCGGCAGGCAAAGCACAAAAAGCCTTTGTCGGTGATGTTGTCTTCGCAGGCGGGGCAAACCTGGAAATCCAAAACCTTCATCTGCGCGAGGCAACTTTCGCACAGCCAAAAACCTTCTTTGCCGCAAGAAAGGCAAAAAACCGGAAAAAGCGAATCCAGAACGACGGTTTTCAAAAAAGAGGCTGTGGACAAGTTGTTTTTTTTGTTTTCTTTTTATGGTATACTGATTTTAGCACAAAAACGTTTTTTTGGGTTTGATTTGAAAAGAAAAATGTGTTAAAATAACACGAGTAAGCGGGGTACAAAAATAAAAAATTGATGTTTGGAATATTTTCAAAAAAAAACAGATGTTTGGGCGTGGATCTTGGGACGACCGGCATAAAAATTGTTGAGTTGAAAAAGGAGAACAATTTGCCGGTTTTCGTCAACTATGCGATTTCCTATGATTCCGGAGCGCTTTTGCAATCCAGCGGACTGGAACTTTTGGACGGGCAGGCGAAAGATATTCTTTCCAAAGTGCTCAAAGAGGGAGGTTTCACCACAAAAAATGCCGCTATTGGCATTCCCGGTTTCTTTTCCTTGATTTTCTTTGTCGAGCTTCCGGAAATGCCCGATGCGGAAATCGAGCAAGCGGTGAAATTTGAAGCGGCCAAATATATTCCGACCCCCATTGAAGAAGTGAGTCTGGGATGGGAAGCAATCGGCAGTGTCCAGGAAAAATCCTTTGAGGGCGGGCAGCCTTCTTCGCAGAGCCGCAAGATGCAAGTGATGGTGGTCTCGGTTCCCAAAAGCACGACGGTCAAATATGGAGGAATTGTGAAATCCGTCAAGTTGAGCCTGAAAGCGATGGAAGTGGAGAATTTTGCCGTTGCCCGGGCGATCATCGGAAATGACAAAGGGACTTTCATGATCGTGAACATCGGCGCCAAGGCCACGGATTTCACGGTGGTGAGCGACGGTGTCGTGAGAATCACAAGAAACATTGATGTCGGTGGGGCGGAAATATCCAGATCTCTTGCCAGCGGGTTCGGAATCGACCTTGAGCGGGCGGACAAGCTCAAAAAATCAGGCCGCGTAAATTTGCTCGATCCGCAGAACGACACGACCCGTTTGATCGGGCCGGCCGTAGGCATAATCATCGACGAAATGAAAAGGCTTCGCGAAATGTATCACAAGAAAAGTCCCTTGAAAAAAATTGAAAAAATGATTTTCACGGGCGGTACTTCAAAAATGGCCACCTTGACGGATTATTTCGCGAGAGAGACGGGGATGGAATGCCAAATTGGAAATCCATTGGCGCGCATAGGGGTGGACAAGAAGCAGCAGGCGGTGGTGGAAGCGGTATCTCCCGAACTTGCAGTGGCGATCGGTCTGGCTATGCGGGGAATTGAAATTGAATAAAAATAATATATTGTTTTCTAATATCTAAAATAAAAACAAATGACAACCAATATCGATCTCTCGTCTCCGGAAGTGGCTGAAAAAAGATCCATTACCGGAAAATCGGCGCTGATCTTTTCGGTCTTGCTGCTGGTTTTCGTTTTGGTTGCATATCTTGGGGTTTTTTTTCTGAAATCCAAATATTCGGCTTCGGACAAGGCAATTTCAGACCAGATATCCCAAGAGCAGAACAGGGCCAACGGCGCGACTTTTTCCGACATTGTTGATTTTCAGGGAAGATTGGATTCAGCGGGAAAGATTATCGACGATCATGCCTATTGGGACAGTATGGCCAAAAGAATGAGCGGCTATGTCATCCCGGAAGTGAAGCTCACAAAATTTGCCGGAAAAAAGGATGCGACCGGGGCGGGAACAATTGACATCAGCGGAATAGCCCAGAATTTGGATGCTCTTTCGCGCGAGCTCATTTTGCTCAAAGACTTTCCAAATCTGGATTCGTTGGAATTCAAAAATGCAGGACAAGATCAGGGACAGACCGGTCAAGCAAGCGGGATCAAGTTTGATGCCAGCTTGAAAGTGAATAAATCAGCTTTTCAAAAATAAACACTAAAATTAAAAATATGATGATTCAAGAATCAATAAGACTGAAAGTTCTTATTCTGCCCCTTTCGTTGGCAATCGCGGTCATTGTTGCAATTTTTTTCATCAAGCCGGCTTTCTCCGATATGCTGAGCTCAAAAAATGCGTTGGCGGGAAAGCAAACACAGCTTGAAAATCTGAAGAGTCAAACCCAAAAGCTTCAGGCGATGAAAACAAAATGGGAAGCTATGTCGGATGAGAAAAGTCTTGTCGCAACCGCTTTTCCGGAAACGGAAAATGTTGATGCCTATATTTCCGAAATCACGGCAAAAGCCAGCCGGAGCGGAGTTTTGCTGACCGACATAAAATTGGATCAGACAGGGGGGACAGGAACAAACCAAAATCCGGATTATGTTTGCAGCGGGGATTTGACCGGCGGATCGGCACAGGCCGGCACTTCAACGGCCGCTCCCGCGCAGTCCGTCGGCGCTTCCGCGATGCCCGACGCTTCCGGATTGCAAACTTTGTCCGGTTCCTCAAGTGCCTGTCTGAAGGCGATTACGATTTCACTCACGGCAAAGGGAAGTTGGGAACAAATGCTGGATTTTTTCAAATATCTTGAGGATATGAACCGGATTTCAAACATTGAAGCGCTTACGTTGTCAACGCAAACCCAAGCTCAAGACCAAGCGACCTCCGACATCTTGTCGGCTGATATTTCAGCGAACGCTTTTTTCAAGGAAAAATCTCAAAGCGACAGCCTGGCGCTCGCAAGCAACCTGGCCAGCCAGGGAAGTTTCAATCAAAAATCTCTGGATAAATTGAAGGAAACCATTTATGCGCCTTATGACGTGCCGGCCGTTTCTCCGAGCGGGCAGCGAAATATCTTCAAATAATTTTTATCCGGAAGGAACGGAAAAATGGTCAAACCTCAAAACAAAGAAGATAAACGGCGAAAAAATATCACTTCATTCCTTTTGAAAAAGAAGGAAGGGTTCTTCGGGTGGCCGGAACGGACATAGACAGCGTGGACGTGCAAAATGCTTTGCAATTTTTGGCGGAAAAAAGTCAGCTGAGCATCGAAATGATCTCTATCTCGGAAAAGGATTTCGATTCGGCTTTGGCGGGTTATACCAGTCCGGCCTTCACGATCCAGCAAGCCCTCGAAACGATAGGAGAAGAAAAGGAGCCGGCCGAAGAAGAAAAAAGAGAGAAAAAAGAAGACGAAGTGACGATCCAGGAAGCGCCGGTGGCGAAGATTGTCGAGGTCATCCTGCGAAACGCGATCGAAGGCGCCGCCAGCGATATTCATATCGAGCCCCTGGAAGACAACATCCGAGTGCGCTATCGATTGGACGGAATTTTGCACAATTCCCTGGTTCTTCCGAAGCAAATCGGCCCTGCAATTGTTTCAAGGATAAAAATTCTTTCCAATCTCAAAATAGACGAAAAAAGAAAACCGCAGGACGGTCGTTTCCGGATCACGGAAAGCAAAAAACAAATCGACCTTCGCGTGTCCACTCTGCCGGTCTCGATGGGGGAGAAAGTGGTGATGCGGGTTCTCGACAAGGAAAAAGGACTTTTGGATCTTGATGATCTCGGCGTAACCGGGCGGAACTATGATATAATAAAAAAGTGCATATTTGAGCCGTACGGCATGATTCTCATCTCCGGGCCGACAGGGTCAGGGAAATCCACGACGCTCTATTCGGTCCTCAAGATTCTCAACAGGGAAGGAGTCAACATAATCACCCTGGAAGATCCGGTTGAATATGCCATTGAAGGAATCAACCAAAGCCAGGTGAAACCGGAGATCGGATATTCGTTTGCTTCGGGATTGCGCAGCATTTTGCGGCAGGATCCGGATATCATCATGGTCGGAGAAATTCGGGACAAAGAAACCGCCGAACTTGCGGTTCATGCCGCGCTCACGGGACACGTGGTTCTTTCTACCCTTCACACGAATGATTCTTTGGGAGCCATTCCGCGCCTCATTGACATGGAAGTGGAGCCGTTTTTGGTCGCTTCCTCCCTTCGGGCGGTCGTGGCGCAAAGGCTTGTGAGGAAAATCTGCCCCGAATGCCGCGAGGAAGTAAAAATGAATGATGCGGTGAAGCAGGAGATAGAAAGAGTCTTGGAACAAATTCCCGAAGCGGAGAAAAAAATCCACAACCTTGGAAAAGAAATAAAAATTTATAAAGGCAAAGGATGCGCCAAATGCGCCGAATCGGGAATGAAAGGAAGAATCGGAATCTACGAGGTTTTCTATATGGACGAAGAAGTGAATAATCTCCTGGGGGGGAAATTTGACGAAGAAAAGTTGCGTCAAATCGCCCAAAAACAAGGGATGGTTTCGATGAAACAGGACGGAATACTCAAAGTTTTGGAAGGAATCACGACTCTTGAGGAAGTGGAAAGAGTGACGGAAGAGGGTTTTTTGGAAATTGAATAGAGCCAGTCAACAAACAAGGATCAAAGAACAATGATCAATAAAATGGAGTAAAAAATTAAAAAATATTGGTCATTGATCTTTGGTCACTGATCACTATAAAAAATATGGAAAAGAAAAAGATTCTAATTGTGGAGGATGACAATTTCGTGGCGGAAGTGTATTTTGCCAAGCTGACGGAAATGGGTTATGAGGCGATTCTTGCCCAAAACGGGGAAGAGGGTCTTGTAGCGCTGAAGAAAGACAAAATCGACATGATTTTGCTCGACATCCTCATGCCCATCATGAACGGGATGGAAATGCTTGAAGAAATCAAAAAAAACGAGGATTGGAAAAATATTCCGGTGATTCTTCTTACCAATGTCGGGGAAAAGGAAAGCATCCAAAAGGTGAGAGAAATGGGAGTGAAAAACTATCTTATTAAATCGCATTTCACGCCGGCGGAAGTGATTGAAAAAATAGAATCAGTGTTTAAGGAAAGTCAGGAAAATGAATCCCGTTAGAAATTCGGATTAATTCGCATTTTTCTTCGGGATCTCAGGCATAATATTAATTTATAAATTTCTAACGGGATGAATCGCACGCAAGCCGAGCTAACTTGAGCGTGGGTCGGCCTCCCATCATCCGAATAGACGGGAAGCTCTATCCCATCAGCGGGGAGGGGAAAATGACAGCCTCGGGCATTGAAGAAGCAGCAAGAGCGGTGTTGAACGACGAACAGTGGGAACGGTTGAAAAGGGAGAAACAAATTGATTTTTCCATTGATCTCGCGGAAAAAGCGCGTTTTCGGTCAAACGTGTACTTTCAAAAAGGGTGTTTGGGGGCCGCCTTTCGGATGATTCCGACCAAAATAAAAACGCTTGAGGAGCTCAATTTGCCACCTATGCTCTATGATTTCACCAAGACTTCTCAAGGGTTTGTGTTGGTGACGGGACCTTGCGGCCATGGAAAGTCGACGACGCTGGCGGCTCTCATCGACTACATCAACCGTACCCGGCAGGACCACATCATCACGATTGAGGATCCGATCGAGTATCTTTTCGACCCGGATATGTGTATCATCGACCAGCGGGAAATTTTGCAGGACGCGCTCAATTTCCCTTCGGCGCTGCGCGCGGTTTTTCGCGAGGATGCCGATGTGGTGATGGTGGGAGAAATGCGCGATGTTGAAACGATCAGCACGGCGATCACGGCAGCCGAAACGGGACACCTCATTTTTGCCACCCTTCACACGAACGACGCGGCTCAGACGGTGGACCGTATCGTGGACGTTTTCCCCGCCCATCAGCAAAACCAGATCCGCATGCAGCTGGCCCAATCGCTTCTCGGCATTGTTTCGCAGCGGCTTGTCAACCGGATCGGAGGCGGACGCGTTCCCGCGGTGGAAATACTCATCAACAACAATGCGACGGCCAACCTGATCCGGGAAGGAAAATCGCACCAGATCAATCTGGTGATCGAAACCTCGAAGGAGCAGGGGATGATCTCCATCAACCATTCTTTGTCGGATCTCGTGAAACAAGGTATAATATCATTGGAGGAAGCGGAAGTATACTCGCCGAACAAGGATGAACTGAAAATACTGATGAGATAATTTAGGAGAAACACATGAAATACAAATACAAAGCTCGCAACCAAGCCGGAGGATTGCAGGAGGGGATGGTGGAAGCCTCCACAACGTCCAATGCCTCCACGCTGCTGCAAAGGCATAATCTGGTCGTTGTCGCTCTGGAGCCGCAAAAAGAAAGCAATCCGTTGGAATCGCTTTCCCGGCTTTGGGAAGGAGTGAGCGGAAAGGAATTCGTCATTTTTTCGAGGCAGATGGCGGTGATGGTTGAAGCCAAGGTGCCACTCTTGTCGGCGCTTCAGGGGATCATTGAACAAACGGAAAATCCGTATTTCGCCGGTATTTTGTCGTCAGTCCTCGCGGATGTTGACGAGGGAAAGTCATTTTCCGAGGCCTTGCGCCGGCATCCGGAAGTTTTTTCCGATTTGTATGTCAATATGGTCCAGTCGGGAGAGGTCTCGGGAAATCTTCAACAGGCGCTTGAAAATTTGGCTGACAATATTGAAAAAAACTATATTCTGACCCAAAAAATCAAAGGGGTGCTCTATTATCCCTCATTCATCCTCGCCGCTTTCTTTTTGGTCGGATTTTTGATGATCACTTTTGTCATCCCGAAGCTCACGGAAATGCTCAAAGAGACGAACGCCAAATTGCCGATCACAACGCAGGTTCTTATCTGGACGGGCGACTTTATGCAACACTATTGGTGGGCGGTGCTGATCGTCATCATCGCCGCGGTCATGGGGCTGGTCTATTATGTCCGGACGGATGACGGGAAAAAGGAGTTTGATGTCGTGAAGCTCCGGATTCCTCTCGTTGGAAAAGTTTTGAAATATGTCTATCTGGCTCGTTTTGCTGAAAATTTGAGCACGCTTGTCCGGAGCGGAATCCCTATCGTGAGCGCGCTTCAAATCACGGGGCGGGTGGTTGGAAATGTTGTTTTTGAGCGTCATATCGCGGAAGCGGCGGACAAAGTGAAAACAGGAGGATCGATGAGCGAAGTCCTTTCGCAGAAAAAAGATTTTCCTTCCATCATGACCCAGATGATCAAGGTGGGGGAGGAAACGGGGAAGCTCGATACGACGCTTGATACGATGGCGAAATTTTATTCCCGCGAAGCCGACCAGATCGTCTCGAACCTTTCCTCAATCATCGAGCCGGTGTTGATCGTCATCCTTGGAGTCGGCGTCGGAACGTTGGTTTTCTCGATCATCATTCCGATATATAATATAGCCCAAGGGATCAAATAGAATTTTGAAATTTGAAAATATTGGAAGTTAATCATAAAAAATAAAAAATTAAGCTAGAGAGAGAGGTGTTAAAATGAAAACAAAAAAATATTCCAAAGGCTTCACCCTCGTCGAACTTCTCGTCGTAATCGCGATCATCGGAATCCTGGCGGCGGTAGTGCTGGTGAGCTTGAGCGCGCAAAGAAACAAAGCGTTGATGAGTTCAGCCTTGCAATCAACCAAAAGCGCAATGCCGTCAGTTATCAGCTGTTTGATGTCAGGTCAAACATCCACTGTTGTTTCGGGTGGAGTTGTTTGCTCATCTGGCTTTACGGGGACGCTTTGGCCGGTGCTTCCCACAGGTTCGGGATGTTCATATTCGGCGTCTACGCTTACCGCCCTAGGAGATGCATTTGTTGTCACATGTACTTCGGGTGCATTTACATGCAACACAGGTACCGGCGCTTGCACTTTGAACTAACGCTTCATTAAAGTTGAATCTTAGTAAGAATAAAATTCTGTTTTGAAAAAATAATTTTCTCAACAACCTCGCCCAAAAACTTGGGTGGGGAAAGATGGGAGAATATTAATCACGAAACACAAAGCATGAAACATCTAACACAAAAAAACAAAGATAAAGCCTTCACTCTCATCGAAATCATGGTCGCGATTGCGATTGTGGGGATTCTGGCCGCGGTAATTTTGGTTTCGATGAATGCTTATGGAGCAAAAGCGCGGTCGTCGCGGGCAATGGCGCAGGCCTCAAGTGCCCTGTCTGCCATGGCAAGTTGTTGGGGAAATGGCGGGGATGTGGTTTCCGGTACAAATATATGCAGTATCGGTTCGAGCTATGGAACCTGGCCCACTTTGCCTACGGGGTATAGCTATAGCGGCAACAGCATCACCAAAGCTCAAAGCGTCAACCCCTGGGTTTTCAGTGTGACCAACACGGAATCAGCTCCAACTGTTTGCTGCAATTCCAAAATGAACAGTTGTGGGCAGCCGAGTAGCTGCGATGTGAATGCGACATGGTAATTTGGAAAAATATTGATTGATTAATATAACAACAAAAATAAAAGGATTCACACTGGTTGAACTCTTGGTTGTGATCGCGATTATCGGAATTTTGGCGGCGATCGTCATGGTGAGCCTCAACAGCGCCAAGAACAAAGCGAAACTGGCTTCGTTCAAAGCGACTTCGTCCTCCACCCAGGCGGCAGCCATCCAATGTGATGACTCGAGCGGAAATTTGACGACGGGAGTTTCGGGAGCAGCGATGTGCAGCACGGGTGATCCGAACACCACCTGGCCGGCTGTGGCAGCCAACACCTGCACGGAAGGAACATCTCTGCACTATACCGTCACTTTGGCGGGAGGCGGATCAGGCTCGTTTGCCTATTCAGTTCCTTGCACCATTGCCTCTGTAAGCTATACCACTTCATGCAATGAAACCAGTTGTTCAACAGCTGTCACTCCATAGTTTTTTTGCTATACTCTCCGTCTCTTGGGAGGCGGAGGGAAATAGCCAAAAAATATCATGATTCTTATTTTTCTCGTTTTCGGCCTCATCATCGGTTCTTTTCTCGGGGCGGCGAACTATCGTCTCAAAACCGCCGAGGACATTGTCTGGAAGCGTTCGCATTGTCCGATGTGCAAGCACACGATTCGCTGGTATGACAATATTCCGCTTTTGAGTTTCATCGTGCTTTTCGGCCGTTGCCGCGACTGCAAAAAATATATTTCCTGGGAATATCCTCTCATTGAACTGATGACGGGCGTTTTGTTCGCGGGAGTGGCGCTCAAATTTTTCTGGGCGCCGTTTCTGGGCGCGTCAGGCATCGTTTCCGGGTCGGTCGGCACGGCGGCGGTCATTGACATGAGTTTTTTGCTTTTCGCAGTTTGCTATCTGGTTATCATTTTCTGGCACGACTATGATTATATGCTCATTTCCGACGCGGTTGTCTTTCCGGCAATCATCGTCACTTTTTTCTATCAAGTTTGGAAATATGTCCAAAGTCCACTCAGTATCGCCGATTTCCATTCGCCCCTCACGAGCGCGCTTTTCGCGGCTTTCGCGGCGGCTTTGTTTTTTTTCTTTTTGATCTGGATCTCGAAAGGCAAATGGATCGGGGGAGGAGACGTGAAGCTCGGATTTTTGGCCGGACTCATCGTCGGCTGGCCGAAAATATTGTTTGTCCTTTTCCTGACCTATCTCATCGGTTCGGTCGTCAGCCTTGGGCTGATTGCCCTCAAGAAAAAAACCTGGAAAAGCCAAATTCCCTTTGGACCCTTCATGGTGGCAGCGATCCTCATTGTTTTGTTTTTCAGCGACCAGATTCAGTTCCTCGCGAACCGATATTTAGATATCGGATTTTAAATTTGAAGCCATGAACAATAAAAAAGGTTTCACTCTCATTGAACTGATGGTCGTGATGGCCATCATCGGCATTTTGGCAGCCACGGCGATTGTGAATTTCGGCAAAAACGATGACCGCGATGTGAGACAGGAAAAAGACCGCCTCACCAGTTTTTTGCGTGAGGTGCAAAACAAGTCGCTCACAGCGGAAAAAATTTCCGGAGTTTCCGGAAAAGTTTGCGGTTTTGGAGTCAATCAACAAGGAGATTCAACTATCCAGACTTACTATATAGTAGCGGCGAGTTTGGATGCGGATTGCAGTAGCAGCGCAATTGCCAAAACCTATGACAGCAGCCATAAGCTGGATGTTTTCTCCCTTAGTAATAGCGTAAAAGTCAGTGGTTCTTTTTCTGATGTCTTTTTTCTTTCTCCCAACGGGAATATTTATTATGGAGGAAGCGATACCTTTGCCTCTCCGATTATCATAAATCTAATAAAAGGATCAATTACTCCTATTCCCGTTAATATCGATCAATCAGGAAGAATTTATTGATTTTCTCTGTTGTCATTGCGAGTGAAGCGAAGCAATCCCGAGATTGCCGCGGTCGCTACGCTCTCTCGCAATGACAGTAATAAAGAACAAAATTCGAAATTACCGCAAGGGCTTCACTCTCATCGAAGTGCTGGTGGTTGTTTTTGTTTTGGGCGTAGGGCTGATCGGGGCGCTTTCTTTTTTCAATATCAATCTCAGCAACCAGTTTGAGGCGAAGAACGAGCTTATTGCGGCGGGACTGGTGCAAGAAGGTGCGGATCTGGTGAGAAATATCAGGGACTATAATTCGCTAAACGGAAAAGCGTTCGATCTCAACCTGGCGGGCTGCAGTGCGATAGATTTCAATTCTTTGTCCAACCATCAATGCACAGGCGCCGGATCGGCTGTCTGCATAGACGCAAATTCTCGGTATTATCAATGTGGCAGCGGAAATACTGTTTTTTCGAGAAGAATCACGGTTAGCGGAGTCAATTCCGATGGATCACGAACAGTGACTTGCACGGTTTCCTGGAACGGCCGGACAACGCAGTCAGTGGATTATCTCTATAGCAATTCATTCTAGAAATTTTGATAAAAATGAGGAAAGTATACAAAAAAAATAGCTTAAAAAAAGGCTTTACGCTGATCGAATTGCTGGTCGCGATGTTCATTTTTGCGATGGTGATGGGGGGGATGGTGGCGGTTTCGGTCGCCGGTTTCCGGTCGTATCAAAAATCAAAAGCTATTAAAACTGTGACAGAGGATGTCGGCTTTGCCATCAATTCGATCACGAAGGATGTGAGGATGGGGAAAATTGAGAGTGCTGACAATGTAGGAAACACCCTGAATCCCAGCCTCGTGGTCACGCTGAACCACAATCAAACGAAAGTATGCTACAGTGTATCTAGCGCTTCTTTGAATGTTTGCGATGGAGTTTGTGGCAGCTGTAAAAGTATTGTGGATCTTGCTGGAACGGGGATGACTTTTGACACATCAACTTCCGGTTTTCGTAACCAAAAGTCATGGCCGGTTGCGAGTCCTACTGTCCGCGGCTGGGCGGAAATAAACTTGAATATTGCCAGCCCCTCGATGGATACGGATTCAATTTCCGTGCAGACAATCGTTTCTTTGCGGGACTATGGTTGGGAAAATGTGACGCCATAAAAAATAAAAAACTTGTTATCTATAGCAAGAAGTCATATAATAATATAAACTAATTTCTAAAACAAGAATTATGAAAACCAAACGCGCTTCCGGCCTCATCTTCGCCGTCGTCCTTCTCTTCGTCATCCTTGGCATGGTTGTCACCCTGGCCAGCGTCACTATGCTCGAAACCAAAATGAACCAAAAGACCAAATCATCCGTTGGAGCTTTCTACAACTCCGAATCGGGAGTGGAATGGGCGCTCAACAAGATCTCCACCGGATCCGGCACCCTCGTTTCGGTTCTGGGCGCCCAATGGAAAGCGGGAGGTTACGCCGCCTGTCCGGATGCCTTTGGCGGAGAAAACACCTGCAAGATCTATTTCCTGGATGACCAAGGCAAAGTGATAGCTTCCGGATCAAACGATATTTCTCTGGTGAAAGCCGTCCGCTCCGTGGGAAGCCAAGGCGGAGACACCCAACGGGCCATTGAGGCGGCGGTGGCAAATACGGGAGGAGGGTGTTATGTGGATTATTCATTGGGCAAAGGTCTGGCTGTAGGGAGTTCCTGTGGTGCGGTAGGCGGATTTACCATTAAGCGTTCCGCCGGATTATGGGGCAGCTGCGACTCCATCGGCTGCCAGCCCAGCCAAGACTACCGTGCCTATTTTCGCCCGCCGGGCGGAAATTGTCTCAGTGGATGGATCAGTTGCGGTGATGCGGAGGCGTATGTATGTTGTCAATAGCTAACAGTTCCTAACATTTAATGTTAGGAAAATAGCCATTCCTAAAGTTTAACTCAAGGAATTCGCATCTTGATAAAAGAAAATCCACCGCTTTCGGGCGGTGGGTTTTTCTTTTGCAGATTTTTTGTGTATTCCGTCTTTAGAGGTTGGATCCCTAAAATTAGAGCTTCGCTAAGGCTTAGCCTTAGAAAAAGCAAAAAGAGCGAATTATTATTTTTCGCTCTTTTATTTTGTTTCCAAAATATGATATTATAAATCTAAGGCTAAGCCTTAGCAACATGAGAAAAATACAATTGGCGAATAACGAATATTATCATATATTTAACCGCGGGGTAGAAAAGCGCGACATCTTTACTAGTGAAGAAGACTATAAGCGGTTTTTTCTTTCTCTGATTCTTATGAATGACGAGAAAGAAGGACTGATGATTCAGTGGAGGAATTTCAAAATGTCGCACCCAAATTTGTCAGTTGACGAATTTCTAAGGCTAAGCCTTAGCGAAAAGAAGGAACTCGTTAATTTTGTAGCGTATTGTCTTAACGCTAATCATTTCCATTTCATTTTACAACAGAAAAGCGATCGCGGAATTGAAAAGCTTATGCATAGAATTGCGACCGGATACACAATGTATTTCAATGAAAGAAACCATCGAAGCGGCTCCTTGTTTCAGGGAAGCTTTAAGGCTACGCATATTGAACCGAATAATTTTCTTCGCATATCGGTTTATGTGAACTGTAATAGTGAAATCCATAAAATTCATCCTGCAAAAGATTATAAATGGTGTAGTTTTCCTGAATATTTGGAAAAAGAAAGTAATCAATTGTGCAGAAAAGAAATCATTTTGAGCCAATTTAAAAATTCCCAAGAATATCTCGAGTATGCAGTCGAAAATATCGCGGATTTTCGCGAAAGAAAACAAGATGAAAAATTATGGCTGGAATAAAATCTAACCCAACATTCAATGTTGGGGTGAAACAAAGAATTGAAAAACTGCGCCGGGAAATTGACAAATTTCGCTATGAATATCATGTTTTGGACCGGCCGGAAGTGTCGGATGAAATTTTTGATTCGCTGATGCGGGAGCTGCGCCAATTGGAAGAAAAATATCCGGAATTTAGGAGCCAGGATTCGCCCTCGCAGAGAATAGGTGGCGAGCCGCTCAAAAAATTCGAAAAAGTGCGGCATAGTCATCGACAATGGTCGCTCGACGACGCCTTTTCGTTTGAGGAAGTTAAGGCTTGGGAAGAAAAATTTCTGCGCTTGCTTGCAAAGAGACAAGGTTCGACCTTTCCCTTGTCGGATAAATCCTCCAATTCCTCAAGGTCGAACCTTTCGCCGGAATATTGCGCGGAGATCAAAATAGACGGCTTAATAACCCGACCCAACATTCAATGTTGGGGTAAAGATAAAAGGCGAATTTTCCATAATATTCGTCTTTTATCTTTTCACAAAATGTGCTAATATTGCATTAAACCCCAACATTGAATGTTGAGGTGTTGAAGTTTAAAATGGCAAAATGAGAAAAGTTCCGTTTGTTGAACATGAATATTATCACATTTATAATCGTGGCGTAGATAAACGCAATGTATTTTTGGAAGAACGAGATTATAGAAGATTTTTACTGGCTATGGATTTATTGAATGATGAGAAAGACGGTTTGATGAGAAGATGGCGAGATTTCAAAGAAAATCATCCGGAAAAACCCGTAAAAGATTTTTTAGCAATTAGTGTTGGAGGGAGAAATCATTTGGTTGATATTGTGGCCTATTGTCTTAATTCCAATCACTATCATTTTATTTTGAAGCAAACGGGCGATAACAATGGAATAAAAATATTCATGCAAAGATTAGGAAATAGCTATACAAAATATTTCAATGAAAAACATAAACGGAGCGGTTCTCTTTTTCAGGGAAGCTTTAAGGCTACGCATATTGAACCGAATAATTTTCTTCGCATGTCAGTTTATGTAAACTGCAATAGTGAAATTCATAAAATACATCCTGCTAGAAATTATAAATGGTGCAGTTTTCCTGAATATTTAGGAAAAGAAAGTAATCAACTATGTAAAAAAGAAGTCATTTTGAGCCAATTCAAAAACTCCCAAGAATATCTCGAGTATGCAGTCGAAAACATTGCTGATTTCCGCGAAAGAAAACAAGATGAAAAATTATGGCTAGAATAAAACCTACCCCAACATTCAATTTTGGGGTGAAATCAAGAATTGAAAAATTGCGGCGGGAAATTGACAAATTTCGCTATGAATATCATGTTTTGGATCGGCCGGAGGTGTCGGATGATATTTTCGATTCCTTGATGCGGGAACTGCGCCAGCTGGAAGAAAAATATCCGGAATTTCGCAGTTCGGATTCGCCAAGCCAAAGGATCGGTGGCGAGCCGCTCAAAAAGTTCGTGAAAGTGCGGCATAGTCACCGCCAATGGTCGTTGGACGATGCTTTTTCGTTTGAGGAAATTAAGGCTTGGGAAGAAAAATTTCTGCGTTTGCTTGAAAAAAAAAGTATTAATGCAAAGCCGGAATATTGTGCAGAGATCAAGATTGACGGACTCAAAATTATTTTGACTTATAAAGACGGACTTTTGGTTCAAGCGGCGACGAGAGGGGACGGAGTGATTGGCGAAAATGTGACCGAACAAGTGAAAACAATCCAAAGTGTGCCGTTGAAACTGAGCGAGCCAATCGACATCACGGTTGTCGGGGAAGCGTGGATGAAAAAAAGCGATCTGGAAAAAACAAACAAGGCCAGAGAAAAGGAGGGGCTGCCGCCCTTTGCCAATTCCCGCAACGCGGCGGCGGGATCCATCCGGCAGCTGGATCCGAAAATAACGGCTAAGCGCAGATTGGATTCTTATATCTATGACATTGATGAATTCGAGATCCGATCTCGAGAAACTCGAGATAGCATCTCGAATATTCCCAAAACCCAGATTGAAGAGTTGAGGCTTTTGCAGAGATTGGGATTCAAAGTTAATCAGCATTACAAATTGTGCAAAAATCTGGACGAAGTCGAAAAAGTTTTTGAATATTGGTCGGATAAAAAGAATAAGCAAGAATACGGCATCGATGGATTAGTCATCAAAATAAACGATAGCCAGCTTCAAAAGGAACTTGGCTACACCGGGAAATCTCCCCGTTGGGCGGTGGCCTACAAATTCGTTCCGGAAAAAGTGACGACGGTTGTCGAAGAGATCAAGGTGCAAGTGGGGCGAACGGGGGCGCTCACTCCCGTGGCGCATTTGCGGCCGGTGCTGGTGGCCGAATCAATAGTTTCAAGGGCGACGCTTCACAATGAAGACGAAATAAAGCGTCTGGATGTGCGGATCGGGGACACGGTCGTGATCCACAAAGCCGGAGATGTGATTCCGGAAGTGATCGAGGTTCTCAAAAATCTGCGGACCGGAAAAGAAAAAAAATTCCACATGCCAACGCGCTGTCCGATCTGCGGCGGGGGAGTGAAAAGGGAGATGATAAAATCCCCCTCCAACTCCCCCTTTAATAAAGGGGGAGAGGCAATAGCCGAGGGGGATTTCAGCGCGGCGCACTATTGCCAAAACAAAAAATGCTTCGCAATCGAGAAAGAAAATATCATCCATTTTGTTTCCAGAAAAGGTTTTGACATTGAAGGGCTGGGGGAAAAAATTGTCGAACAGCTCATGAACGAAGGATTGATCTCCAATTTTGCCGATATTTTTGAGCTCAAAACGGGCGACCTTGAACCGCTTGAGCGCTTTGCCGAAAAATCAGCCGACAATTTGGTGAAATCAATCGAAGGGGCAAAAGAAATCGAATTTCCGAAATTTTTTTACGCACTTGGGATTAGACACGTTGGCGAGGAAACAGCTCACCTTGTAACACAAAACATGAAACATATAACGCGAGAAAAAGTTCAAAATATTTCTGATATAATTTCTTTTTTTCCGCGTATTTCGTCTGAAGATTGGTTAAGCATTAAGGGTATTGGAGAAAAGTCTGCAAAAAGTTTGACGGAATGGTTTGATGATAAAAATAATCTTGATTTATTGAGAAAAATGTTGAAGTTGGGCGTTGAAGTTAAAATCCCTGTGTTGTATGTTGCGAGTTATATGTTACAGGGAAAATCGTTTGTCCTGACGGGCGAGCTTGAATCAATGACTCGCGACGAAGCCAAAGAAAAAATCAGGGCACTCGGCGGGGATATTTCATCTTCGGTCAGCAAGAACACGAACTACGTCATAGTTGGCAAAAACCCGGGTTCGAAGTATGATAAAGCAAGGGAATTGGGAGTAAAAATTGTTGACGAGAAAGAGTTTATTTATCTCATCAAATAGATGCTTTCAAAAGACGAAGTCAAAAAAATAGCCAATTTGGCGAGAATAGAGATCAGCGAAGAGGAGGCTGATAAATATTCAACCGAGCTCTCGGATATTTTGGGTTTTGTGGAAAAACTAAACGAAGCGGACACGGAGGGCGTTGAACCGATCGCCCATATCACGGGAGCGAAGAATGTCATCCGGGAGGACAAGGTGGTCGAATACAGCGACGGAACAAAGGAAAATATCATCAATAATTTCCCGGAAAAGAAGGATCGTTTTGATAAAGTGAAGGCAGTTTTCTAGAATATGATTCGAGATTTGCACGAAAAACTGATCAATCAAGAAATAACTTCAGAAAAGCTCACTGAAGAATATTTTGCCAAGATCGAAGAAAAAGACCCCGAAATCCAAGCCTATCTCACCCTCAACAACGAATTTGCGCGCGATTTGGCGCGGGCAGTGGACAAGAAAATAAGAAACGGTGAAGAGATCGATCTTCTGGCAGGGATTCCGTGCTCGGTCAAGGATGTGATTTGTACTGAAGGGATTAGGACAACCGCCGGATCAAAAATTTTGGAAAATTATGTTCCTCCCTACGACGCGACGGTCGTCAAAAAGATAAAAGAAAATGACGCGGTCATTCTTGGAAAAACAAACTGCGATGAGTTTGCTATGGGAGCTTCGGGAGAAAACAGCGCTTTTCAAACTACAAAAAATCCTCATGATTTGTCCCGTGTTCCGGGCGGGTCGTCCAGCGGGTCAGCGGCGTCAGTCGTGGCGGACACGAGCGTATATTCTTTGGCGTCTGACACGGGCGGATCGATTCGCCAGCCGGCATCGCTTTGTGGAGCGGTTGGGCTCAAGTTGACCTATGGAATGGTTTCCCGCTACGGCCTTATCGCGATGGCATCCAGCTTTGACCAGATCGGGCCAATCACGAAAACCGTCGAAGATGCGGCCATCGTGCTTTCAAGGATTGCGGGAAAAGACAGGAAAGATTCGACATCGATGCCGACGGCCGACAAAAATTATGAAAACCTGCTGGGCGGAGCGAATATCAGCGGTCTCAAGATCGGGGTGCCGAAAGAATATTTTGCCGGCAAAGGTCTCGATCCGAGAGTCCGGGAACTGATTGAAAAAGCGATCCAAAAGTACAAAAACCTCGGAGCGGAAATTATCGATATCAGCCTTCCGAGCGGGGAGTATGCTCTGGCGACGTACTATGTAATCGTGCCATCGGAAGTCAGTTCCAATATGGCGCGCTTCGACGGGATCCGTTTTGGCCAGTCCGTCGGAGCGGAGAGCGAAAAAACGGGCGCAGACTATACTCTTGGGGATATCTATTTCAAAACGCGATCCAAATATCTTGGAAAAGAAGTGAAAAGACGGATTATGCTCGGGACCTATGCTCTTTCGGCCGGATACTATGACCAATACTATCTCAAGGCCCAAAAAGTGCGCGCGCTCATCAAAAAAGAATTCGAAGAAGCGTTCAAAAAAGTCGATCTGATCTTGAGCCCGACTTCGCCGACCCCGGCTTTCAAGATTGGTGAAAAATCAGAGGATCCGCTCGAGATGTATCTGGCGGATATCTATACCGTTCCGGCGAACATTGCCGGCCTTCCCGCGATTTCCATTCCCTGTGGTACAATTGAAGAAGGCGGGAAAAATCTGCCGGTCGGTGTGCAAATGATGGGAAAATGGTTTGACGAAGAAACAATTTTGAATGCCGCTTATATTTTTGAGCAGTCAGCCTGATCTATGGACATCGATATTTTTGCCATTTTTCAATCTCTCTTCAACGGTTTTGCGAATTCGTCTTTTTTCGCTTTCATCAAAATTCTGGCCGGATTTATCATTGCTATTCTGCTCATTGCCGATATATTGCTTTTGTCCAAGCGGATCCGAGGGGACTGGAAAATAGTTTTCCACGGAGCAAAAGTGCCGGATCTCAAGAAATCAAAATATATTGAAAGATGGGAGAGCATCAAAAGCAATGCCGAGAGCGGAGATGAGTCGAAAGAAAAAATTGCGATGATTGAGGCCGACCAAATGCTTGGAGAAACGCTTGAAAAAATCGGCTACAAAGGAAAAGATACGGGCGAAAGAATCGCGGCGGTGAAACCGGGCCAACTGATCGGACTCGAAGAAGTGAAAGCTTCGCGTGTTGTTTTCAAGAAAATCGTGCGAGATTCAGGACATGAAATCAGTTCTCCGGAAATTCAAGCGGCGCTGGAAGGGTATGAAAAGGTATTCAGAGGACTGGAGCTACTCGATTAAATTAAAATTAAAAACAAAAAATATGCAAAAAATAAAAATCGCCATCAACGGCTTTGGACGCATTGGCCGGCCGGCGCTCAAGATCGCGCTGGAGAAAGAAAATTTGGAAGTCGTGGCCATCAACGATCTCACGGACGACAAAACATTGGCGCATCTTTTGAAGCACGACAGTTCGTACGGAACGTATGCAAGAGAAGTGAAAGTCGGCAGCGGGGAGATTGTTGTCGGCGGAAAATCAATCAAGAGTTTTGCGGAGCCCGATCCGACGAAACTTCCTTGGAAAGAGCTGGGCGTCGACATCGTCCTTGAGTGCAGCGGAGTTTTTAATGATCGCTCGAGTGCCGAAAAACATATTCAAGCCGGAGCGAAAAAAGTGATTCTTTCGGCGCCTCCCAAGAGCGACGACATCCCGGTCTATTTGATCGGAGTCAATGAAAACGAACTCAAGGCCGGAGACGATATCATTTCCAACGGCTCTTGCACGACGAATTGTCTGGCGCCGATGATCAAAGTTTTGGACGAAAAATTCGGCGTGGAAAAAGGATTTTTGACGACCGTGCATTCCTACACCAACAGCCAGCGGATTTTGGATCTTCCCCACAAGGATCTACGCGAGGCGCGCTCGGCGGGACAAAATATCATTCCGACGACAACCGGTGCGGCCAAAACCGTCGCGAAAGCCATCAAGAGTATAGTGGGGAATCTGGACGGAATTTCGATGCGGGTGCCGACGCCGGTGGTTTCGGTGACTGATTTTGTCGGCATCTTGAAAAAAGAAGCGACTGTCGAGGAAATAAATGCCGCTTATCGCGAAGCGTCCGGGACATATCTCAAAAATATTCTGGATATATCCGAAGAAGAATTGGTTTCAATGGACTTCAAAGGCAACCCGGCGAGCGCGATCGTCGATTTGCCTCTCACGATGGCCAACGGAAATCTCGTGAAAGTCGTGGGGTGGTATGACAACGAATGGGGATACGCCAACCGGCTGGTGGAGATGGCGGAATTATTTGGAAAAAAATCATGATAGGCATTTTTGACAGCGGAGTGGGGGGATTGACGGTCGTCAAAGAAATAAAAAAACTGATGCCCGACGTTCCGATTATCTATTTCGGCGATACGGCGAGGCTGCCGTACGGGAACAAAAGCCGGGAAACAATCCAGAAATATTCATCTGAAATCGTTGATTTTTTGAAGAGCAAGGGCTGTCAGACGATTGTCATCGCTTGCAACAGCGCTTCGTCAGTCGCGGCGGACTATCTTCGCGAAAAATATTCCGAGCTCAACATACTCGACGTTGTTTCAACAGGCGCAAGGATTCGGCGAGGCAAGGCAAAAAAAGTCGGCGTGATCGGGACGACTGCGACGATTAGCAGCGGCATCTACAAAAAGAAAATATCCAAACTGGATTCGAACATGGAAGTCTATACCCAAGCTTGTCCGCTCTTTGTGCCATTGGTTGAGGAGGATTGGATCCGGCGTCCCGAAACAAAAAAAATTGTCCGGACTTATCTTCGAGAGCTGAAACTGAAAAAAGTCGATACTCTCCTTCTCGGTTGCACTCACTATCCTCTTCTTGAAAAAATTATCAGCGGTGTGATGGGGAAAAGGACGAAGGTGATCACTTCGGGAGAAAAGTTGGCGGAAAAATTGAGAGCAGATCTTCGTGGAGATTCGATCTCCATCGTGGAGATCGAATCTCCAGCAGAAGATAAATATTTTGTGAGTGATTTGAAAAATAAAAATAAAAAATTGGCAGGAATGATTCTGGGGAAAAAAATTAAAATAAAAAAAATTGATCTTTAGACATTGAGAATTAAAACAAAAAAATGTACGACATAGTCATTCGAAACGGAGCAGTTGTTGATGGAACCGGGAAAGAAAAATATTTGGCTGACGTGGCGATCAAGGACGGAAAAATTTCCAAAATTGGGAAAATAAGTTGGTCTCGAGGGAAAAAAGAAATTGATGCATCGGGGAAAGTTGTCGCGCCCGGGTTCATCGATATGCACAACCACTCCGACAGCTATTGGCGTCTGTTCCTGGAGCCGAAACTGCCAAGTCTCGTCTATCAGGGGGTCACGACGATTGTCGGCGGAAATTGCGGTGCTTCAATTGCACCCCTTTCGAGCGGAAAAATCATCGAATCCGTCCAGAAATGGGCGGATATCAAAGAAGTCAACGTGAACTGGCTCTCGATGGGGGAGTTTCGGCAGGAAATGGAAAAGCGAAAATTGGGACTCAATTTTGCGACCCTGGTCGGGCACGGGACTTTGCGGCGGGGGATCATTGGGGACGATATGCGCCGTCTGGCCGACAACGAACTGGAACTTTTCAAAAATATTTTGGAAAAATCACTGGAAGCGGGCGCCTTGGGTTTTTCGGCTGGTCTGGCGTATAGCCACGAGCGCGAGGCGAAATGGGACGAGCTGGAAGCCATGCTTGAAATCGTGGCGCGTCACAACAAGATTTTCTCTTTGCATTTGCGGGACGAGGGGAAAGACATCCTGTCCGCGCTTGACGAAGCAATTGATCTGGCCGGGCAAGCGGGCGTTTCTTTGCAGGTATCCCATTTCAAAGTGATGGGTGAGAAGAATTGGCCGCTGGCTGAAAAGGCGCTCCAAAAAATGGAAGAGGCTCAGAAAGCGGGAATTGACGTGAATTTTGATGTCTATCCCTACACAGAAACGGGATCCGTGCTCTATGTCTCGCTCCCGGCTTGGGCGGCGGAAGGCGGAAAGCGGATGCTTTTGCGGCGGCTCAAAGAAAAGCATTTGCGCGAAAAGATCGTTTCCGAGATGAAGGATATTCACGAATATCCGTATGAAAAGGCGATCGTGGCGATTTCGTCGCTCGACAAAAGCTTGCCCGAAAGACGTATTTCCAAGATCGCTGAGGCCCGGGGAATCTCGGCCGAAGAGGTGGTTGTCGATCTTTTGGTGGCGAGCGAGGGACGAGTAATCACACTTCTTGAATGTTTGGATGAAGAAAACGTGAAAAAGGCGATCGCACATCCGCTGTCGATCATCGCGTCGGACGGTGCCGGGTATGACTTGCGCCACAAAGACACGGGCGAATTGGTCCATCCGCGCTGTTTTGGGACATTTCCTAGGGTGCTCGGAAAATATGTCCGCGAGGAAAAATTGCTGACACTTGAAGAAGCGGTCAAAAAGATGACGTCGATGCCGGCCAAAAGATTAGGTCTTGTCGACCGGGGAGTCTTGCAAAATGGTCTTGAAGCTGATATTGTGGTTTTCGATGCGGAAAAAATCGCGGGCAAAGCCACGGCCGATGAGCCGTATCAATATGCCGAAGGCGTGAGTGAGGTGGCTGTGAATGGGAAATTGGTTTTGGATGAAGGGAAAATGACCGGAGAGATGGCAGGGAAATTTTTGTCCAGCTAAATATGAAAAAAAGCGACTTCAAAGATAAAAGAGTCACGGTCATGGGCATTGGCCTTCATGGCGGCGGCATTGCAACCGTCCGTTTTTTTGCATCGGCCGGGGCGAAAGTGATCGCGACGGATCTGAAAACGGAAAAGGAGCTCAAATCATCCATCAATAAGCTGAAAGACCTGAAAAACGTGAAATTTATTCTGGGTCAGCATCGCATTGAGGACTTCGAAAACGTAGATCTGGTTGTGAAAAGTCCGGCTGCTCCATGGACATCCAAACATATCCAGGCCGCGCTCAAGAAAAAAATTCCGGTTGAAATGGATTCAAGTATTTTCTTCAAGCTTTGCAAATTGCCGATCATCGGCGTGACTGGCACAAAAGGAAAGACGACGACGGCCACGTTGATTGCGGAAATTTTGAAGACAGCCGGTAAAAATGTTTTCACCGCCGGAATCGGGCAAAAACCGGTTTTAAATTTGCTTGATAAAATAGGAGAAACAAAAAAAGGCGTAGTTGTTTTTGAACTTTCGAGCTGGAGATTGAGCGGCCTGGGTCGACAGGGCTTAAGTCCGCACATTGCCGTTGTCACCAATATCTATCCGGACCATTTGAACTATTATGGCACGATGGAAAAATATATCGCCGACAAAAAATATATTTTCGCGAACCAAAAATCGGATGATTATGTCGTCTTGAACTATGACAATGAAGTCACGCGCGAATTGGCCAAAAGCACAAAATCAAAAATCATATTTTTTTCGACGGCTGAAATTCCTGGACATTCGATGTCCAATTGGACATCGAATGTCTTTGTGCGAAGCGGAAAGATTATTTTCAATGAAAACCGCAATGAAACAGATATTTGCGACTTGAATGACATCAAGCTGCGCGGGGGACATAATATTGGCAATGTCCTAGCGGCCGTGGCGGCGGCTTCAGCTTTTGGCATCGCGCCGGAAAAGATCTGCGAAGCAATCAAAAACTTCAAAGGTGTTGAGCATCGACTGGAGTTTGTTCGCGAAATAGACAAGGTAAAATATGTGAATGATACGGCGGCTACGATGCCCGACGCGGCAATTGCCGGGATCAATTCATTTTCGGAGCCGATTATTTTGATCGCGGGCGGGGCGGATAAGAATTTGGAATTTAATAAATTAGCAAAAGTAATTTCTAATAAAGCTAAAAAATTGATCTTGCTCAAAGGAGAAGCGACGGAGAAAATAAAGTCGGAACTGAAAAAAATAAATTATGAAAAAATAATCGACAGCGAATTTGATTCGATGGGGAAAGCGGTGGTGCGAGCCAAAAATATTGCCGGTCCTGGCGATGTCGTGCTGCTCTCTCCCTGCGCGGCCAGTTTCGGACTTTTTCTCAACGAATTCGACCGGGGAGACAAGTTTCGGGAGGCGGTTGCGAAATTATAAATTAGGGGTTGACACATTTTTTCAGCCTGTTATAATTATTCTTGCCATTAAAATTTAATCAAAAAAAGAAAAAGTCGATCATTTGAAGCACAACTAGGGTGAACCAAAATGAAAGACGCGACTAGAACAGGTTGCAATTTGTTTGCAGGTTGTTCCGGTCGTGTTTTAATTGACTCAATTAATTCGCGCGAACTTTAACAATCGACTGACAACATTTCCC
>JAPLXD010000044.1 GCA_026396255.1 Candidatus Moraniibacteriota bacterium | reverse complement strand
GTGAAAAGTCTCTTGCATGATTTGCATTTCAACCTGCCGTCAGTTAAGCTCCAGAAATCCCTGCTCAAACATTTTGGACATTTGAACTTCATGAGATAATTTTATCTCAAAAGGTTCATTTTTCAAACTTTACCCTAGATTCAAAGGCAGGACTCATTGCAATCCTGCCTTTTTTCTTTGCCTCGCTTGCTCTCTTTTTCAAAATCTTTTATGCTGTCAACAGGTTATCCCCAGGGCTGTCAACAGAGGAAAAACATCCCGATTTTGCTTTGTGATATAATAGATCCACTTATGGCGAATGCAGAAAAAATGACAAATGAGGACATCTGGCAGGCCGTTTTGGGTGAGGTGGAGCTGGCGGTTTCGCCTGCCAACTTTGTCACTTGGTTCAAAAATACCTCTATTCTTTCCGTTGAAGACGGACGCGTGAATATCCGCGTCCCGAACGGGTTTGCCAAAGAATGGCTCGAAAACAAATACAACCGGTATATCATCACGGCTCTTCGCAACTTCATTGAAGATGTGAAAGAAATTTCTTGCTCGGTCGTCGCGAGCCCCGAAGCGCCGCCCAAAAAAGAGCTCGATTCGGCTGTTCCGGCTTCCGCCCAAGTCCCCAACTTGGGGAAAATAAGCCACGAAAGTTTGAGCCTGCGCGCCAACCTCAATCCGCGTTATATTTTCGACAATTTTGTCGTCGGCGCAAACAACGAACTGGCCCACGCCGCCTGCGAAGCCGTGGCCAAGTCGCCCGGCAGCGCCTACAACCCGCTTTTCATTTATGGCGGAGTGGGGCTCGGAAAAACCCACCTCCTCCAATCCGTGGGAAATGCCCTTCTTGAGAACAATCCGGACACGAAAATCATCTATGCCACGGCCGAATATTTCACCAACCAATATGTCGATATGGTGAAGAATAATCAGGCGCATGAGTTCAAACGCGCCTATATCAACGCCGATCTTCTTCTCATCGACGACATCCAGTTTATCGGCGGAAAAGAAAAGACCCAGGAAGAATTTTTTCACGTTTTCAATACCCTTCATCAAACCAACAAGCAAATCGTCCTCACCAGCGACCGGCCGCCCAAAGCCATTGCCATGCTTGAAGACCGCTTGCGCTCCCGCTTCGAAGGCGGAATGATCGCGGATGTCTCGCGACCCGACATTGAAACCAGAATCGCCATTTTGCAATACAAGCTGTCCGACAAAAAAACGGACATCGAGATCGACAATGAGGTTTTGAGCTACATCGCCACCAACATCCAGCACAATATCCGCGAATTGGAAGGGGCGCTCAACCGCGTCATCGCCGCTTGTGAATTGAGCCAGTCCGAGCCAAGCCTCGCCAATGTGAAAAAGATCCTCGGCGACATCATCCACTCCGGAAAAAAGAAAGGCGTCACCTTCAAACAAATCATCGAGGGTGTGGCTGAATACTATGACGTCGCGACCCAAGATCTTGTGAACCGCTGCCGGCGCCGCGATATTGTGCGCCCCCGTCAGATTGCCATGTTTTTGATGCGGGCCGAACTTCAGGCGTCCTATCCCGGAATCGGGGAGCAGCTCGGCGGGCGCGACCACACCACTGCCATGCACGCCTATGAAAAAATTTCCAAAGAGCTTGAGCAAGATGAAGAGCTTGAGCAAGAGCTCAACACCATCAAAAGTAAGATCTACGCCGTATAAGCTCGGCACAACTTGTGCCCAACTTATCCATAAGCCGCCTCAAAACATACAGCCAGCCAGTGGACAACATTTGGATAAAAAAACAAACTGAAAAAAATATTTTTTTATCCCACCCCTCCCCACATCCACGCGTTCCCCTTATCCACAGTTTTAAAAAACAAATTAATCAATAACTATATAACCAAAACCACCTTATCCCCAAAAAACCCAAACCTAATAATAGTAACAATAATAAATAACTAATTAATATTATATATATGAAAGCACTTTGCACGACTGAAAATTTAAAAAAGGGAATTCTTATAGCGGAAAAAATTATTGGAAAAAACCTCACCCTTCCAATTCTTTCCAATATTCTTTTGGAGGCGGAGAAAGGCGGACTGAAAATTTCCGCGACCAATCTCGAAATCGGCCTGATTGCAAAAGTGCGGGCAAAAATTGAAAAAGAAGGGAAGATCGCCGTTCCCGGAAGGATCATCGGCGGGATTTTGTCCCAACTGGATGACGGAAGCCAGATCACTTTGGAAGAAAAAAACAGCACCCTTAAGATGATATATAATGGAAACTCAGCGGCGATCAAGGGGATGGACGCAAAGGATTTTCCAATCATCCCAAAACCGGAATCAAAATTTCTCTTTGAAATAAGCGCGGCGGAGCTGCAAAAAAAAGCGGGAAATGTCGTCGCAACGGCCGCCACTTCAGATACGCGGCAAGAGCTCACGGGAGTCCACTTTGAATTTGGGGAAACAAAAATAATCTTGGCCGCCACCGACAGCTTCCGGCTTTCGGAAGCGGTCGTCAAACTCGACAAGGCGAAAGCGACCGAAGACTACAAAAAATATATCGCCAAAAATAAGGCGGTGATCGTGCCGGCCCGCACTTTTTCAGAAGTCATCCGGGCGATTTCCGCGGAAGACGAAAACGTGAAAGTCTATCTCGCGGAAAACCAGATTTTTTTCGAGACGGTGGACGTGCTTTTTGTCTCGCGGCTCATTGATGGGAAATACCCGGAGTATAAACAGGTGGTTCCCAAAGGGTTTTCTTTGGACTTGATCGCGAAAAAAGACGATCTTCTCAAGGCGGCGCGCCTCGCCGGCGTTTTTTCCGATTCCAAGAGCCGGGAAGTGCGGCTCAAGATCGAAGGTGATAAGGGCAAGCTCGCTGTTTTCGCGGAATCGGTTGAATCCGGAGAGGGATCTTGGAATATTGATTGCCGAACTGACGCGAAGAGCCATCTGGAAGTCGCCTTCAACAACCGCTTTCTCCTCGACGGGCTCAACTCCATTTCGACGGAAGATATTTCTATCAGTGCAAACGATTCTTTCGGCCCGGTGATGCTGCGCGAAGTGGCGGACGGCAAGCCGCAGCCCGACTATTTCCACATCATCATGCCAATCAGAAGTTAAAAAAATATTTCCATGAAAAAACAGGTTGTTGTCATCCATGGCGGACATGCGTTTAAAGCATATGGGGAGTTCTTAAATTATTTGAAAAATAAGAAGATTAACACCGAATACTTCTTATATAAAAAGGGCTGGAAAAATGAGCTAGCTATCCGCTTGGGGAAAAATTATGAGGTGCTTCTCCCTCAAATGCCAAACAAGCAAAATGCCAAATACAAAGAATGGAAAATTTGGTTTGAGAGGATGGTTCCTTTTTTGCGGGACGGAGTGGTTTTGATTGGACATTCGATGGGCGGAATTTTTCTTGCCAAGTATTTGTCTGAAAATAAGCTTTCAAAAAGAATAAACACGCTTGTCTTGGTGTCAGCGCCTTGCAAAAAAACCAACAGAATTAAATTTGTTCGAGAGTTTAGGTTGAAAGGCAATCTACAGAAAGTTTGGGAGCAATGTCGAAATATACATATATTTCACAGCGTGGACGATCCCGTTGTTCCGGTGGCTGAGGCCGATGAATACAAAAAAGCCTGGCCCAAAGCGAAGCTGCATCTTTTCACCGATCGCGGACACTTCAATCAGGAAACTTTTCCGGAGCTAGCGGAGGAGATCAAAAAAGCGGAAAAATAAAGGAAAATAACAGAAAATTTTTTAGCTAAAAAAGCGCCATATGTATGTGGACATTACCTTTACGTCTCAAAAACATGATCAAGGCCGTAATCTTTGATATGGATGGCCTGCTCATCGACTCCGAGCCGCTGTGGCATGAGGCGGAAGTGGAAGCCGCCAAGCTCGCTGGCATCGATCTCACAAAAAAGCAGTTTCTCGATGGCACGGGTCTCAAGTCGGACAAGATCGTCGATCAATGGTTCAACAATATAAAACCGTGGACGAATCCTTCCAAAAAAGAGGTGGAGGAAGAGCTGGTGAGCAGCTTGATTGCGCGCGTGAAAGAAAGGGGCGCCCCCAAACCGGGCGCGCTGAAAATTCTCGAGCTGATGAAGAAAAAAAATTTGAAAATGGCTCTGGCTTCGTCTTCCCGCATGTCGATCATCGACGCCGCGGTGGAAAAGTTGGGTATCAGACACTATTTCGACGAGCTCTATTCCGCCGAATTTGAAGAACACGGCAAACCGCATCCGGGAGTCTATCTCACGACCGCCAAGATGCTGGATATCGCGCCCGACAGCTGTCTCGCCTTCGAAGATTCTTTCAACGGGCTTCTCGCTGCCAAATCCGCCCGGATGAAATGCGTTTCTGTCCCGGATGAATCGATTCAAGGCGACAAGCGCCTCACCATCGCGGATGTTGTTTTGAATTCTTTGGAAGATTTCAATGATGAAGTTTGGGAGAGATTGAATAGGTAGGCAACATGTTACGTAATAAGGTAAGTAGCAAATTTGTGGAAAAGTTTTTGATGAAAAATTGGGCCAAGAGAATCATGAAGGAAGTCGGCTGGCAGAAATTCAAAAAAAATAAATGGATAAACACGCAATCCCGGCGGAGGAAAAAATAAAAATATTGAAATATGTATCACCTCTACATCCTCAAGTGTGCTGACAAAACTTTGTACACCGGGATCACCACAGATCTTGCGCGGAGGATTGCCGAACATAACGAGATGAAGTTGGGTGCGAAATATACTTCGGCGCGCCGGCCGGTCAGATTGGTCTATTCGAAAAAATTCAAAAATCGCTCCGCGGCCTCCAAAGAAGAAGCGCGGATCAAGAAGCTGAAAAAATCTGAAAAATTGGAGTTGGTTGGAAAATCGAATATAATTTAAGTTAAATTCATTTTTTACAACAAAATTTATGAAAGAAAAAAGAATCAAAATAATAAAAGACGGGCCCTATCTGGTCGGAGGCAATATTCCTCTCGCGAAAGAAAAAATTACCGAGGACGAAAAAGGGTATCTCTTGAAATGGGAAAAGATAGCCGATTTTCCCAAACAAGAAACGCATTCTCTTTGCCGCTGCGGGGAGTCAAAAAACGCGCCTTTTTGCGACGGGGCGCACATGAAAGCTTCTTGCGACTTGATTGAGACGGCGGACAACGCTTCTCTCAAATCCAGGGCGGAAAAAATCGAAGGCGAGGAGCTTGTTCTCTTTGATGTGCCGAAGCTCTGCGCCGCCGGTCATTTTTGCACCCGGGCCGGGGGCGCTTGGGATCTCGTGAGAACGAAATCGGATGATCCGGAAAAGAACAAAATAGCGATTCAGGAAGCTTGCGATTGCCCATCCGGGCGCTTGGTGATGGTGGACAAAAAAACCGGCCAGGAAATTGAGCCGGGATTTGAACCGTCGATCAGTGTCGTAGAAGACGAAGTCGCCGGAGTGAGCGGCCCGATTTGGGTGAAGGGAAAGATCCAAATTGAAGGCTCCGACGGGACCCTTTATGAATTGCGCAATCGCGTCGCGCTTTGCCGGTGCGGACAGTCAAACAACAAGCCTTTTTGCGATGGCAGTCATATTGCAGTTCGTTTTAGCGATAATCAGAATATTTAATAAAAATCCATGAAAATTGAATGGAAAGACGAATATAGCGTGGGTATCAAAGAAATTGATGACCAGCACAAATATTTCATCTCGCTTTTGAATGATCTGTATAATGCCATCACGGCCGGGAAAAGCCGGGAAGAACTGAAGGATCTTTTTTCATATCTCGCCGACTATGCGGAAAAACATTTTGCCACGGAAGAAAAATATTTCGATGAGTTCAATTATGAAGGCGCGGCTGAGCACAAATTGAAGCATCAAGAGATGCGGGATGAGATTGAAAAAATAAAAAACATGGATGATGAGAAAAGAGAAATTGATTTTTATGGAAACATTGTCTATCTTTTGAAAACATGGCTTGAAGATCACCTGGCTCAAATGGATCAAAAATATGAAAAGTGCTTCGCCGAGCACGGGTTGAAATAGCCATGCATGTTTCGAAAAAACAATTTGAAAAATGGGTGGATGAGGCCATTGATGCCGTGCCGGAAAAATTCCGGGAGAGGATCCACAACCTGGCTTTTTTTGTCGAGGATTTTCCAGCCGGTGAACAACTGAAAAAAGCCAAGCTGCGGGGAAGAAAAGATATTTTGCTTCTCGGGCTCTACGAAGGCTATCATCAGTCGAAGCGTCTTGACGTCGGACTTGTTTTTCCGGACCGGATTACGATCTTCAAAAAATCCATGGAAATGATCTGCCGGACGGAAGAGGAATTGAAGAACCAGATTTTCAAAACCGTGAGGCACGAAATCGCCCATCATTTCGGCTCGGACGAGACGGGGGCGCAAAAAGCCGGCGGGGGAAAATAATTTTTGGAAAAATATTATGAAGAATATTCAGGATATTCTCAAAAGAAAAGCGGGTCGGGAAGCGCGCGGCGAGAAAAAAGAACTCGACGAAAAAACGATCGGCCGGGTCTTTTTCGAGGCGGCCAAAGGGGAGATCAAAAATCTTGAAGACGCGGATATCCGCGAAATGAAAATAAAAGAAAAGACTCTTTATATCAAAACAGCCCACCCGGTGGTTTCGAGTGAACTGTTCTTGCGAAAAAATAAGATCCTGGAAAAGGCGAATGAAATCGCGGGCAGTCAGGTGATTGAAAAAGTGATCATCGGTTGATGCCTAGTTGCATTGGTCATAGCTGTTTCCGCCCTTGTCACCGTTTTTGGCGGCCCATGCCTGGACGCCCGATTTCCAGGCGTTGAATTGCGGATCACTCTGCGGATTCTTTGGGACGGCTCCGCGCGGATCATCCTTGTTCACCCAATAGAGGATGCTATGGGCGTTGGAAATCTTCTTTTGTTTTTCGTCTGTTCCGCTTGGGCAACTATCGCCGGTGGGGATGCAATATTTGTTTTTCTTGATCTTGCAAACCAAAGAATCTTGTTTGTCGGTGTTCACATCACCGTCGAGAACGGGTTTTCCGGTTTTGTCGACTGTCGCGTCCGGAAATTTTTCAATGGCGGAGTTGGCGAGAGCCTGGTTCATGAAGTCCCGCCAGATCGGAGCCGCCGAGAATACCCCGTCCGCGCCTTGGGCCATTGGTGAGTTGTCGTTGTTCCCCGCCCAGACACCGGCAACCAGGCTGGGGGTATAGCCGACTGTCCAGGCATCCCGCCATTCGTTGGTCGTACCGGTTTTTGCGGCGACCTGCCGATCGTCAAAACGGAGAGGCGTGTTTGATCCGAAAATCGGAGTGCGCAATTTGTTGTCATCAAGGATCGAGTCGATCTGGGCACAGACGGACACATCCAGCACTCTTTCTCCGGGGGAATTTTGATAGTCTTGCAGAGTTTTTCCTTGTCCGTCGACGATTTTGAGAATAGCCGTTTTGTCGTGGCGAACGCCGGCGGTCGCAAACGTTCCGAAGGCGTTCACATGGTCGAGGAGCGTCACTTCGCCGCCTCCCAAGACAAGAGAAAGGCCATAGCGCGACGGATCATTGAGGGTGGTGATGCCCATGGATTTGGCGGTATTGATGGAATTGTTCACGCCGGCCAAATACAAAGTTTTCACGGCGGGGATGTTCAGTGATTCGGCCAAGGCCTCTTTCATTTTCACCGGGCCGCGGAATTTTCCGTCATAGTCTTCCGGAATATAGGGCTTATCCTTGGTCCCGAAATTTGTTTCTGCATCGAAAAGAATCGTGTCAGGAGTATAGCCCTTTTTGAAAGCAGTGGCATAGACATAGGGCTTGAAGGAGGATCCCGGCTGGCGGGGGCGGGTGGCCACGTTCACGTTTCCGTCGATTGTTTTGTCAAAATAGTCGCGCGAGCCGACCATGGCAAGAATCTGACCCGTTTTCGGATCGATGGCAACAAGGGCCGCGTTTGTAGCTTTGTACTTTGAGATGTTTGTAGCGACGCCTTTTTTCACGGCCTCTTCCGCGGCTTGCTGTTTGTTCCAGTCCAGTGTTGTATAGACTTTCATCCCGCCTTCCTCAACCTGTTGCTCGCCGTAAAGGTTCACCAGCTGGTCTTTCACGTACATCACGAAGTGCGGCGCTGAAATATTGTCCTGGAAGGGGCGGATCTCGGCGATGACGTCGACGGCTTTGGCATCTTTGGCTTGGTCGGCGGTGATGTAGCCGAGTTTTGTCATCTGGTCAAGAACATATTCCTGCCGGTATTTGAGCTGGTCCTGATTTGATCCGTAGGGAGAATAAAAAGTTGGAGCCTTGGGGAGAGAAGCGAGCATGGCTGACTCGGCCAGGGTCAGGTCCTTGGCGTCTTTTCCAAAAAAAGTTTGGGCGGCGGCCTGGATACCGTAGGCGTTCGATCCGTAGGGAATTTGGTTGAGATACATTTCGAGAATTTGGTCTTTGGAAAATTTCTGTTCGAGTTCAACGGACAAAATCACCTCTTTCACTTTGCGGGTGAAGGTTTTTTCATTCGTCAGCACGGTATTTTTGATGAGCTGTTGGGTGATTGTCGATCCTCCTTGGCTGGCGCTTCTGCCCAAGACGTCATAGATGGCCGCCCGGGCGACGGCTTTCAGATCAACCCCGTGGTTCTGATAGAAGCTCTGGTCTTCGGCGGAAATTGTTGCCGCGCGCATGATCTCGCTCATTTGGCCAAAGGGGATGGATGTTCTTTTTTCCTCGCCGTGAATTTCATAGAGCAAATGGTCTCCGGTGCGGTCGTATATTTTGGTTGATTCAACGACTTGCCTGGTATTCAGGTTGGTCGGGCTCGGCAGATCTTTGGCATAGTAGGCGAAAACCCCGATCGCCAGCAGCAAAAGGGCGACCAAGCCCCAAAGAGCCAACTTCAAAAGGCGTAAAGGCCAGCGTTTTTTTGGCTTTTTTAAGGCATTTTTGGTATTATCGACAAGGGTTTTCATCGGGCTTTAGTACGAAATTAAGGGATTATTCTTTTCTATGGTTATTTTAGCATAAATTCAAGTTTCGAGATTGTCCAAATCTTCGTCAGTGATGCCAAGTTGCTCAAGAATCCAAATATGGCGTGGATTCGTCGGATCATATTTCCCAATTGAAAATCTTCTGGCTTCTTCCGGGTTATTTTTCACCACGTCCCATATCCCAATATTTCCTTCTCTATAAACTATATCTCTTGTTAAACACGCTCCTGGAGTTTTGCAAGTTGTACCTCTGAAAATTCGAAGGCAATCACTCCAAGCCTCGTCCTGAGCGAATTTTAGCGCCAAGTCTTTTTCTTTTTTCGAATTAATAAAATGATAATCTCTCAGGATTTCAAATACTTTTCTAAAGTCCCGTTTCTTACCGTCAATTCCAAGAGCAAGAGATATCGCGAAATGATAGTCGAGTCCACGAAAACCTTTTGCGCCCTTAACTTGCTGTTCTTTGTAGGTGGCAAGGCCTTCCTCTCCTTTTAAATATCGATCCAGTCCTAATCCCAACAGCTTCAGCTTGGATCTTTCGCCCCGTTCTCTTCTGAGCACATGCGTTCCTAATTCGTGTTCTATAAGAGCGAGTAGGTCGGAGTGCTTGAGCTTTCTTGTTTCAGGAACATTAACCGTCTTACTTTCTTGGCTAACATTTATTGCTCTGTATTTCCCCTCGCGGTCAACGATGACTTGCCATCCTGCTATCTGTTGATTCCGAAGGTATTCTTCAAAAGCGATTTTGATTTCCTCGGCTTGGTATTCTTTTTCATTCTCAACTTTTTTCGGGGTGGGTAAATTATATTCCAAAGGATTTATTTTGCTATCATTATTTATCAACACTTCAAACAATTCAGTATTTAGCCTCTTTGCTGCCGCAGAAATTTCAGGATCACTATTGAATAATTTTTCGTCAATAACTTGTTTAACTTGAGAAACCGAGTATTCATAAATTTTTTTATCGGGTTTTCCGTAGACGAATTTTGAATATCGTACGAATCTTTTGTCGTCGCCGGAATAAGCCGCTCGGAGCATTCGCAGTTCAGCGAGTTTTTCATTGATTCGCCAGCAATAAAGTTGCCCAAGAGTATCATTTTGTTCTTGCGCAAGAATATCTTTTTTTAGCAGCAACAATCGTTGTTCTCTTTGATCAAAATCAAAGTTTTCGAGTTCAGGATAATCAAGTGTGGGGTTTTCTATCTCTCCAGACAAAAATTTATTTTTCTGATCTTCGCGGAAGTCTTTTTTGCTCGTGAGATATTCATAATCCTGAAAAGCCCCGACACTTTTAAATGACTTGTACCACAAATCATCAAATGCCCCGGGGATATTTTCGGGTTTTTGTCGATGCGCGGAAAGATGTTCCATTTTATTTATACTCATAAGAATCCAACAAAAATTTATTCCTTGTTTATTCCCAGTTTTCCGCTAAAAACTTTCAACAACTCCTGATACATTTTCATCATGCAGGGTTTTTCGGCGGGGGTGAAGTAGAGGCCTGGCATCGAATTCAACTCAACTATCCAGGGCCGCCTTTTTTGATCAAACATAAAGTCTATGCAAAATATTCGGGGCACGAAGGTTTTGAATATTGCGTTAGCGTGATTTATTATGGGGTTCAGAGATTTCGGCAATTTTTTAAGAGGCACGATAATAAGAGATCCTCCCTGGGCAAGATTGGCGAGGTAACTTCCTTTTTTCGGTTCTCTTATATAAGCGTAAACTATTTTGCTATTGACGAAGACCAGACGGAGATCATGAGTATTCTTGCTGACGCCGGGAACTCCTTTTGAGGAATCAATGAATTCCTGGGCGAGATAGGGACCGGAAATTGATCCTTTTGCCATCGCGTCTTTTTTCGAATAGACTTGAACTCCTTTCCCTCCGCTTTCATTCAGCGGTTTGAGAACAACCTTATCGGACTTGATTCTTGGTAAAATTTCGAGGAGGTCTTTCTTGCTTTTGATCAACCAGCTGAATTTGCTCCATTTCATAAACAAGAGACTGGTAGTAAGCTTATCGTCAATCAGACAGGTGAACTGAAGGTTGTTTACGAAAGGATATTTTTCCCTAATGAGCTCTTTTTTGTAGTAGACTTCCATGCGCGCCTTCGTCTTATCATAGATGAAATTTGGCTTGATGTTATAGACTCTCTTCCAATTTGCGTTTTCTCCCTCATAAATCCAAGCGTACTTGAATATATGTTTTTCGTAATCATACCATTCATAAGAAGCCCGATACATTTGTATGCCATTTTCTTTGCAGAGGGTATAGAAACATTCATAGGAATATTGATAGTCCTTGTTTTCAAAGGGCTTGCTTTTTTCCCAGTTGCTTTTTCCGAAAAGGATGAGGACTTTTTTCATAGGGTTTGATAATTTTAGGATTGATTAGACAGCTTCTTTTTTCAAGACATCAATTATTCCAAGAAATAAACGTTTCTGCTTCCTTTTGTGCTCGTTGGAAAAAAAGAAAAATCCGGGCATAGTATTGAGTTCTACGACCCACGGTCGCTGTTTCTGGTCGAACATAAAATCGATGGAATATATCTTTGGTTCAAAAAACGAAAATACTTCTTGAATTTCTTTTATGGTGGGAAACAAACTTTTTGGCAATTTATTTTCCGGCACATAAAACATAGTTCCTCCTTGAGCCAGATTGGCGAGAAGTGAGTTTCTGGCGGGTTCTCGCACGAATGCGTAAATTAATTTCTTGTTAACAAAGACTACTCTGAGATCATGGATTCCCTTCAATATGCCTCTTATTCCCTTCGAACTGTCAATGAATTCTTGAGCGAGCATCGGAGAAGCCAAATTTGGTGAAATGAGCTTTTTTCTTGGCATTATTTTCACTCCTCTGCCTCCGCATTCGAGGGGTGGCTTCAAAACTAGGTTGCTTCCAGGAATTTTTTGCAGGGCTTCCCGAATATCTTTCGAATTCTTCACGGGATAATACTTTTTAAAATATTTTGGTGCGAGAAGGCTGGCGAAAAGTTTGTGGCCGGCCAGCAAAGTGAATTCCGGATCGTTGACAATCCGAAAATTTCGGAATATAGCATTTTTCACCAGTTCAGCTTCATCGTTGAAACTTGTTTTATCATAAATTATGTCGGGCCGGACATTTTTTATTTTATCCCACTTTTTCCCGTCGAATGTCCAAGCCCATTTAAAAATATTTCTTTTTTCATCGTACCAGGCATACGAAGCGCTTAGGGCTAAAATATTTTTTTCTCTGGCCAGATCAAAAAAATATTCATAGCAGGCGTAAAATTTCTCGCTTTTGAAGGGTCGCGCGTCTCGCCAATTCTTTTTGTTTGAGAGAATAAGCGCTTTCTTTGTCATTTCACTTGGATTAGGAATTTTCTAAGATTTTTCCGGCCGATGATGGCCGGGTATTTCAGGTTTGATCGGTCAATGATCGTGACTTTCGCGGGAACTGTCAAGTTGTTCATTGAAAGGTCTATGTTTATCATCGGACGATGGGTTGTTCCATGAGAAGAATGGATAATAGCGGTATCGGCAAGATCAGGAATGCTCTCAAAAAGTTCCTCCCTCTCGTTTTTTGCCATATTTTTGATTTTTTCGTAGTCCAATCCGAGTCGCTCATATTCTTCCACCGTTTTTTCAAAGCCCAACTCCTTGGCGAGTCCCGTATCAATCGAGGAAAGTCCGGCACCTGTGTCAATCTTGGCTTCAACTTCGATTTCCTGACCTTCTTTTCCGATGAGCTTTATTTTTTCCACAAGGCCGATGATCTTCTTTCCCGAAATATCCTCTATTTCTTCCTCGATCTCACCTCCGAAGAGATTCATTCCGACGGCGACTCCTTTTTCGGCGGTTTTGATCTTGAGACCTTCGACGCGCTGAAGGCGGCCGAGGAGTCCATCGAGATTGGCGATCTGGATGGAAAGTCCCGGACGGGCGTTGAGTTCCAGAAAAACCGGGCCTCGGTCGCGGTCGATCGCAATGTCGGCGCCCAAAAAACCAAGACCGGAAATTTCTTGCGCGCGTACGGCGAGAGAAAGGATATTTTTCCAGTAGGGGATCCTGATTCCGGAAAGGACGAGGCGCGAGCCAGGCAGATATTCAATGATCGTATTTTTGTGATAGACAGCAGTGGTTGTTACGCCCGAGGCCATATCAATTCCTACGCCGACCCCGCCCTGTTGGAGATTGGCCTTTCCTTCCGATTCGCGCGTCGGGAGGCGGAGCATGGCCATCACTGGCACCTTGTTGTATGCGATGATGCGAATGTCTGGAATCCCTTTGAAGGCGTAGGGTTTAAAAAGCTTGAGAAGTTTCAGCCGTTCTTCAAAAAAAGCGATATCCGGTACGCCGGAACGGGAGTAGCTTCCATCAACAATGTTCGTGATGTGCGTTTTGATGTCATTGACAGTTATGAGAGATCCGTCGGCTTTGATCCAGGTGTTTTCTCTGTTTTTTTTCTTTCCGTAGACAACCAAAATTCCTTCACCGCCAAATCCGCGGTTCGGCTTCAGGACAAAACTTTCCGGGAGAGTATTCCAATCAAAATTTTCAAGTTCATCGATATTTTTGATTTTCGCAATCAGATTCGGGACAGGCAAGTCCGCTTTTTTGAGAATTTTTTTGCTCAAAAGCTTGTCGTCGGCCAAGCGCTTGGCGCGGCGAAGATTGTTGGGCCGGATGAATTGCAAATTGCGGGCGTTCATCCCGAGAATTTTTCGGCTATTTTTGAAGAACGCTATCATTTGGATTTGATAATTTGACGAAAGCGGAAATATTCGCTCATGCGCAGGCCCGTCCATTTGCCAAGAAAGATGTTGAACGGAATGGTGAGGAGGCTTATCCACGGATAGTTCAAAATGAAACCGATGAGGGCCGGCCAGCTGGCGATGTAGTAGCCGATGACGGAAATAATGAGAGTTTCGACAGCCAGGATGACAGCTGTGCGTCCGCCTTTTTCAATTTGGACGGCCACGAATTTTTCCACCAGCGTGATCATGATGAGGATCGGGAAAATGGAAACGCTTGCCAGACCCGTCCGGTTGTATATTCCTCCAATGATGAGAAGGGCGAGAATCGCAAAGCCGACGATCGTGATCATGATGGCGACGCGGGGAAGATAGAGCAGGCGGAACTGTTTCAGGAGATAGCGGACGAAAGTTCCCATCGCGATGACGGTTACGAAGATGATGATCCCGTATTTGATCTGGTTGGTCGCGAGGAAGGCGAAAGTGATGATCGCAGGCGTGTAGATGCCGAAGGCTTTGATCCCGATCACTTGGCGGAAAAAGGCGATCATCGTGACGATGATCGGCAAAATAAGGACAAGTACGAGAGTATCCAATGGAACGCCATTGGAAAGGGCGAGTGAAACGAATGGGTTCATATTATTTTCTTATAATTAAGGCAAAAACCTGAACTAAAAATACCGCATTTCGGCGGGATTGTCAACGTTTTTATAGGCGAATTCAACCCTCAAGTGCAACACTGAGAATTTCTAATGGTGTTTTCCAATTAAGCCTTTTTCTGGGCCTAGTGTTGAGATCATATTCAGCGAAAGCAATCTCCTCGTTTGTAATCATACTAAAATCTGTCTTCTTG
>JAPLXD010000035.1 GCA_026396255.1 Candidatus Moraniibacteriota bacterium | reverse complement strand
GATTTGATTTGAAATTTGAAATTTAGACTTTGAAATTTATTTTTTCGGCTATTGACAAATACTCACAAAAATATAGAATTCAATGTAGGTTAATTTTTCACAGAGCTGAATATTATGTCCGTACCAAAACAGCATCACACAAAAGGAAGAAGAGACCGCCGGAGAGTCCGCTTCATCATCGATCCGAAAAAGTTGATCGCTTGTTCACATTGTAAAAAAATGATGAAGCAGCATGAAGCCTGTCCGTATTGCGGATTCTACAAAGGAAAGGAAGTTGTTGACATGAGCAAGAAAACGGCAAAAAAGAAGCCGAAGAAATAAGAGTAATAACCAAAATAGAATCTAATAAACCTAATCCTGTTGAATTGTGTTCAAAGCGCAACTCGAAATTGGTCGGGGATTTAACAGAAGCAAGAAATGAAAAACAAGACTACGGGGAAGGATACCTGTACTTTCGGAGTGCATTTTACTCTCGATGGATACAAGGGAGATCCTGAAAAACTCAATGACCCCGAGCTGATGGGAAGAATACTCAATGAACTTCCCGAAAAACTGGGAATGGACAAACTTACAGAACCGATCGTCAAGTACGCCGAGCCGCGACACATCAAAGACAGCGGTGGCTATTCCGGATTTGTGATCATTGCCGAATCCCATATCAGTATCCATACTTTCCCCAAGAAAAAGTTCGTAAGTATCGACGCCTACACCTGTAATAATGAGATGGACAGCGCTTGGATCGAAAGATATTTTCGCGATGCGTATGATCTTCAAGAGACGGAAGTCCAATTTTTCAAACGCGGGTTGAATTTTCCGAAGGAAGATTTGGTCTAGCTCGGAATCTTTTACACCGGGTAATCAAGAAAAGACGGAATACTTTTTGTATACAACTAAGACCCAGCGGTAATCCCCCCCTGGGTCTTAAACTTTACTTGGGAGCGAAAAAAGATTATTATTCAAGCAATGGCGAAGAAACACGAAAATTATTGGGAATTGGTCTGGGCGCTCGCCCGGACTGATTTCAAATTGCGCTACCATGGTTCGGTGCTGGGCTATGTCTGGGCGCTTCTCAAACCCTTGCTCACGTTCCTCATCTTGAACTTTGTTTTTTCGACGATTTTCAATCCGAGGAATTCCGGCATCCAGCATTTTTCTCTCCAGCTGCTCACGTCCATCATGCTCTTCAACTTTTTTTCCGAAGGGACGATGGCAGGGCTCAATTCTCTGATGAGCAAAGCTACATTGGTGACGAAAATATATGTGCCGCGCTGGACGATTGTGATCGCTTCAACCATCAACGCGTCGCTCATCTTCGCGATGAATCTCATCATCATCGCGGTTTTTTTCACTTGGTACGGATATTGGCCGGGGATTCCCGCTATTCTCATGTTTGTGTATTTTATCCTTCTCACTTTTATCCTCATTCTCTCTTTTTCCTTCATCGCCGCGCCGCTCTATGTGAAGTTCCGTGACCTCTCGCAAATTTGGGAAGTGCTGATCCAGGCTTTGTTCTATGGATCGCCGATCGTTTATCCACTGCAGATCATTCCGGCCAAGTTGCAAAGAGTGCTTTTGGCCAATCCGATCGGCTATATCATCCATTTTACAAAAATGGCCCTCACAGAGCATCACTACGCGCCGTTTTGGCAAAACGCTATTTTCACCGCCGTTATCATTGTCTTGTTTTTCGTGAGCCTTTTGGTCTTCCGAAAAATGGAACCGAAAATAGCGGAAAATATCTAAAAACAAAAATAATGAGTAGTATTTTCCAGAGCACTAGGGATTTATTTCAAAAAAATAAAAAAGAAGCAATTCTGATTGTTCTTTTGCTTTTGATTTTCTGCATCAGATTGTCGTTTCTGACCGTTTCTCCGCCAGGATTCTATGCGGACGAGTCCTCTTTTGGATACAATGCGTACAGCATTTCTCAAACTGCGCATGATGAGCATGGCATGTTTATGCCGGTATATTTTGAGGCTTTCGGCGATTATAAAAATCCGGTTTATGTTTATATCCTTGTTCCGTTCATAAAGTTGCTGGGGCTTAGCGTTTTCACAATACGGTTTACTTCCGCCATAATGGGGATAGGCTCAATCATTCTATTTATTTTCTTTGTATATTTTTTGACGGGCAACAAAAAAACCTCTCTTTTTGGGGGGTTGATTTTATCATTATTGCCGTGGCATTTCCATTTCAGCAGGATTGGATTTGAAGCTATGACTTTTGTTTTCTTTGTTATACTGTCATTGCTTTTTCTGGTTCTCTTCGTAAGAAAAGACCGCCCATTGTATTATTTAGGCTTTGGCCTGAGCAATATAGTCGCGTTTTTTGCCTACTCCACCGGCAGATTGATTATTCCTACCATGGTTTTGATAGCAGTTATATTATGGTGGAGAAAAATTTTTTTGAGATGGAAAATTATTCTTATTTCAATTTTTTGCGCACTGCTTTTGTTTTCAATCCTTTTCTATGATCATAGCAAAAATTCTACTGGTATATTGGCTCGACCGGCAAGCTTGATGGTTTGGAATGGAAGTCCGAGTCTCTCCTATACAGTTGGTCGATTTTTATTGAATTATGTCAATCATTTTTCTCCCCAGTTTCTTTTTCAGAGTGGAGACATGAACACTCGACACTCTTCGGGAGTTAGCAGCATGCTTCCAACTATTTTTGCTATTCCTGTTCTTCTGGGAATAGCTTATTTTGTTAAGACATGGAAAAAAGAAAAATTTTCTCAGTATATTTTACTCCAGCTTCTGCTCTTTCCTCTGGCGAGTAGCCTTACAATCATTGAAGATGGCGGACAAGCCATAAGAACTATCCATGCAGTTCCTTTTTTTGCCTTAACTGCAGCATTGGGGCTGGAGATTCTGTTTGTCTTGTTTAAAAAAATCAAGTTTGCCAATATTTTGCTCGTTTCTTTTTTATGTTTCGAAATGATTTTTTTCTATGTAAGTTATTTCACTGTTTATCCAAATAAATCAATAAATGACTTCAATAGGGGTTTGCCCGAAGCGATGGAAACTATTTTTTCCCGCAATAATGCAACTCAATACATTATTTCTGATTCGGCTTACCAAGGATTTGACGAAGCCCCATTTTTTTCAAAGTTTGATCCGGCGACATATCAAAAATTGCATTATGTTCCGAATGTAGTTAAAATTAGGCCTTCGGATCTGGAACAGCCCAAAGCGGGAAGTGAGGCAATATTCAGCGCCGGGGATGATATCCCACATTTTCCGAATGAAAAATTGATCAAAACAGTTTCTTTTCCGTTGAGAGTAGTCCAGTACAACGAAAACACCGGGAAAGATGAATACAAAATAATAGACAGAAAGTTATATTATATTTATGAGTATAATTAGAATAGTTGATTCCGCAGCCGAAAAATAATATGGAAAAGCTGAAAAATTTTTTTGCGAAGTATGAAAGATATTGGATCTGGCTGATTTTGGTTTTGGCGGCGGCACTCCGAATTTATCAAATCAACGACCGCGATTTTTGGTATGACGAGGCTTTCACCGGTATCGCCGTGAAAGAAAGATTTCACGATATGATGACGATGATCATCAATGATGTCCATCCGCCGATCTACTATTGGTCTGTGAAGCTGTTTGCCTCGTTCTTCAATTATAGTGTCCTTGGCATCCGGATGTTTTCGGCCGTTTTCGGCGTGCTGGGCGTTTGGGCCATCTATCTTTTCACCAAAGAGCTGTTTGACCGCCGGACGGCGCTGTGGGCCGCACTCATCATCGCAATTTCGCCCTTTGCCATCCAATATTCCCAGGAAGCCCGGATGTATGTGATGCTCGTTTTTTTCATCACCATCGCCGCCTATTTTTTCGTCAAAGCGCTCAAAACCAACCAGACGAAGTATTTCGTTCTTTGGGGTATCGTTACGGGTCTCGCCTGCCTCACGCACTATATGGGGATCATTTTTGCGGCTGTCTATCTTCCGGTGTTCATCTCTTGGAAAATCATCGAAGGAAGGATATATGAAAAAAAAATCAACTGGCAAATGGTCAAAAATTTTCTGCCCAGCAAAAAATTGCTGATCGGGTACGGCGTGGCCTTCCTGGTTTTTTTGCCATGGCTTCCCATTTTCAAGCATCATCTTCTCAACCAGGGAAACAATCTGAGCTGGATTGTGCCGGCCAGTTTCGGGGACATCTTCTGGAACCTCCAGATGTTTGTTTTCGGGACGCCCAAGGGTGAGATGTCGGCCGGGATGCCCAACCCGAATGAATTCTATGGCGTGGCCAACAACACGGCGCTCACCTTGCTCGTCATTTTTTTCGCCGGGATTACGATCTATTTGTTCAAGAAACGGAAAGACAAGGAAAAAATTTCGGCGCTTCTCATCCTCTCGGTCGGTTTCATGTTTATCGTTTATGTCCTCTCTCTGCTCGAGCAAAACTATTTCGTGGCGCGTTATCTGATGCCGGCGGCCTATTTCACTTTCGTCTATCTCGGGCTTTGGCTGGCGACCGTGCGATTTCGCACCGCGATCTATGCGATGGCGATCTATATCACCCTGATGTTCACTTTTCAGCCGTACTACTATTCCCAGGGCTGGAATTTGCTCGATCAAAATCTTTCGAAATACAAGAACAACAATTTCTATATCTTAAATTCCTTTGATTATGTCATCGGGAAATATTATCTCGGCGCCAATCATTTGACGCTCTACAACATCGATTGGCCGCAGTACAATCCGGACTACTGGGCGGCGATCGGCCAGAGTCTCAAAAGGACGGAGAATTTGAGTGATCTGAAAAATGATCCGAACGGGCTCATCATCTTCAACGGCCAGCCGGACAAGAAATACAGGGATGACAAGACTTTCGACCCAACCAAGTTCGTCCTGGTGGCCCAATACAAAAACATCGCCCTCTATCGCTTCAAAAATTGATATTTTCTGATATAATAAAAACATCTTTATTCCTTAAGGAGGAAAAATGAGGAGGGGATTTTTGTTTTTGACTTTTTTGTTTCTCGGAACATTCGTTTTTTCCGCAGGTTTTTGCTGTGCTGCGAGATCGACAATTGTGCCTGACAATACTTATATAAGAGCAGAAACAACATGGAAAAAAGCCGATAGTCCCTATCTGATCAAGGGTTTTTTGTATGTCCAAGCCCCATTGACCATTGAACCGGGCACGGTGGTGAAATTCGAATACCAGAAAGGCAGAATGGAGATTGAGAACAAACTCACCGCCGTTGGAACCGAAAAAGATAAAATAATATTCACTTCAAGCCGGGACGATTCTTTCGATGGAGACACAAACGGAGACGGCGGGACAACGACACCGGCGAAGGGGGATTGGCTTCATATCAATTTTGGTTCCTCAACTGCTTCAGGAGAGATGCGGCATGTTTCGATATTGTACGGAGGAGGCTTGAATTGGGCTGATGCCGCCCTGGTGATCAACAACAATGACGATGTGAGCCTCGAAAGGTCGGAGGTGAAATACAGCAAAAGCCACGGCGTTATGTTGATCGGCGCGCCTCCGACAACAATCGAAGAAAATATTTTTTCAAACAACGATTATTGCGGAATTTATGCTTCCATCGGAGGAAAAACCGCCGTCATCAGATACAATTCGATATTCGGCAACAAAATGTGCGGCGCGAAAGTCTTTCAGCCGGAGTATGGGTCTCCCAAAGATCGTTTGGATGCGCGCAACAATTGGTGGGGCAATGCTTCCGGCCCTCAGTATCGCAGCAATTTCGGCTGGCCGGACAATCGAAGCGGTACGGGTGATATAATCTCCGACGGCGTTTTGTTCGATCCCTGGCAGGGAAAGAATACGAACACGGGTCTTGACCCGGTGATCGTCGTTCCCGGGATCATGGGGTCGTGGCGAGTGAACGGCGTTTGGACGATTGACCCGATTTTCCACACCTATGACAATCTTCGCGACGAATTTTTGGCGAACGGATATGAGGATGGAAAAACTTTTTTCACTTTTCCCTATGAATGGCGGAACAGCAACGTCGACAACGCGAAACTGTTGGAAAAGAAAATTGAGGAAATCAAAAAAGATACCGGCCGCCCGAAAGTGGATATTGTCGCTCACTCAATGGGCGGTTTGCTCGCCCGTGAATACATCGAGAGCGGTTATTATGCCGGTGATGTCGACCAACTGATCACAGTTGGAACGCCTCAACTCGGCGCGCCGAAGGATTATGTGAAGTGGGAGGCGGGAGAATCATTTTTCGATATTTTGGATATGGCGGCGAAAAGACTTCTTACTCTGGAAGCGCTCGAAAATGGGTATTTCAATACGTATGATTATATACACGGTAGGCCGATCTCTTCTGTTCAAGAACTTTTGCCGACTTACAACTATCTTTACGACGCTGAAAAAGGCAATGCCTTGAGAGAAAGTTATCCGAATAATTATCCAAGAAACGAATTTCTGGAGAAATTGAATAATTCAAGCAAAATTCAATCATTGAAAAACACTGATTTCACAGAAATTATTGGAAAACTTAATAAAGAGACAAGTACAGTGGCGAGCTATAATGTCACCAATAGTGATAAAAATGATATTTGGAAGCATGGTTATCCAAAATATTTCGATATACCTGCTTTAAATAGACAAGGAATAACTAAGGGTATTGGCGATGGGACAGTGACTTTAATTTCCGCTGAAGCCTCAGCTATTCCCGCTGACAAGAAAATATATTTCCAATCAGAACATGGTGCTCTTCCCACCGATGCGCAAAAGGATATTCTTGAAATTCTCACGGGAAAAAGACCAGTCAGCGAAGTGAAAAAATGGCATATCCCAAGCGTTCTGGTTGCTCTTTTGCATTCTCCAGTTGATGTGCAAGTGATTTCTCCGTCGGGGGAAAAAATCGGAAAAAATTTTGAAACAGGCGAGACATATGACGAGATCGATGGCGCGTACTATTCCGGTTTTGACACGAACACCGAATTTCTCACAATTCCCAATCCCGAAGACGGAGAATACAAAATCTTGACCGAGGGGACAGGAACAGGGGAATATACGGTCGAAACTGCCAAGATCACACAAGACGAAACCACGGGCGAAGCCGCTGAAACAACCGCGACGATCACCGGAACAGCCGCGCCGGACGTTCAGGAAGAAAGCAAAATCAAGGTTGACGGCGACAGCGTCAAAAAAGTGGAACCGCTGACGCTTTCCCCAAAAAACAAGAGCGAAGAAACTGGCGTTGAATCGGCCGGGATTGTTCTGGGAGCAGAGCAAATTCAAAAATCTTCTAAAACAGCCCAAGATCAAATTTTGACTATCGATTCAAACGATCAGAAAAGCAAAATCCAACAGCTTGATGATCTCAAGAATTCCGTTCTCGGATATTTCAAAAACGGACAAATCGAAAGCCGAAAAGAAGCGGCGACCATTGTGAAAAACCTCGGCCACATTCGGGTTCATTTGAAAAACTATGAAATTTTGGGAAAAAAATCAAAACTTTCTCAAAAAAATATTCTGAAAGCCAAGAAGGAAACGAACCGACATATCGACGAGTTGTCTGTTCACATCAGCCGCAATTTTCCGAAGAAAATAAACGCAGACGCGAGGGATGATTTGATTGAAAAACTCAACAACTTGAAATTGTGATATAATAAAAACAGAAGAAATAAAAATTAATCAAAAACAAAATGGAAGCTCTTTTTTGGGGAAGTTCAACCGCTGATCTTCAGATCACAATCTTTTTTCTGATTGTCTCTTTCCTGATTTCATTGGTTGCCTGTTTTTTTTCCAAGAAACTTTCTGTCGCTCTGTTAATTTTTTCAATATTGGCGAACATTTCTTTTTTGCTAAATATCGGATCAGATATGTTCGATTATTATAATATGGTTTGGCTATTATACTTTTCGCTATTCATCTGGCCCATCATCAACATCCTCTTGATAGTCTATTACGCGAAGACAAGTTCGAAGAAAAAATAACCCGCGACAAGAGCTCAACTCTTGTCGGTAGAAAAAAAGCCCCCATGCGACGTGCGCAAAGCGGGGGATTTTGGCTTTTGGGCGGCCAAGGTCAGGCCTCTTATTTCGTTGGAAGTTCTTCTGCTCCGGGATCGGGCGAAGTCCTCCAGGCAACTCCTTCGCCGCAGCAGTGGCGGTGGTGGTAGACCACCAGCTGGTTTTTGGCCAGCTGGTCGGCTGCTTGCTCACAGGCCTTCGAAAAGGCTGAGGTACAGCCCTCAGTGCAGCATACGGGGACGACGACACTGGTTGGCATGTTGTTGAAATGTGCCTCAACCTGTGCCGTGGCACGACGAGTCCTATGCTCGTCACAGTCTCCGGCAGCAACGCTTTGCGTGTTCAGAATGAAGGTTAAATTTTCAACGCGTCTTGGTTTATCCATGCCCCCTCCTTTTTTCTGCCCATTTGGGAGCAGATGTTGCATTTTGGCATATCTGTAAGCCTTTGTCAAATCTAGGTTTGGCGAATTCAACCCTCAAGTGCAACACTGAGAATTTCTAATGGTGTTTTCCAATTAAGCCTTTTTCTGGGCCTAGTGTTGAGATCATATTCAGCGAAAGCAATCTCCTCGTTTGTAATCATACTAAAATCTGTCTTC
>JAPLXD010000052.1 GCA_026396255.1 Candidatus Moraniibacteriota bacterium | reverse complement strand
GGCTAGTTCAACAAGTAAGTGCAACACTTTGATGTAAAATCAAAGTATGTACAAACATTTCTCAATTGAGGAGCGGGAGAAGATCCAAGAGCTCCTCTGGCAAAAAACATCCGTCCGCGAAATTGCGAAAACCTTGAACAGGAGTCCGTCCTCCGTGTCCCGAGAGATCAAGCGGTACATAACGAAAGAAAAACACCACTACACGCCACGAGTGGCTCACGAGCAAGCTCTCAAGCACCGACGCTCAAGGGGAAGACCCGACCGACTCAAGAATGAACGGATTCGGGAATATGTTATTCTGCATTTGAAGCTCCATTGGTCTCCCGAACAGATTGCCGGAAGAATGAAACAAGATATCCATGAAACAATTTCCCACGAAGCAATTTATCAATACGTCTATGCGCAGATCCATCGAGACGGCTACGGGTATTTGAAACCAGGACGGGAAGATTTGCGCGTGTATCTGCGATGGAAACGCAGGCGCCGGCAACGCAAAGGACTCAGAAAAGCACAAAGAATGCCTAAATTTGAAGGTATTTCCATAGATGCGAGACCCAAGGTGGTCGAGGAAAGAAAGCGTCTCGGGGATTGGGAAGGAGACACGGTGGAATCCAGAGACCACAAACCCGGAGTCAATACTTTAGTGGAAAGAAAAAGCGGATACGTATTCATGACTAAACTAAAATCGAAATCCAGCGAATCAACATTACAAGCAGTTCTCTCGAGAATATCCGCATTGCCAGAAAAATTAAGGAAAACACTCACGCTCGACAACGGGCCGGAAAACAGCAAATGGCGAACATTGAAAGCCGCTGCTGGAATGGACAAGAAGACAGATTTTAGTATGATTACAAACGAGGAGATTGCTTTCGCTGAATATGATCTCAACACTAGGCCCAGAAAAAGGCTTAATTGGAAAACACCATTAGAAATTCTCAGTGTTGCACTTGAGGGTTGAATTCGCCTTCAATTCCTCCACCATTTCGACGGGCGTCGGATCAATCCCGTATTTGAGCGCCAGATAGTACGAAGCCCAGCAGCCGATCTGAAGCGTGGAGAAAATACGGAAGAGTATCCCGTCCTCGGGCATATCGACGATTGTCGAATCAGTGCCATATTTTTTCAGAATGTTGGTTGTAATCTCCATTCTCTTCGAAATACGCGGATCAATTCCGGAATCATGCAGAACAATCAAATGAAATTTTCCCTGCGGTTTTGTGAAACCGATCATTTCATTGTGATTGAGTTCCGGAAAGAAATTCCAAAAAGCCGGTGTCTTTGAATTTTCGTTGAACATGATCTTCCAAATCATCGCCAGCGACTTGAACCGGGTTGAGCCATATACCACCGGCGTTTTCCCGGCAACTTCTTCGGCAATTTTTTTTCCTTGTTCTTCAAATATTTGACCGTTCTCTTTCAACTTGCTTGCCGTTTCTCCAAACTCTTTTTTCTTATCCTCAACCATTCCGGAATTTGCAAGGACCTGAAACACCGCCGCAAAATTGCAAGCGAGTGCCATCCTCGGCTGAAGAATTTTTTCCGGCGGCGGCATAAGAACCAGCGGGATATTATTCTCTTTACACATCTCGGCCACTTTTCCACCGGCTGCGATCCCAAAGCAAGGTAAATTATTTTTCAAAACTTCCTCAAAGGACGAAACAGTTTCTTCCGTGTTTCCCGAATAGGAAGAAACTATGTTGAGGCATTCATCAAAGGCTTCCGGCGGCAAACCATAGGATCGGTTTTGGAATATGCCAAAGCGCGGGTTCACGGAAGCATTCTTCCAAAAAAGGCTGTGCAAATAAATTCGAAGCAGGTTCGCCGGAAGAGACGACCCGCCCATTCCCGAAATTTCGATGGCTTTGAATTTTCCTTCCACTTTCACATCTTTCGCAAGATCAAGACCGGTCAGCAGCTGGTCGGGAATATTTTTGATGACGTCATAGAGATTTTCCTTGTCAATTTTGTTTTGCATAATTTTTTGAAAATTACTTTCTCACCCGCTTTGTATTCACATACCACTTCGCGGCATCAGCGAATTTTTCGTCCGACGAAACGAGCGATGTTATGTTTATCCCCCCCACTTTTTTATTGACCACGGCCAGGTAGTTCGGACTATAGAGGAATATGGCCGGAATATCGTCCGTCACCGACTGCTGGAACTTTTTGTAGAGGTCGACCCGCTTTCCTTCATTGGTTTCGGTGCGTAATTTTTCAAGAACTTTATCCACGTCCGGATTCGAATAGAGCGCCAGGTTCAGCCCCGGATCTTTTGTCTGCGAGGAGTGCCAGAAAGAATAGGGATCCGGTTCCGCCGTCGGCCAGCTCTGTCCGAAGAGAAAAGCTTCGTATTCGCGGGGTCGGAGAAAATTCTGCTGGACATCTCCGATGCTTTCCGAATCAATATTGATTTTCGCGCCGACCGTTTCCCATTGGCTCTTCAATATATTGGCCGTGTCCACCAGCTGCGGCCAATCGGTCGTAACGAGGGTGAACTGAAGAGCCTGTCCGTTTTTCGCCCGAAAGCCGTCATTGCCGCTTTTCCAGCCGGCGTCGTCGAGAATTTTTTTGGCCGCTTCCGGGTTGAAATCAAACTTTTTCACATCGTCCGTTGCGCCGAAGGTTCCGGGCGGGATGGGCGAAAAAATTTCCCGTCCCTGTCCGCCGAATATCTTGTCCACGATATCTTTGCGGTTCGTCGCCGTCGCAAGAGCCCTTCTCACGTCTTTGTCTGAGAGCACCTTGCTTTTTTGCTGGTTGAAAAAAACGGCAAAATAGCGCGGCAGGCTCGCCGAGATAATGTTCGCGCTGCGCTTGCTCTTTACATCGTTCAATTTTTCCGGCGAAAGAGAGTTTGTCGCCAAGATTTTCTTGTTGTTGTAGTCTTCGATCATTGAATCCTCGTCGGGATAGAATTGGAAAGTCATCGTGCCGAGATACGGCTTGTCACCAAAATAATCGGGATTGGAGGTGAGTTTGTACGACAAGATCATCCCGCCCGAGTCTTTTTGAAAATCCGAGTATTCAAAGGGGCCTGTCCCGACCGGCTTCAGGTTGTATTCCGCGAGAGAAAAGTTTGTCGGCGCAACCGTCTCCCAAACGTGCTTCGGAATGATCCCGACGGTGAGATTGTTGAGAAAAAAAACGTACGGTGCCGGCAGGACAAATTTGACCGTACTGTCGTCAACCTGTTCCATCCCCACTCCCTGCCAATTTTGGCGCAAGGGACTCTTGAACGCCGGATCCTGGATGGCCTGGATGGTGAAAAGAACGTCGTCCGACGAAAAAGCTTCTCCGTCGTGCCACTTCACGTTTTTTCTGAGATGGACCGTATACGTCAGCTGGTCGTTTGAAACTTCGTAGCTTTCGGCCAGATCCGGGACGATTTTCCCGTCCGTTCCATATTTGAAAAGGCTGGAGTATATGAGCCGGGACAAATCGGCATCGGCTTCATTGCCGGCCTCCAGCACCGGGTTGACATACATCGGCTGGCCGATGATGCCTTCGGAATAGTCTCCGCCGGGAATGGGAACCGGCTTGGTGAGAGAATAATAGACTCCCAGCACGGTCGCCACGAGAGAAACAGCCACCAAGAGCACCAGCGACAAAACCGTCATGCGCTCTTTTGCGGAAAATACCCGAAAAAATTTTTGCCAAAAGATCTTATTCAATGTTTTTTCTCTAAGTTAAAGAAATGCACCAAACACACGAGTCCTAGCTTCTGGAACCCAGATAAATGTTTGTAATAGCCAATCCAATAAATATTACGGCCAGAGCTATGGCTCCCCAATTGAGGAATTTTTCCATTCCCCGCTTGGTATAGTATCCTCCAAAGTCGCCCCCGAAAGAGGCGGACAGGCCCGCTCCCCGGTTCTGGAGAAGAATTGAAATCGCCAGGAGCACCGAAACGATCAGTTGCGCCCAGATAAGGATGTTTTGAAGCATTTTATTCTCTGATTAAGGATGAAACCACGAAGTTTATGCCGCTTATGATGATTACCGCCCAAAAGGCCGCTGTCCAGGTCTCGATCACCAGAGCCGAAACGATATGCGCCACGAGATCCAGCATCAAGATATTTATAATAATCGTGAAAAATCCAAGCGTCAGCCAAATCAGGGGAAGAGAAACTATTTTCACAAACGGCTTAACGAAAAAATTTATGAAACCCATCACCGCTCCGGCCAAAATCAGCCATTTCCAATTGCCATGGAAATGAATGCCATGCACGAGACGCGCGGAGAACCAAATGCCGATGGCATTGGAAAGAATGTGAATGATGAAGCGTAGCATAGCTTAGAAGAAATTAGCAGACAAAAACAAGTTGGTCAAATTTCAAATGACTGAATTTTTGACAAATACCGCTCTTTGACCCTATTATAACCCTAGCTAACACTAATAATCAAGTATATATGAAACAGCGCATTTTTTCCGGCATCCAGCCCTCCGGAACACTCCACATCGGGAATTTTTTGGGCGCGGTGAAAAACTGGGTCGCTCTTCAGGAAAAGTATGAATCGATTTTTTGCGTGGTTGATCTTCACGCCATCACCGTTCCCCAGGACCCGGAAGAGCTCCGCCAAAAAACCTTGGAACTTGCCAAAATATATCTGGCCGCAGGTGTCAATACGCAGGAATCGACAATTTTTGTTCAGTCGCAAGTCCCAGAGCACACGGAACTGGCTTGGATCCTGAACACGATCACCAAAATCTCGGAGCTCGAACGGATGACACAATTTAAGGACAAGGCCAAAGAGCAGCACCAAAATTCGAACGCCGGACTTTTCAATTATCCCGTTCTCATGGCCGCCGACATTCTCCTCTATGACACGAACGTCGTCCCGGTCGGCGAAGATCAGCTTCAGCATGTTGAACTCGCCCGCACCCTCGCCAAAAGGTTCAACCAGCAGTTCGGCGAAACCTTCGTCGTTCCCGAGCCCTTTGTCGTGAAAGAAGGCATGCGCATCATGGGACTCGATGACCCGTCAAAAAAGATGTCCAAATCGGCCGCTTCGGAATTCAATTATATCGCGCTCACCGACAGTCCGGAAAAGATCCGCGAAAAAATCAAACGCGCCGTCACGGACAGCGGAAAAAATATCCGTTACGCCGATGACAAACCGGCCATCAAAAATTTGATCAATATCTATTCCCTTCTCGACAACGTGAAGCCGGAAGAGGTCGAGAATATATACAAAGGCAAGAGCTATTCCGAGTTCAAAGCGGATCTTGCCGAAGTGATTGTTGATTTTCTCACAAATTTCCAAGAAAAATATGATAAGATCGATGACAAGGATGTCCTTAATCTGCTCAATGAGGGCAAAGAAAAAGCCAAAAAATTGGCGGAGAAAAAAATGGCCGAAGTGCGGGAAAAAGTTGGATTTTTGATGTAGTATACTGCATTCTTAAACAAAAAAAGCTCGAGCATCCTAATCTCGGGCTTTTTCAATTTTTATAACCCATATACATTTTGTCATCCCTGCGAAAGCAGGGATCCAGGGTTAAAATCATCTAACTTCTATTTACCTTCTCCGGCTATTTCAAGAAACAAATCTTTCCATTGCGGATTGTTCTTCTCAATAAGATCCAATTTCCATTTTCTTTTCCATTTCTTGATTCTCTTTTCCTGTTCTATCGCGCTTATTATATTTTCTGTTGATTCATAATAAACAAGCATATTAATCTTGTACTTTTTAGTAAATCCATCAAACTCACCTTTTTTGTGCTGCCAAACTCTTCTCAATAAATTATTTGTCACTCCGGTATATAAAGTGCCGTTTCTCTTGCTGGCCAAAATATAAACGCAATAGGATTTATTGGACATTTTTTTCTTTTTACCCTGGATCCCGGGTCAAGCCCGGGATGACAAAGAAATAATCTACTCCAAGCTCTCCACATTCACTCCCTCGCTCCAGTTCACCTCTTCATAGCTGTGCAGAATATTTTTGAGATATTTTTTGAGTTCGTTGTATTTTTCATCCGTCTGCGCTTCGAATTTGATCGTGAGGTACGGCCCATTTTGGGAATAACGCACCACAAACATCGAATCGGGCAGATTGAGCCGCACGCCGTCGCCCGCCCGTTCATCCGAAATCACCTCCGCTTCGGGAAAATCTTTTTTTAAGACTTCGCTGATTTTTTCGATGAGCGCGACTTTCTGGTCATCCGCGCACCCGAGTTTTATTTCCGGGCTGGAAATATATTTTGGCAAAGCCGCAACAGCCTCCGCAAGAGTTTGGCCGCTTCTGGAAAGATAATCAAGGAGCCGCAGGGTTGTATAACATCCATCATCGTGATTATAGAAATCGGCCGAGAAAAAAAAGTGTCCGGAAAGCTCGCCGATGAAAGCCGCTTTCACTTCCTGATTTTTTTTCTTGAGAAAAGAATGGCCTGTGCGCCACATGAAAGGCTCCCCGCCGAATTTTTTGATCGTGTCTTCGACCACTTTCGAGCAAAGGGTATTGTACATAATCTTCGCCCCCGGGTGTTTTTCAAGCACATCGATTGCAAAGATCGCCACCAAAACATCATTCCAAATGATTCCCCCTTTTCCATCGACAATTCCAATTCGGTCCCCGTCGGCATCATAGGAAAAGCCGACATCCGCTTTTTCTTCAATCACTTTTTTTCGGATCCGCTCAGCCACCGCCGTTTCCGTCGGATCAGGGGTGCCCAGCGGAAAAGTCGGATCAAGATTACAATTGCTTTCAATGACATCCATTCCAAAAGAGCGCAAGATTTTCGGCGCCACCACCCCCGGCGTCGCGCAGCTCGCGTCAACAACGACCCGAAATTTTTTTTCTATATTTATTCTCTTCTCTAGATCTTCAATATATGCCTCGAGGATATCTATTTTTTCTATCTTGCCTTCTTGCTCTCCTTTTTCGAGATCATCCTCTTCAACCATTCTGCGCAGTTCCTGAATGCCTTCGCTCACGAGCGTTTCGGAAAAATCGTTCGCGAATTTCATGCCGTTCCATTCGGCCGGATTGTGAGAGGCGGTGATAAAAACGCCCCCTTTGCGGTTGAGATGATATTGCGACCAATAGAACGTCCCGACCATCGTCATTCCGATATCGATCGTATCAATGCCCGCCCAACCCATGCCGTGAATGATCGCTTCTGCATATTCCGGACTCGTCGCCCGCGAATCGCGGCCAACCACCGCTTCGCTAATATTCTGTCGCTTGAGGAACGTCCCGAAAGCTTTTCCAATGTGCTCTACAATCTCGGAATTCAAATCCGTCCCGACAATTCCCCGCAGATCATACCCGCGAAACATTTGGGGATTTATTTTCATATATACGCATTTTACAAATTAGCTCCGCTCCTCTACTATTATACTAGTTAATTTCAATATTTATCAAATTATGCAGTCAGAAAAAACAAAAAGGCTTGAGCTTGAGCTCAAGAAAATTTATCAAAAACACGGCAAACGTCTTCCTTTTCATGGCTGGCATCATATTGAATTTGTGCACAGCAAATCCCTTGAATTTGCAGGCTTTATCAAAGCGAATATTTTTCTAGTTGAATCCGCCGTACTTTGTCATGATCTGAATTACCTCGTCAAGCCAAATTCCGATCCCGAATTGGGAGAAAAATTACGCCGGAAAATTCTGATCAATTGCGGATATTCGCTCAATGAGATCGGAAAAATTGAAAGCATAATCATGGAATCGCATACCGCCTATCGAGGACGAAAAATATCCCCCGAAGGAAAAGCCTTGAGCGATGCTGACTCGCTTTTCAAGGTGTTGCCGATCAGCCCGATTCTTTTCTCAAATCAATACATCATTCAGAATAAAGTTGACATACAAAAATTGTCAAAAAAAATTACATCCGAACAAAACAAACTTCTCGCAAAAAATATCTACTTTTATATCCCTGCGGTAAGAAAAAGATATCTTCCTTGGGCAAAAACAAATCTCACTCTCTGGAACCAAGTCAGCGAAGCGCTGAAAGATAAAGATGTTTTGAAATTGATTTCCAAATAGAAAAGCGGCTGGATATTGCCAACCGCTTTTTTGTTGCCTAATTTTCGAGCCTTACCTTGTTTGCTACTTCTTTTTTTGATAATAATTAACGATCAACTTCATCAGCAGCTTCGCGCACTTTAGGGGCAGCGCGAAAGCGCAGTAATAGATGAATGGTCCGCGTTCGTAAAACCCGCGCTTGTAGCTATGATTCAGATACTCTTCAAACTCGGACCATTCGGGATATTTCTGATCCGCGTAGTCACGATAAATCCATAGAAAAATACTCGCGAAAAATGCAAGGAACACATTCAACAGCGTTTCTATAATCGTCCACATTTTTTCTTCCTCCCTCTTATATTCAATTGTTAAACAACAAACTATCTTATCACTAAAATTTATTATTGTCAAGTATTGATTATACTTTATTTTAATTATGTAAATATTGTTCTTTATTATCAACATCATTAGGCTGTTTTTATATATATTATATTGTTAACTATACTATTGACATTTATACATTCAGCTGCTATAATGGACTAAAGATAATTTCACAGCCTTATGTTCAAAGAAATATTGTCACGCACAAACCTCACCCTCTCCCAGGCGGAGATTCTGGATTTTTTGTATCAAACGAAAGTTGCCAAGGCTTCAGCGATTGCCAAAAGCATTCGAAAATCACGGGCGATTGTCTACAAAGATCTCGAAGAGTTGGAAAAATTGGGACTTGTTGAAAAAAAAGAAAAGCCCAACCAAGTGGCCCTTTTTTCGGCGGGGCATCCGTCTCTGCTCAAAAAACTACTGGATCAAAAAGAAGCGCAACTCAAAAAAGACAAAGAACTGTTGGATAGCTACTTGCCGGATATACTCTCAAGCTTCAATCTGGCGCACAATCGCCCCGGCATCCGGTTTTTTGAAGGCGTGGAGGGGATGAAAAAAATATACGAAGAAATTTTGGATGACGGAAAAGACTTTCACTTGATCCGCACGGCCTACGAACCGACATATAACGACAAAATTGCGCCGATCGTCGAGGAGTTCATCGCAAAAAGGGTCAAGAAAAATATCAAGACAACGGCGATCGTACCCTCCGATGTTGATGATCCGGAAAAGGACGCCCGCTGGCTGATGAAAAGATTTAATGTGGAAAAAAATATGTATACCGCACCAGTTGAGATTGATATTTTTGGAGATAAATTGGCAATCCTTTCTTTCGGCGATGAATTGGTCGGGATGATCATCGAAAGCAAGCAGGTCGCCCAAAGCCTGAAACAAATTTTCGCGCTCGCTGCATCCGGATCAAGACAAACCTCTGTCCAAAAATAGATTTTACAAAACGCTCGCTCTTGTATAGTATTATCTTGGAAATAATCAATACTTCATAAATATTAATTTTAGTGGATATTGATCTTTGATCACTGTTCACTGATTACTGAAAATATGAAACTAGTCATCATGGCCGGGGGAAAAGGCACCCGTCTTTGGCCGGTGAGCCGCGCCGGAAAACCCAAGCAGTTCCAGTGTCTCACCGGAGACAAAACGATGCTCCAGGAAACCTATTTGCGTCTGCGCCAGATCGCCGCGCCGGAAGATATTTTTGTCGCGACGAACCAGGAATATGTCAGCGAAGTGGAAAAAGAAATTTTGGAATTTCCCAAAGAAAATATTCTGGCCGAACCAATTGGGAGAAATACCGCCCCTTCGATTGCTCTGGCCGCGGCGGTCATTGCCGCGAAAGACGAAAATGAAATCATGGGCGTTTTTCCGGCTGACCATTTCATTGAAAATCCGGAAATACTTCTCAGCGCCATTCAAAAAGGAAAAGAATTTCTGGAAAAAAACGACCAATATCTTTTGACCTTCGGCATCACACCGACCGCGCCGGAAACGGGGTACGGATATATCAAGAAAGACGGAGATTTGGAAAAAATCGGAGATGTTCAAATTTTCAAAGCGGAAAAATTCGTCGAAAAGCCAAACTATGAAACGGCCCAAAAATATCTCGAGGCCGGCGACTATTTTTGGAACAGCGGAATGTTCCTCTGGAAAACAAAAACGATCATTGAAAAATTCAAAAAGTATGTGCCGGATGATTTCGAAAAATTGATGAAAATAAAAGATTCCGTGAAGGCCGGAAATTTTGCCGAAGTTTTGGAAAAAGAATTCCCCAAAATGGACAAAAACAGCATTGACTACGCGATTCTCGAGAATGAACCGAATGTCGCCGTCATCCCGCTTGAAATGCCCTGGAGCGACGTCGGCTCCTGGACCGCGCTCAAGGATACTTTGATATCAAATAACCGGGAAAACTTCGTCCGCGGCGAGCATATCAACTTCGACAGCGAAAATCTGCTCGTTTATGGCTCGGACAAACTCATCACCACCATCGGCGTGAAAGACCTCATCATTGTGGATACCGCCGACGCCATCCTCATCTGCGACCGCAACAAATCCCAACTTGTTTCCGATGTCGTCAAAAAACTGGAAGCGGATGGGAAGATCAAGAACTTATAACCTTTTTGGATAAAAAAATCGGGCGGACATACATTTAAGCATGCCGCCCTTTAAACAGGGTTAACTTATTTTAGCGGCAGGAACGCTACAGCCGGCCCGCCATGCATTCCGGTATCACCGTACCCCGAGGTTTTATTGAGTCTAAGTTCGATAGGATATCCCTTCACCTCAGTGATTTCCCAGCCAAGGAACTCGTACCATTTTCCGGTTCCGTTGGGATAGTGGTCCGAGTCATGGCGGTCGCATTCATCTCCAGGGCAATCAACTGGGAGGTCATTGAAACTCACCAGGCGATTCGGCATTGCCAGGAGTAGGCAGCCCGTTTGAACTGTGGTTAAAGGAAGCTGGCCATCGTATAACGCAGTCCAACGTGCATTGCGACAGCCAAAGTCGGCGTAAAGGCGTCCAAACGAAAACGGAAGGGCCAAACAATTAAGACCAGCCCTTTCCGCCTTTTCTTCGAGAGGCAGCAATACCTCCAGCACCCCCGGATTGATCCTGATGAACTCGTAGGCTTGATGGTAGTTGAATATGTCGGCTGGCCGATTCTTTTCAAGGGCCATGTTGATTCGCCGGAGCACCTCTTTATATCCGATCCCATGAGGTTCTCTTATGCCCCATAGCTTTCCGAGGAATGTGATCGACGGGATCAAAGCGACTCCGTCTGCACCATCCGGCAAGGATATTTCGTTGCTTGGCTGAGAGAATGTGGGAACGAAACCCTCCAACGCCGTTCTTAATCTCTCAACGTGGACATCTAAAGGCAGCACGCTGAAGCCTGGGGGATAATGGAGGCGCCATTCTCCCGAAGAAGAGTGGCGGGAACGGGAAACTTCTTTCAACCCTTCGAAAAAGAAGGGGTTGAGATTATTGAGTTGGACGATGCTGTGAACGCTTGGCGTCACTTTGCCCACAGCCTGCCAAGAGCTCTCTTTAGCAGCGCGTATATAATTCACCAAATCATCGGGATGTTCGATCAAATACTGCTGAAACTCCCGATCACCAATACCACGTTTTTCAAGAAGACGACAAAATTCGCCTGCCTTCCTACCAGTAATGGGCTGCACGGTTTTATTCATACCGCAATACCCTCCTCGCATTTCTACCCCCCGGCTTATTAAGGTGCTTCAGATAATTAAAGCATCACCCCAAAGCCTTGTCAAGCGCTTTTATCTGCGACCGCAACAAATCCCAACTCGTTTCCGACGTCGTCAAAAAACTCGAAGCCGATGGGAAAATCAAGAATTTGTAGTTTTCACTTTTTTATATAAAAAAAACCGGGCGGACACAATAATATATGTCCGCCCTTTTTTGCACCTATATGCTTCGCACATAAAATGCAATGAGAAATAGAAGGGAAGCGACAACGTACATCTTCGCCTCTAGGCCAAACGAATCTGCCCGCGCCTTGACTTCGTCGGATGCAGATCTGGTCGCCGCTCCCTCTCTTTTCTTGTTTAGATGCTCTTTCCATTTTTCGTAAGGCAATTTTTGCAACTTGCCTTTGTGAAAAAAATACAAATCCCTGGATCCCCAGAAAAGAAATCTGCCCCACTGGATCCCCGACATTTCTTCCGGCGGCTTCAGGGAATCATGGGTGAAATGAGCCAGCCCGCAGAGAAGAGCCAGCGTAGCTCCATAGAAGTCCGCCAATCCGAATCCCACCGCCATGCTGACAGGCAAAAATACCCGCGGGAAGTGTATGAAATGATGGGATGCGAATCGAAATTTTATCCCAAGCCAACGGAAAATATACTTGTTACATGCAACAAAGGGGATAAAATCGAGGTCCGGGGCCAAAACAAAAAAAATGCTAATGCCCAAATCGGAAAAATGAAAACTTTGTCCGAACAAAAGCGAAACGAATACATAAATATAGATTCCACTCGCCACATCAATCACTACGCACTTCAGAAAATTGGATATCATCTCCGCCCTCCTCGAAAATCGGGATATTTTTTACTTAAAGAGCATTGAGTTATTGTGGATTATTTCTTCTCCTTTGTCAATATAAAAAGGGTAATGCCCACATACATATGGCGGTTTTTATTTTCTCTGCTTTTCAAAAAATAAAAGACCGGCTACAGCTTTCTGTATCTTGTTCCCCTGCCTGCACCGATTTTTTCTATTTTGCTTAAATCAATCAAGCGTAATAATAGTCTACTTCAAAACATAGCTTGTAGCCGGACCTCTTCCAACTTGTTTGATGGTTCCCAATTTCTTTAGCTTCTGGAGTTCGAGCTGTGCGGTTCGTTGGGGAACTTTGAGAATACCCACCACATCCATGACTTTGATTCTCCCCGTCTGATCGATGAAATCCAAAATTTGCTGCTGCCTTTGCGTGAGATAAATTTGGCTTGCGATATTTTTGTCCACTTTTTTCAAGGCAAGTCTCGCCACTTCCCGCTTCACATTCATAATTTCCTCCTTGAAACCTTCCACAAAATATTCGAGCCACGATGTAATATCCGTTCTTCGCTGCTCAAAGGTTATGCCCACATTGATGGCTTTGTAATAGCTGGGCAAATCCTTGTTGTAATAATCCTCCAAGGCAAAAAGATGGCGGAAATCATAGCCTCGCTTGTATAGGATGAGCGTCGCCAAGGCTCTGGCCGTTCTGCCATTGCCGTCATTGAACGGATGGATAGCTGCAATTTCCAAATGAGCGACACCGGCCACAATCACCGGATTGATTTCTTCCTTTTCGCTTTTTCTTATCCATTCAATCAGTTCCGTGCAAAGATAAGGCACATTGATCGCTTTCGGACCGGTATATACCACTTCGTCCGGAAATCCCGGTCGCCTTTTGACGACATATATCGATCCCTCGCGGAAATGACCAGATTGATCGTCCGACAGAGTTTTGTTGGTGACCAGCGAATGAATTTTGAGCAAGATCTTTTCCGTGATTGGTTTTTTGCTTTTGACAAACTTTTCAATAAACTTGAGAGCATTGAGATAGTTTTGAACCTCATAAACATCCCTCGCCGGTGCATCAATCTTTTTGTTGGCATACAAGGCTTCCACTTGGCGAATATCCAAAACATTTCCCTCAATCGCGGTGGAGCTGTGAGACATCCTGATCATCGCCTGACGCTTGAGTCGAAGTTCTTGTCTTGGCAAAAGCTTCGCCTTTTCGATAAGTCCCTTGGCCTCGGCGATGTCTGTCAGGTTTTTGACTATTTTGTTCGTGAGTTTGTATTGCGGTTTGAGCATATTCGTATTATATCAGATTTTGGATAATCGCGCAAGAATCGCGCAAGAATCGCGCAAGAATCGCGCAAAGAAAATCATATGATTGTCAGCAGCCTCAACTTGTCATCACAATAATTTTGGAATAGAGTATAAAAGCAACTAATTCGCAAACTATGAAAGTCGGAATCGTGGGTCTTCCTAACGTAGGAAAATCGACGTTGTTCAAAGCTCTCACCAAAAATCCGGTGGATATCGCCAACTATCCTTTTTGCACCATCGAGCCCAACGTCGGGATCGTGAAAGTCCCGGATGAAAGATTGGAAAAATTGGCGAAAATGTCGCAGTCGGCCAAAATTGTCCCGACGGTTGTTGAGTTTGTCGACATTGCAGGACTGGTCGCCGGCGCCGCCCAGGGAGAAGGCCTGGGAAACAAATTTTTGGCGCATATCCGGGAAGTGGATGCTATCGCCCAGGTGGTGAGAGTATTTGAAAATAGCGACATCGCTCACGTCCACAACAAGATCGACCCGCAGAACGATATTGAAGTGATCAATACAGAACTGATTCTCGCCGATTTGGAAACAGTCCAAAAAAGAATATCGAAACTTGAAAAAGAAGCCCGCGGGCAAAACAAGGAGGCGATCCGGACTCTTGAGATTATAAAAAGGATAAAAGAAATTCTGGATCAGGGAAAATTAGCGAGCGAATTGAAATTCAGCGACGAAGATTTTGAATTGGTGCGCGATTTGCAGCTTCTCACCTGGAAACCAATGCTTTTTGTTTTGAATACGAGCGAAAAGGAGACTAGCGATTTTGCGTCGCTTCGAGAAAAATATCCGACTGTCGCCATCGATATCAAAATAGAAGAAGAACTATCGCAAATGTCCGCTGAAGAAGCATCGGAACTTGGAATGAAATCGAATTTAGACCAGCTAATTTTGAAATCTTACGAAATTCTCGACTTAATTACTTTCCTAACAACCGGTGAAGATGAAACGCGCGCCTGGACGATCAAAAAAAGCTCCACCGCGCCACTCGCCGGTCGAGCCATTCACTCTGACTTTGAAGAAAAATTCATCCGCGCCGATGTCATCAACTGGCAGAAACTTCTTGAAGCGGGATCATGGAGCAAAGCCCGCGAACTCGGGACACTCCGCACTGAAGGCAAAGATTATATAGTGAAAGATGGTGATGTAATCGAATTCAAGATCTAGGCCGCTTCTTTCATTCCATCTACCACTTCCAATGGTACAGCCTTTCTTAAATTTTCAATAACACCCTTTGTATCCCGACGAAATCCGGCCAACTGGCCGGTGAGATAACGTTTCTGGTGGTCACTCAAATCCAAATCTTCTCCACTAAGAAGAAGTCCGCTTGCTTCAGCATTTTTCCGAAACATTGCTTTCACTTTTTCCATCACGGCTTGTTCTTCTTTCTCAAGCTCTGCTGCATAGTTTTCAGATGGATCAATTGCTTCGGGTAGTTTGAAAATTTCTAGACCCATAATATTTTGTTATTTTTAGCTGAATTATTTTTTCTGGCAGCATAAATCTTTTCGGCGATCTTGGCCTGTCTTTCCCGGATATCATCGAGCTTTTTGGAGGCTATCGCGTATGCCTCCCGCATCTTCTCGATATCTTTTTTGATTTTATCCTCGTCGAGCATAGCACTATTTTAGCATATTTTCGCCAAACTTGCTAAAAATAAGTCAATATGATAGGCTATTCATACAACTTAGAAAGCCCAAGATCTCCCCGCTCCGCCTAGGCGGAGATAGGGAGAACTGATCCGCAAAAGAGGCTTTCTTACGCGGATTTTAATTTTTATCTCACGGAAAAACACATGGAATACGAACTTCTGTTCTTCACCTCGGTTGCAAATGTTGACCGTGCAGGAGAAATCAAGCGAGAAATTGACGAAATCATCACCGGCCGCGGGGGGAAAATTTCGACTGATTTCAATGACATCGGAAAAAGGAAATTCGCCCACCCGATCAAAAAACAAACGCACGGATTTTTCAGCTTCTGCCGGTTCACGATCGAAGATGCGGAAAACCTTCCGGAATTGAACAAGAGACTGGCGCTCAATGACAAAATCATGCGCCATATCATCGTCCGTGCTGATGAAATCGGAAAGCCGATCGGCGCTCCGTCCATGCCGGATGCGAGACAAGACGTCAGACCCGAACGGCCGTCGATCAAAAAAAGTGAACCGGCTCGCGTTGCCCTCCCACTAAGCGGGACTGCCAGCGAGAAAAAGACCGCCAAAGAGACAGCCAAAGTTGAAATGGCGGAATTAGATGAAAAGCTGGACGCGATTTTGGATGAGAGCCCGGAATAATCGTGAAAGAAAATTATTATCTAGATAATTTTTAAAAAGAAAAATATGTCTCTAAACAAAGTCCTCCTCATCGGCAACCTCACCCGCGACCCGGAATTGCGCTCCACCCCTTCCGGGCAATCAGTCGCCAATTTCGCGATTGCGACAAACCGGGTTTGGAAAGATCCGCAGTCCGGAGAAAAAAAAGAAGCGGTTGAATTCCACAACATCGTCGTGTGGCGACGCTTGGCTGAGATCGCCGGGCAATATTTGCGAAAAGGCAGCAAGATTTTCCTTGAAGGACGTCTGCAGACCCGCTCCTGGCAAGATCAGAGCGGAACCAAAAAGTATATGACCGAGATCATCGCCGAAAATATGCAGATGCTCGATCGAAAACCGCAGGGAGGTGCGCCCTACCAAGGTCCTTCCGCCCAATCCGGCCCGTCCATGCCGCCGCAGAGCGTCAGCCAGCCGCTTCCTCCCCAGCCGGAGGAAATCCCGACCATCCAGATCGACGAGAACCAAGATGAGGTGAAAATTGAAGATATTCCGTTCTAACCAGCATAAACCGCATTTTTGCACAATACACGATTATGGCTATGAAATTCAACCCGCAACAAAACACGCCTCCGGCTGCGCCGAAAACTTGCTATTTTTGCGCCAACAATGTTCACACCATTGACTACAAAGACACGCAGCTTTTGCGCCGTTTCATGAATGCCCACGCCAAGATTGTTCCGCCCCGCCGGACCGGCAATTGCGCCAAGCACCAACGGATGGTGACCCGAGCCATCAAAAGAGCGCGGACAATGGCTTTGCTTTCATACACGATCAAATAGATCATGATGAATCTCTCCGACATCAAAACCGGGAAAACTCTATCGATAAATAACGAGCCCTATCTCGTTATTTTTCATCAGCATTCCAAGATGGGCCGCGCGGGAGCGGTTTTGCGCACCAAACTTCGCAACCTCAAAAACGGGGCGGTGATGGAAAAAACTTTTCAGGGATCGGACAAGATCGAAGAAGCCGAGATGGCCAAATCAAAAGCCCAATATTTATATAAAGAAGGAGAAAACTATTTTTTCATGGATAACACCAGCTATGAGCAGTTTTCCCTCCCCAAATCCGTTCTGGGGGAGCTGACAAACTATTTGCTCGAAGGCACGGAAGTGACCATTCTGGTTCACGGCGCCACTCCGATCAACATCGAACTGGCCGTCAAGATGGATTTCAAGGTCGTCGAAGCTCCGCCCGCTATCAAAGGCAACACGGCTGACGGCGGAAACAAACTTGTGACCCTCGAAACCGGCATCAAGGTCAACACGCCGCTGTTTGTGAAAGAAGGCGACATCATCCGCATCAACACAGAGACTGGAGAATATTCGGAGAGAGCGAAATAGCACTATATTTGACACTATCTGAAGAATTGATACAATATAAGCAAATGGATAAAGAAAAAAATATCAGCTTGAAAGATATCGAGACCCTGCTAGGCAACCAAACGGTGGTTATCCTTTCTGCTGTTGAAGAAAAATTGTTGAAGAGTGAAGAAAGAACAAGCCGAAAAATTGAAAGGCTTATCAACACGATGGATAAATTTTTGAAACGGACATTGGATTTGGAAGATGAATTTACATTTATGAAACATGATTTGAATCGGGTAAAAGCTGTGATCCAGGAGAAATTAGGCGTCGATTTGCTCTAGTCTGTTTTATAGAAAATAAATTTCAGCGCATCTGGCCCTCAGATGTGTTTTTATTTTTCCAAAAAGAAAAGCCCCGCCGCGGAAGAGCTTTTCGATTATTGGCAATTTTTTTTAGATAATTTTTTGTTTTCTTATACCTCCTTCATAAGTCTTTCGTGATACTCTCCGCCCCTTCTTTTCAGCTTTCTCGGCAGTTCTCTTCCTGATTTAGATATATCCTGCTGCGTTGGTCCTTCGTGCACTATTCTTGCGCCTCTCGCATTCCAATGTCGCGGATACTTTTCCTTATCTTTAATAGTCTTTATTTTTCTTTCCTTTTCAGCTTGTACAGCAGTAAGATATCCTTCCGCGATGGCGTTAAGTCGCAACTCCTCAGCATGTTTTCTGCCGGATTCTCTGAAAACCTTTAATAGCTCTTCAGTTTCTTCCTGTTCTTGCTGTCTTGTTGGAATATTTATCGTGTCGCTAGGCTTGGTAAATTTTTCCGGATGATGTTTTCGCAAAGTTTTTTTATTTTTTTGAAAAATGTATTCTTTCTTTCCATCCTGCCGATGAATTATTTTTGTACCATCCTCTAATTTTTCAATTGCCATATTATTTTTATTAAGACCAATTATACTTTCACTTTTTCTTTGAGTGCTTTTTCGATTTCTTTATAGAGCTTCGGATTTTCGCGCAAAAATGTTTTGGCTTTTTCGCGGCCGACGCCGAGTTTCACTTCGCCGAAGGAAAAGGAATTCCCTGTTTTCGTCACCACTTCATATTTCACGCCCGTATCGATGAGATCACCTTCCTTTGAGATGCCTTCGTTGTACATAATGTCGAATTCCGTCACCTGGAAAGGCGGAGCGACTTTGTTTTTGACAATTTTCGCTTTCACGCGGTTGCCGACGATCTGCTCGCCCTGCTTGATCTGGGCCGCGCGGCGGACTTCAATGCGAACCGAGGCATAGAATTTGAGCGCGTTTCCGCCCGTGGTCGTTTCGGGATTACCAAAGACCACTCCGATTTTCATCCGGATCTGGTTGATGAAGATGATCGTCACGTTGCTCTTGGCGCCAATCGCCGTGAGCTTGCGCAGAGCCTGCGACATCAAGCGAGCTTGCCGGCCCATATGGGAATCGCCCATCTCGCCTTCAATCTCGGCTTGAGGCGTGAGCGCGGCCACCGAGTCAATCACGATCACATCCACGGCGTTCGATTTCACCAAGGCCTCAACGATGTCGAGCGCCTGTTCTCCGTTGTCCGGCTGCGAGATCAAAAGATCTTCCAAATTCACCCCGATTTTCTTGGCATATTGCGGATCAAGCGCGTGCTCTGCGTCAATGAAAGCGGCTGATCCTCCCGCCTTTTGGGCATTGGCAACAATATGGAGCGCGAGCGTTGTCTTTCCGGATGATTCCGGCCCGTATATTTCGATGATCCGCCCGCGCGGCACACCGCCTATACCAAGTGCGATGTCGAGCGACGGCGCGCCGGTTGGAATCGCCGCGACATCCACTCTCTTCACGTCGCCGAGCTTCATAATCGAGCCCTCTCCGAAACGATCTTTGATTTCTTTCACTGTGTTTTCCAAAAGGGTTTCTTTGTTCTCTGTTTCCTTGGACATAACTCTGAAATTAAAAATTATAAAACAAATAAATTTGAAACACGCCGAATAAATTCCGAACTTATTTAACTCACTAGTCGTTGGGAGTAAACACCACATCTCTCACAATCCCCGGGCTGTCGGCCAAAATTTTTTCAGGTTTTCCGTTCACCTTGATGAAAGTCTGGTTCGCTTTTCCGCTCGTCACCCGCACTTCTTTTTCCCCGTCGAAATTTTGGACTGCGCCTGCGAGCATCGTTCCTGAATAGATCAGATTTCCATCCGCCTCGACCGAAAGCCAGATCGGGATGGAATCGGCCCGGACAACAACATCCACACCCCTTTTTTTCACGTCTTGCTCTCCGATAACTTTCCCCCCATTTCCACCGTCGCCGCTCGCCGCGAGATTGGGCGACTGATAGTCCGATTTTATATTGACCGTCTTTGAAATTTCCTTGTTGAAGCGGTTCAGCGCTGAAATGGTGATTGAATTGACGCCGCTTTGCAAAAGAATATCCTCTTTGAACTCGCCCTTGTCGCTCACCAAAACCGGCTGGCCGTTGATCGTGAGCTTGGCGTCCTCGTCGGTATATCCCGAAACCGAAATGGAGTTGCCGGGAATGTTCTCATCGCTCGCCGGACTGGTGATGACGAGGCGTGGCACCGCCGCGAACCGGCCGATCTGGCTATAGAGATAGGAGAATCCGCCTATCACCACGACCGCGACCGAAACTGCGATGATGATGCGGGGCGTGACGACGAAGTGAGACAGCCTTGTTTTCTTTTTCATCTTCGGGGATTTTTTCTCTCCCCCGTTCAGATTTTTTTTGATATCTTTTTCCCGCTCATACAATTTGATGATTTTTTTTGGTTCAATCCCCAGAAATTCGGCATAGGCCCGGAGAAATCCTTTCACATAGACATCCGGGGGAATCTTCTCGTATTTTCCCTCTTCGATCATTTCGATGTATTTCACGGGAATTTTTGTTTCCCGCGAAACCTCAAAAAGCGTCACTCGCCCTTCGCTGCGAAGGTTTTTGAGCTGCTCACCGAGAGTATATGAATGGATCTTTTTTTGTGTGAAGCCGCGAAACATTTATTTGATAATTGTTAAATCCACAATAAAAACAGGTCAAACAACCTGCCAGATTTTTGTTTTTATTTTCTCCATCATTATAGCTCATCCGCTCACATTTGCCAACGTTCCCGCTTTTTTTCGTCAGCCAGTTCGTCTTCATACTGAACTTCGCCGGTCGCGGCCGCAGAAACAGGGCTGTCCACCAAAATTTCCCGGGGCTTTGATCCGTCCGCCTGGCCGATCACGCCGTTGGCCTCCAAAATGTCGAGCAGCCGCGCCGCACGGGCATATCCCACCCGGAGCCGCCGCTGCAAAAGAGACGCGGACGCTTTGCCGGATTTGATCACTGTGTCTTTGGCTTCTTCATAAAGATCGTCTCCTTCCTGATCCCCGCCGAACGCGCCGGTCATTTTCCCCCCGAAATTGACTCTTTGTGTAGCTGTGACTTCCTCGTCGTATTCCACTTCGCCGTCAAGCTGCGATTTGATCGACTTCACCACCCGCTTCACTTCCGATTCGGAAACAAAAATTCCCTGGATCCGTTTCGGTTTTGGAGATCGGGCGGAAAGATAGAGCATATCGCCGTTTCCAAGTAATTTTTCCGCGCCGCCCATGTCGAGGATTGTCCGCGAATCAATTTGGGTTGCCACCTGAAAAGAGATGCGCGTCGTGATGTTGGCTTTGATGAGACCGGTCAACACTTCCACCGAAGGCCTTTGCGTCGAAACGATGAGATGGATGCCGACCGCCCGCGCCATTTGCGCCAGCCGCACGATCGCCGCTTCCACGTCTTTGGAATGGCTGGCCATGATGTCCGCCAACTCGTCGATGATGATCACGATATATGGCAGGCGTTTCACCCCCTCTTCGCCGAGCACTTCCCCCGTCTCTTCATCAACAATATTTTTTTTCTGCTCCGGCTTTATCTTCTCATTATACGAAAAAATATCGCGCGACGCACTTTCCTGAAGCATTTTGTAGCGCCGTTCCATTTCGCCGATCGCCCACTTCAGGGAATTCGCCACCTTGCCGTTGTCAACGACCGTCGGCGTGAGAAGATGCGGAATCCCGTTGAAAGCCGTGAGCTCCACCCGCTTTGGATCGATCAGGATCATCTTCAAATCATCCGGTGAGTTTTGATAAAGGAGCGTCGTGATGATCGTATTGATACTGACACTTTTTCCCGTACCGGTCGCGCCGGCAATCATGAGGTGCGGCATTTCGGTGAGATCGCCGAAAATATAGTTTCCGGAGACATCCTGGCCGAGCGCCAGAGTGAGATTGGTTTTCCGCTCGGCAAATTTGGCGCTTTCCATGAAATCGCGCAAGCGCACCATCGTCGAAACTTTGTTCGGCACTTCGATTCCGATCAAAGACTTGCCGGGAATGGGCGCTTCGATCCGGATCGGATGCTGGGCCAGCGCCAGCGACAAATTGTTGTTGAGACCCGTGATTTTCGAAAGCTTGATCCCGGCCGCCGGTTTGAAACAATATTGCGTGACGGACGGACCGACGCTGATCTCGCCGATTTCCGTTTCGATCCCGAAATTTTTGAAAGTGTCCTGGATGATCTTGGCGTTGGCTTCGATATCACCCGCTTTGGATTTGCCGGTCGTCCGTTCCAAAAGATCAAGCGGCGGCAATTTCCAGCCCGCGATCATCCGCTGCTTGTCCGGCAGCATCATTTTCCGATCGGGAGCCGATTTTTCCGTCCGGCCTTTGATGATTTCACTTATTCGTACTGCTGTGGACTTGCCCGCCAAAGCTTCAGCGGCGGCGGGGGGTTTAGAAACGTGAGTTTCTTCGGATTCATCTTCTTCACTCCTCTTTTTCATCCATTCCACCGGTTTGAGAAGCGCCCGCAAAGGCACGTTGAGCGCGAGGAGAAGCGAAGCCAGGGCGAGCGCCAGAAGGACGATGATCCCCGCTGAAAAGCCAAAAAATTTGAGAGCCGGATAAGCCGCCGCCGCGCCCAAAATTCCCCCACCCTGCCCGCTTTGGGCAAGCGCCACCATTTTCGAAAGGGGATAGAAAATATGGATGAACCCGAGAATCGCCGCAAAAAAGACGAAAAAACCGGCCGCCACGAAGACATAGTATGAGTCCGTATCCCGCCGGAAATACATGAAGCCGACCACGATCATCAAAACCGGCAGAAGAAATCGGCCCACCCCGAACGCCAGCGACAAAATTTTGTTGAAATATGTCCCAAAAGTCCCTGCCCCGCCAAAGAGACTGAATACAGCCAAAATCGCGAGCGCGATCAAAAAAACCGCCGCGATCGAACGCTTCGTATCCCCGGCCAAACCCCACTTCTTGCGGGGTTTGTACCCGTTGCCATTCCCGTTCCCGTGCCCGTTTTCATTTTTCTTGTTTTTCTTTTTCCGTCGGCCCATTTTTGCTTGTCCCTCACCCCGAAATCGCGGTGAGGGATGAAAGTCTGATTACTGATTTATATTAGCATATTCCCCGAAGGATTTCCAGTTCAGATAAAAAGGTTCGACCTTGAGGAATTGGAGGCGACAGCCGACAAGGAAAAGGTCGAACCTTGGATTAAGCCAAGCTTTAGCGAATATCTCTCCAATTTAATTCAAATATGCTTTTCAGCTTTTCAAAGTATAAATATTATTTTCATAGCGTTGCTGTGGATAACTTTTTTATATGCTTTATTTAAGCCATATTATTCTTCATTGACATGACTATATAGTCATATATAATAGAGCTATGCAATCAAAAATAACGGAAAAACAAAAAAAAGCTCTTAGCGCAATTTATGAAAGTATTCGGTCATCCGGCTTTCCTCCGACATTTGCTGATCTTCGCGAGAAGCTCAATGTTGTTTCAAATCAAGCCGTTTTGAATTTCCTGGAATCTCTCGAAAAAAAAGGATTCATAAAAAGAGAAGATGGACAGGCCAGAAGTATAAAAATTTTGCCTCTTGGATACAAAGAGATTGAAAAAGAACCGTTGATAAAAATTGCCGGAATGAGCGCCGCCGGGTCATACACTGAATCATTTGCGGACGCGTTTACCGCCTGGATGCCGCTGTCAGATCAAATTTTTCAAAACGAAAAAATAAGCAAAGCGCAAGATGATGTTTTCGTCATTCAAGTTCATGGAGATTCAATGATAAACGCCGGCATAGACGATGGAAATATGCTTTTGATAAAAAAATCCAAAGAATTCAAAAGCGGAGATATTGTTGTTGCTCGCACGGAAAATGGAACAACCGTGAAAAAATTTATCGCGGATGGAGGAAAAAGATATCTCAAACCGGAAAATCCCAATTATGAAAACATCCCGATCATTCCGGGAGAAATCACTTTTGAGGGGAAAATGATTTTAAACTTAACTAAAATTAACACATAAATTATGAAAATCGACAATCTTATTGAGTTTGCAAAGGAAAAAAATATCAAACTGGAAAATCAAGAGAACATTGTAAACGAAGCAAGGGATAATGTAAAAAACAAGTATAAGTATTCGACGGATAGGATAAAAAACAATTTCGACACCCTTCTTGAGGAAACAGAAAAAGAAGCCTACAAATTGTATCTTGATTATGAAAAACGTTATGGTGAAAAAGTTTTCGATGTTTTTTTAAAAGTTATAATCAAATCAGGAGAATTAAGAAAACTGGAAAATACCGGCAAAGTTCTCGGGAAATATTTTAAACTATTTGACAAATTTTTCCTCTCTCTTGCTCAGTCCAGAAAATCAAGAGCGGGAAAGGGTTTTGAAAAAATTCACAATTCACTTTTTAAAATTCTCGACTATCCTTTCGATGAACAAGCGGTAATAAATGGAAAACCTGATTTCCTGATGCCGTCAGTGAAGCATTACCGGAAAAATCCTATGGATTGTATAATATTTACAGCCAAAAGAACCTTACGCGAAAGGTGGAGACAAATTGTAACGGAGGGTACTAGAGGGCTGGGATTTTTCTTGGCAACAATCGATGATAAAGTTAGCTCCGCTCAATTGAAAGAGATGCTTGATCATAGAATTTATCTGGTTTGTCCGGAAAGTATCAAAAGAAAGTGTTACAAAGATAAAATTAATGTTTTGAGTTTTCGTCAATTTTTCAAGGATCATCTGGATCCAAAAATAAAATCATGGAAACGAAACAAAATAATATAAAATTCAGATTTATCGATCTTTTTGCCGGAATAGGAGGAATGCGGATACCTTTTGAAAAATTGGGAGGTAGCTGTGTTTTCACTTCCGAGTGGGATAAATACTGCCAGATAACATATCAGTTTAATTTCGGTGAACAACCGCATGGAGATATTACAAAAATTGATGAAAAGGAGATTCCGGATCATGATATTCTCCTCGCCGGTTTCCCCTGTCAACCTTTTTCAATTGCAGGAGTTTCCAAAAAAAATAGCTTAGGACTTGAGCACGGGTTTAAAGACAAAAAGCAGGGTAATTTATTTTTTGATATAGCAAGAATTTTGAAAGAGAAGAAGCCGAAAGCGTTTCTTCTGGAAAATGTTAAGAATCTTAAAAGTCATGATGGAGGAAAAACTTTTAAAATAATTGAGAACACCCTGATTAGTTTAGGATATAATTTATTTTTCAAAATTATTGATGCAGCTGACTTTGTTCCCCAACATAGAGAAAGAGTTCTTATCGTCGGACTGAGAAAAGATGTTTTTCCTGACGTTAATTTTACATTTCCCGATCAGGGGAAAAGGAAAAAAGATGTCATGAATATACTTGAAAAATGGGTTGACAAAAAATATACTTTATCCGGCAAGCTTTGGAAATATCTGCAAGGTCATGCCGAAAAACACAAAAAGATGGGAAATGGATTCGGATTTGGACTGATTGATCCGGAGAAAGATAAAACAACAAGAACATTAAGTGCCAGATATTACAAGGATGGATCTGAAATTCTCATAAAACAGAAGAAGGGTAATCCAAGGCGCCTTACGCCGAGAGAATGTGCAAGATTAATGGGATTTGGTGATGATTTTAAAATTCCCGTCTCCAATAATCAGGCATATAAGCAATTTGGAAATGCGGTTGTAATCCCTGTGATTGAAACAGTTGCTGAAGAGTTAATAAAAACAATTAACAATTATGGACAAGATCTCAAAAGCGCACAGGAGCTGGAATATGTCGAGGATAAAGTCAAGGAATACCAGCCTCGAACTTTATGTTCAGAAATTTCTTTATAACGCAGGGTTAAGATACAGAGTTAATTATAAAATAACAGGAAAGCCGGATATTGTTTTTCCGGCTAAAAAAATTGCGATTTTCATCAACGGATGTTTTTGGCATAAACACAATTGTGATAATTCAGTAACCCCTAAAACCAACAGAGAATTTTGGAAAAAGAAACTATCGGTGAATGTGTTAAGGGATAGGAAGGTACAAAATATATTAAAAAAAGAAGGCTGGGATGTTTACAGGATTTGGGAATGCGAGTTGGAAAAAGATGAGAAAAAGACTCTGGCAAAGCTGATTAATTATATAAAAAAGAAAAATTGAGCAAATGATAGAGAAAGGAGGTGAATTAAAATGAATCTAAAGCTTGGATACAAAACGAAAGGAGAATTTCAGGCAGCTAACTTTTCAAAATTGGCCGAAAAAATAGTTGAGGGGAAAGCAGAAAGTGGAAATGTTTCGCTTGGACTTGAACGTTTGGTTGAAGGTCTAGCTATTGCCTATGACAAAGCCGAAGAATATCAAATCGAAGAACTTTAAGCGACAAATAAACAATGCGTGATTGTTACAGCTTTTTCTCCCAAATTGACAGGTTGAGATGAGGATGAAAAACGGTAAAACAGCGCGAAGTTTTTCCAGCTCGAAAGAGCTGGTTTTTGTTTCGGAAAATGATACGAGGCGCCCGTTGGGGACGCCTCTTTTTGGTGCGATGTTACGCGGCTTTTCTTCTTGGCTTTTTTTCTTTGGGAATCGGCCAAGGAAAGGGACGCAACGGATAATCGCCTTCCTGAACGAAGGCATCAAATTTTATTCCCAGGGATTTCTGGCTGCTTTTCAGAAAATTTACAAAGCGACGGCCCGGAACTTCCCATGCGGGGCTTACTCTGCCAGTCCAGAACTTCCGTGGCTCGCAATCAAATTGCGGCACTAGCTGTCGCGCCAGCACCTCGTTGGTGTGATCATCATGGTGCTCGACATAGTAGCGGTATTTTCTTTCCTTTGGCATGACTGCCCCCCTCCTTTTTGATATCCTATTTTCCCAGACATGATTGTACTTTCTATTACGATTTTTGTCCAGCACTCGCTATTCTGAGAAATATCACAATATCGAAATAATCCCTTATACAAGGTATTATTTTCCATTTCACGGCGGGTTGCAGAATGTTTCACGCGAATACATTGACAGGATGTCTAAAAAGTGATAGAATATACAGTCATCTGGAAAATTGTTTCCTGATGGTTATTTGTTCTTAACATTTACAATTCCACTCACTGATCCGGGGACCACTCCGGACAGGAAGAAGAAAGGGAGGCAATATGTCAAGTTTAGCGGTTATTGGAGCGAACGGAGCGGCTATCAAAGTGGCTTCGAGGATCAGTTTGCCCGAAGGATTCGTTTTGCCCAAGGGTAGCCTGCTGAGCTGGGAAGACCAGCCTTGTTATAAAGAAGGTTTGAACCCTCCGGAGAGACGTGTAATCCGCTACAAACGGCACACCAAAGCCTATCTCGGGAATTACAAACCGACCCTTTCCATGAGAATCGAGAGTTCCTCTCCGAAAGAGCTTTTTGAGCTCGTGGAGATTCTCTATCTCTACATCGGGGAAAAATCGATTTGCTCGGACCTTATGATCCTCATCGAAATTCAGTTGTCAAGGGAATCAAAAATGACTTTGCCGGCCTGAACATTTGGGCAAAGAAGAGGTGGCAAAGTTTCTTTCTGCGGTTAAAGATGATGTTCATCAGATAATCCTCTGGACCGATTAACCAAAAGAGAGTGAGGAATAAATCATGAAAGGCATAAAGCATAAGGATGTTGCAGGAAGGCCATCACGCATGGCCGTGTGGATGCCAGGTGAACATAAAGCGCGGGTTTCCCGAAGAAGCTCTTATTTGCTCCAAACACAAGCCGGCCGATCCCAAACAAAAACCCAATGGGTGCTACGTAGACGGCCTTTGGCAGCAGGGCATTCTCCCGGACGCGCACGAGTACCGCGAGTCGATAAATGAGACCTTGGTGATCGAGAGAATCGATGGCAAGCATCTCGTCAATCTCACCCGGTTCGAATCGGCCGGGAAAGCTTCCGAAGATCCTCGAGCCCTGGAGATCGATGCCAAGGTCAGTGCCGTGATCCGCAAATCGCGGGAAGGTGGATGCCCGACCTTCCTCGTGAAGTGGAGCGGCGAAGGGAAATGCCCCACCGGCCTGAAGCTGATGGGATACGAGATCGCCCATCTGCAGCACGGCGCCGCTTACGGGTACTACGAAAAAGACGGGCAAGGTTGGGGAGAGATGATCGGAACTTACGATCGCCTCCGCGACGCTTACGAAGGAGAGTCCGTCGTGATCATATATCTCAACTTTCTCGGCACTTTTTGCGAAAGAGCGGGAATTGATTTGATCACTAAGGGTTAATACCCTCAAGACGGTGTAACAAGCCTGGGACGGAAAACGCTCCAGGCTTTTTTTATTTCCTCCAAAAGAAAAATCCTCCGCCTAGGCGGAGGATTTTTCTGTATTCTATATTTGATCTTTATTATTTGAGACTATTTCGATACCCTGTCCCCGCCGGGATCAGTTTTCCGATGATGACGTTTTCTTTGAGTCCGCGGAGCTTGTCTTCTTTTCCAACCACGGCCGCGTTGATGAGAACCTTGGCGGTTTCCTGGAAGGAAGCGGCCGAGAGGAAGCTTTCGGTCGAGAGAGCCACTTTCGAAATTCCGAGGAGGAGTTTTTCTCCGGTCGCGAGGTTCTTGCCGTTCTTCTTGGCGGTTTCGTTGGCTTCTTCGAGCTGGACATCTTCGACGATATCGCCCGGCAAAAGGGTCGTGTCGCCCGGATCAAGGATCCGCACGCGCGAAAGCATTTGGCGAATGATCACTTCAATGTGCTTGTCGTTGATGCCTTCACCCTGGGCGGAATATATTTCCTGCACTTCCTTGGTGATATATCGATAGACGGCTTCTTCGCCCTGGATTTTGAAAAGTTTCTTGAGATCGAGATGGCCTTCGGAAAGGACCTGACCCTTAGCAATAAGGTCGTCTTTTTGGACTTCCAGATTCATCACGGCCGAGACGACATACTCGCGGACTTCTTTCTTTCCCTTTTTGTCCGGAGTGGATTCAATGCGGATCGTTTTGTCCTTTTCCGTTTCTTTGATCTCGATCACCTGTCCGTCCGCTTCGGCGATGGCCGCTTCTCCCTTTGGAGGACGGGCTTCAAAAATTTCATCCACACGCGGAAGACCCTGGGTGATGTCCGTTCCGGCCACGCCTCCGATGTGGAAAGTCCGCATCGTCAGCTGGGTTCCCGGTTCTCCAATGGCTTGCGCCGCGACAATTCCGACCGCTTGACCGATCTGGACGATATCGCTCCGGCCAAGATCCAAGCCATAGCATTTCTGGCAGATTCCCCGGCGGCTGCGGCAAGTGACCACCGAACGGATCTTGATTTTGTCCACTTTTTTCTTTTCGATCTCATCCGCTTTCTCTTTGGCGAGAAGCTCGCCTGCTTTCAGAATGACTTTTTTCGTTTTGGGATCAATCGCGTCTTCGATCAAAAATCTTCCGGTGATCCTCGAAGCAAAACTGATGCCGACCACGTCCGAATCGGCCCGATACATGAAACTGCCCCGCTGATCATTGCAATCGGCTTCGCGCACCACCGCGTCCTGCGCCACATCGACGAGACGCCTTGTCAGATATCCGGCGGTTGCCGTCCGAAGAGCGGTGTCAGCCATACCTTTGCGGGCACCGTGCGTCGCGATGAAATATTCGAGAACGTTGAATCCTTCTTTGAACGAAGATTTGATCGGCAGCTCGATCGTTTCACTGGTCGGTCCGGCCACCAGCCCTTTCATCCCGGTCATCTGGACAACCACCGCTTCCGTTCCACGCGCCTTGGAGTATACCATCGCATAGACCGGCCCCTCTTTGTCGAGAGACGCGCGCACTGCGTCAGTGATCTTGTTTTTCGCTTCACTCCAAACTTCGATCACCTGGCCTTTTCTTTCCCGATCGGTGAGAAGTCCCATGTCATATTGTGCGTTGACCGTTTCCACTTTTTTTTCCGCGTCCTTGATCAGGCCGTCTTTTTCCACCGGCGTGGTCAAGTCATCCATGCCCCAGCTGATCCCCGAACGGGTGACGAGCGCAAAGGAAAGGTTTTTCAGTTCGTCCACAAAAATGGCTGTCCGGTCTCTCCCGGCAAGCGCCAATGAGCGCGCGACAATTTGGCGCAGCTTTCCTTTGTCCATTTCTTCGTTCACAAATCCGATTTCTTCCGGCATAATTTCATTGAACAAAATTCTTCCGACCGACGTTTTGATTCTCGTGTCGCCCATACTCACTTCAATTTCCGACTGGAGTTCAATGTTTTCAAAATCATAGGCGAGCTTTGCGTCTTCGCTGCTGGCAAAAATCTTGCCTTCGCCCTTTTTGCCCTTTTTGAAATGGGTCATATAGTAGCAACCCAGCACCATATCTTGCGATGGAATCGTGATCGGTTCGCCGCTGGCCGGCTTCAAGAGGTTCTTTGACGAAAGCATGATATTCTCCGCTTCATTGCGCGCCTCATCCGTGAGCGGCACGTGGACAGCCATTTGGTCTCCGTCGAAGTCGGCGTTGAAAGCGCTACAGACCATCGGATGGATCTGGATGGCTTTGCCTTCAATGAGCACCGGCTGGAAAGCCTGGATGCTCAAGCGGTGCAAGGTTGGAGCGCGGTTCAAAAGGACAAAGTGATGTTCGATGATCTCATCGAGGATTTCATAGGCTTCTTCCGCTTCAAATTCAACCATTTTTCCTGCCGATCGCACGTTGTGGGCGTATTCTTTTTCGATCAGTTTGTTGATGATGAAAGGTTTGAAAAGTTCCAGCGCCATTTTTTTCGGCAGACCGCATTGGTGCAATTTCAGTTTTGGTCCGACAACGATCACACTGCGGCCGGAATAGTCCACCCGTTTTCCCAGAAGGTTCTGGCGGAAACGGCCTTGTTTCCCTTTGAGCATATCCGCGAGCGAGCGCAAAGCCCGTTTTTGTCCGGTTGAAGCCGCCACCGAAGTTTGTCCGCGCCGGGCGGAGTTGTCGAAGAGCGCATCCACCGCTTCCTGGAGCATTCTTTTTTCGTTTCGCGAGATCACTTCCGGCGCCCCGATTTCGATCAGTTTTTTGAGGCGGTTGTTGCGGTTGATGATCCGGCGATAAAGGTCATTGAGATCCGAAGTCGCAAACCGGCCTCCGTCCAATTGGACCATCGGGCGCAGATCCGGCGGAATCACGGGGATAACGGTCGGCAGCATCCATTCCGGGCGGATTCCGGCTTGGCTCATTCCTTGAAAAAGTTTGAGCTGTTTCAAAAGTTTTTTCTTGTCCGAAATTTTGTCGTCATTGATATCTTTGTTGATCCGCGTGATTTCCTCTTCCAGGCTGGTACTCTCAAGAACACGGCGGATAGCTTCGGCGCCGATTCCCGCTTTGAAAACGTGCCCATATTTGAGAGACAGGTTGAAATATTCCACTTCGGAAAGAATTTGGAATTTTCTCAAGTTTTTGAGCTCATCGCGTCCAGCTTGATAGGCGCCTTTCAAGTCCTCAACTTCAGCTTCAGAAGCTTTTTCGGCAGATTTGTTGGCGCCAGCCAGAGGCTGGTCAGCCTTTGGCTGAGATCCGCCTTGGGCGGACATTTTCTTCTGCTTGCCTTTGTATTCGGCGTCCAATCTTTCTAGCGCGTCTTTGCGCGCCGGCTCGTCCACTTCCATCACGATATAGCTCGCGAAATAGACTACT
>JAPLXD010000060.1 GCA_026396255.1 Candidatus Moraniibacteriota bacterium | reverse complement strand
TGGGTAAAAATTCTTTTGCTCATATTTTTTTGTTAATTGATTACATTATACCAAATTAAAAAGTGGACAGGCTCTTTTTTAGAGTGTCCACTTTTTGGGGTACAGATCATATGAGGCCGGCCTTTTTTATTTTAGAAAAATCAGCTATAATAAGAAAAAAACAACAAAGCCTTTTTATAGGGGAGGTTGATTTTTATTATGTCTGAAAATAAGCCTAAAATTCCATTCACCCCACACCACTTTCATGATTAAATCTCAAACAATGGAAAATAAGAATCCTGCACCAAAAAAAAGTGGTGTGGGGTTCACTCATCTTCACGTGCATTCGCACTATTCTTTGCTCGATGGGCTCGCCAAAATCGATGAGCTTCTTGACCGTGCCAAAGAGCTCGGAATGGACTCGCTCGCTCTCACCGACCACGGGGTGCTCTATGGGGCGATTGAGTTCTATCAAAAAGCCAAAGAGCGGGGCATCAAGCCGATCATCGGCTGCGAAATGTATGTTGCACCCAACGGTCTTGCTATGAAGCGCGCCAAGATCGACGACGTGCGCCATCATCTGATCCTGCTTGCCAAAAACGAAAAGGGCTACAAAAATCTTTTGCAACTGGTTTCCATCGCCCATCTCGAAGGATTCTATTACAAGCCCCGCATCGACAAAGAACTGCTCAAAAAATATTCCGAGGGTCTCATCGGCCTCTCCGCCTGCGTCGAAGGCGAAGTTCCCTCGCTTGTCCTCTCCGGAAAAATGGATGAAGCGGAAAAATCGGCGCGCGAATACGAGTCTATTCTTGGCAAAGGAAATTTTTTTCTCGAACTCCAGCATCATCCGAAATTTGCAAACCAGAAGATTGCCAACAGCGGCATCATTGAAATTTCGCAGCGTTCCGGCATTCCGCTGGTAGCGACGACTGACATGCACTATGTCCATCTGGCGGACGCACCGATCCAGGATATTCTCCTTTGCGTCCAGACGAACCGCAAAGTGAGCGAGCAAAACCGGATGAACCTGATGGATTTTGAATTGTATATGCGCTCTCCGGAAAAGATGCTCGAAGATTTTGCGGACATTCCGGAAGCGATCGAGAATACGATGCGCGTCGCCGAAATGTGTAATCTCGAAATTGAACTGGGCAACATCAAACTCCCTCGCTTCGAGGTTCCGGACGGATTCACGCCCGAAACATATCTTCGCAAATTGTGTGATGTTGGACTCGCCGAAAGATACGGATAACGCAAGTTCATCGCGATCGGATGGAATTCGAACTTTCGGTCGTGGAAAAGACGGGATATGCGTCGTATTTCCTAATCGTCCAGGATTTTGTGAATTGGGCCAAAGACCAGGGAATCGTCGTCGGACCGGGACGCGGCAGCGCTGCCGGAAGTTTTGTGTCCTATCTGACCGGCATCACCAACATCGATCCGATCAAATACGATTTGCTTTTCGAGCGTTTTTTGAACCCGGAACGCATCTCCATGCCCGACATCGACCTCGATTTCGCCGATGCCCGCCGTGACGAAGTTTTGGCTTATGTAAGGCAAAAATACGGCAAAGACCACGTCGCCCAAATCATCACTTTCGGAACAATGGCCGCGAGAGCCGCCATCCGTGACGCCGGACGAGCCCTTGGCTATCCCTATGGCTTTTGCGACCAGACGGCCAAGTTCATCCCGGTGGGAATGTCCATCCGCGAGTGCATCGCCGGCGTTCCCGAGGTTTCCAATCTGTACAAATCCGACCCGGCCGGGAAAAAACTGCTCGACAGCGCCGCGCGGCTCGAAGGCGTCTGCCGGCATGCTTCGATGCATGCCTGCGGCGTCGTCATCACGCCCGAACCTGTTGTCAATTATAGCCCGCTTCAATATATGTCCGGCGATACGGAAAATATGGTGACCCAATACTCTTCCTCGACCAAATCAAGCTACATCGAAAAAATAGGCCTGCTTAAAATGGACTTTTTGGGGCTCAAAAACCTCACCATCATCCAGCACGCGCTCAAAATCATCGAAAAGACGAAAGGCGTCAAGATTAACATTGATGATATCCCGCTCGACGACGAAAAAACGTATGAACTTTTGCAAAAAGCGCTCACCACCGGCGTCTTTCAGCTTGAATCCGGCGGAATGAAAAGATATTTGAAACAGCTTGAGCCTTCCACTTTTGAAGACGTGATTGCTATGGTCGCCCTCTATCGCCCCGGTCCGATGGACTGGATTCCCGACTTCATCGCGCGAAAACACGGCCGCAAAAAAATCGTCTATATCCACCCGAAACTCGAACCGGTTCTCAAAAATACCTACGGCGTAGCGGTCTATCAGGAACAGATCATGCAGATCTCGCAGGCGCTGGCTGGTTTTTCCCTTTCGGAAGCGGATATTTTGCGAAAAGCGGNCTCGCAGGCGCTGGCTGGTTTTTTTTTTTTTTTAACGGATAATTTGCGAAAAGCGGTCGGCAAAAAAATTCCCGAACTTGTCCAGAAGGAAAAATCAAAATTCATCGACGGGTGCGTCGCCAACGGCATCGAAAAAAAGATTGCCGAAAAGGTTTTCGCTTTCATCGAACCGTTTGCTGGATACGGCTTCAATCGTTCGCACGCCGCCTGCTATGCTCTGATTGGATATCAAACCGCCTATCTCAAAGCTCACTACCCCGCCGAATTCATGGCCGCCCTTCTCACCTCTGACCAAAACGACATCGATCGGATCGCCATCGAGATTGAAGAATGCCGTATTATGGACATTGAAGTTTTGCCGCCTGATGTCAACGAAAGTTTTGTGACGTTCGCGGCATTGTCCCTCACCACTTCTCCGAAAAAAAATATACAAAATAATGAAAATCTGCAATTAGATAAAAATTCGGAAGTGGTGAGGGACAAGGAAAAAATTCGTTTCGGACTTGGCGCGATCAAAAATGTCGGCAAAAATGTGGCCAATGAAATTGTTGAGGAGCGCAAAAGAAACGGGAAATATACGAGCCTCACCAATTTCATTGAGCGCATTCAAACGAAAGATCTCAACAAAAAATCACTGGAAAGCCTGGCAAAATGCGGCGCCTTGGAAGCGCTTGGCGAGCGCAACCAGCTCCTCGAAAATTGCGAGAAAATACTCAATTATTCGAAAGATTTCCAAAAAAATCAGTCTTCCAATCAAGTGAGTCTTTTCGGCGGCACCGGAATCGACATCAAAATGCCCGAAATCAGCCTTGAGCCGACCGAAACGGCGCCAAAAATGACCAGGCTGGGTTGGGAGAAAGAACTGCTCGGACTCTATGTCAGCGAACATCCTCTCGCCGAATTTCTCGATTTCTTCCGCCAGTGTTCGACGCCGATCTCGGAAATAGACATTAGTTTGGTAAACAACACCGTCACCATCGGTGGCATCATCGACAAAGTGAAAAAGATATTTCTGAAATCCCAAAAATCGATGGCATTTGTCCAGCTCGAAGACGCCGGAGGACAAAAAATGGAAGCCATTGTTTTCCCAAAGACGTTGGAAAAATATGAAACGCTTTGGGAAGAAGGAAATATCGTTTTGGTAACCGGAAAAATTTCCGACAAAGACGGAACGCTGAAAATAATCGCCGACGAAGTCCGCCGCGTGAATCAAGACGAGATTGACCGCTACGACGTTTTGGAAAAACAACGCAAATCCGCCTCATCGGCGGACGACCCTGCCTCGGCAGGCTCGAAATTATTCATAACTCTCCCACCAAACGCTTCCTCCGAACTCCTCCGCCAAATATCGACCGTCCTCGGCTCCGCTCCCGCCGGAAACTGCAAAGTCTTCCTCGAACTCTCCCAAGGCCGCCTCGAAACACCGTACCGGATTTGTTATGACCAAAATATTGCGAGTAAATTGCAAGAGATAGTGGAGGGAATAAAAATAAAAATATTATGAATCTCCCACGAGCTTACGCTCGGGGTTTCGGATTATTCAAACAGCAAAGCTGTTTGCCCCAAATCCTTTTCTCCTTGATCCTGAATGTATTTTCTGATGATTGTTTCGTTAATGCCTA
>JAPLXD010000048.1 GCA_026396255.1 Candidatus Moraniibacteriota bacterium | reverse complement strand
TGATATTGAAACCAAAATGCAAAAACCAAATGACAAATCAAGCCCAAAAACCAAATTTAGAAACTGAATGAAAACGCAAAGTGCAAAGCTAAAAGCGCAAAACCAAAACTCAAAATGCAAAACAGACCTGAAATACAGATGTTATTATTTCTCCATAAAAATCATCAAACTGCTGGAAAAATTGCCCAATGAGAAGATATACTGGATAATCTCCGACCAGCTCTTGCGAAGCGCCACTTCCATCGGAGCAAATATAATTGAAGCCCAAGCCGGAAGTTCGAAAAGGGATTTTATAAAGTTTTTTGAAATAGCCCTCAAATCCGCCAATGAAACAAAATACTGGCTTGGGTTGCTGCGAGACGCGACAAAAGCCAAACCGGTCGAAACTGACGATTTGTTGAAAGAAGTGGATGAAATATCAAGAATACTCGGAGCAAGTGTCTTGACTCTGAAAAACAAAAGATAATTTTGAATTTTGCTCTATGGCTTTGCGCTTTGCGTTTTGAGTTTTGAGTTAAATCCTAGATGCCCCTAAAATCAACAAAAAAACTTCTATACAACATCTTTCCCGCCAAAAAGCTGGCGCTTTTTGTCTTCCTCGCTGTTTTGGTTTTGGGATTTTCTTTTGTTGTTTCAGTCGCGGCACCAAACATCTCCCCTCCAGCGCCAGGAACAAAATATGCGGATTTGCCCCAAGATACGCAAACAGCGATCCAGAGTTTATCAAGTTCTTTGATAGGCGCACGGAGAGAACTTAGTACGTTGGACACAGTTCCAACTTCTCCGTCACAATATGGCGTACTGTTAAAAGCAATAGGATATAGCACGAGTGAAGTTGATAATGCTGGGAAAAAATATGTTTCTGATTTTCAGCCTGCAAATAATTCCGACCAGCAGATGATTGACCAATGGAAGGCAGGAACCAATGCAAATATTTCTGTCTCAAATCTTGCCAAAGATACCGCTACTGCCTCAGTTCAAATGGTAGGAAAAGCCTTAATGACTGCAGTTTTAGCAGTCGTTATTGGCGTTCTGGCCATAATCGCTTTTTTCTGCAAAACCCTTGTATACTATGCGGCCATGACACTTGATTTGACGCTTAATCCGGCTTTATACAGTTTCACCAGCAATTCAATGATCGTCCAGGGATGGACAATGGTTCGAGACGTCTGTAATCTATTTTTCCTTCTCGTTCTTCTTTTCATCGCCATCTGCACAATCTTGAAAATTGAAAAATACCACGCCAAAAAAACTCTCTTGATGCTCATCATAATGGCTCTTTTGATCAATTTTTCCAAGCCCATTGCTATTTTCATTTTTGACGGATCCCAGCTTTTGATGAATGAGTTTCTTAAGCAGATGGGACCATCAACGGGAACAGGACAATCAACACCCACATCCGTCATCACACAATCAACCGATATCGCAAATATTGTTTATACCAAGCTTCCAGAGAACGGCGCAGAACCAGAAATAGTCATCCAGTATCTTTTTGCCGTGGTTTTTCTTTTTATGCTGGCGGTCGCTTATATTGTCACAGCGTTGATGCTGCTGGTCAGGATTATTGCCGTTATGATGCTCATAATCGTTTCACCTCTGGCTTTCTTTGCCGCCATCGTTCCGGATTTTTCAAAAATGTCCTCCCAGTGGTGGTCCTCTCTTTTTGAATATTCTTACTATGGTCCCGCAGCTGCCTTTTTTTTGCTTCTGGCAACCAAGCTTTCAAACGTGCTCCCAGACGTAAAACAGGCAACAGCAACAGGGGGTACTCAAACCTTAGCTATTACCGTCGGCAACATCATGCATAATCTCACAGTTCTTGTTTTCCTTTATGCTTCGATCATCATGGCCAAAAAATTCGGCGGAGGAGCCGGCGCGGCGGTTGTTGGAAATGCGAACAAGTTTATGAAGTGGGGCGCCGGGATGACCAAAGGCGGGGGAATGTGGGGGTCGGGAGCCAGAGGCGTCGCTTGGGGAGCGAAAACTACTGGAGTTTCAGGAGCGGTTTCGCAAAGATTGCAACAATCAAAACTCGGCAGGCTGTTAACAAAATCTGGCAGAGAAGAAGCCTTGGAGGAAAGAGAAGCCGCCATAGCTGAAAAAATCGGCGTAAAAGGCGCGAAGGCAAGACAAACTCGAAAAAGAGCAGAGAAGCTTAAAAAGGAAGGTTATTCCGAATCAGCTCTTAGAGAGATGAATGCAAGGGGAGATGCAGCTGCCGGCTTGCGCTTGGCTGAAGATGGAGATATGAATGAAGATGATTATGCGAAGCTGGCAGTACAATTTAAAGGGAAAGATGATCCAGTTAAAAAATTGATCGATGGAAAATTGAAAGAAAAACGACTGGACGTTTTGATAAATTACAGAATCAACTCTGAAGCAAAGGATGCCGCGGGGAATATCAGCACTGATACAGCCAATGATATAGCTCGAGAAGAGATAGGCAAGCTCAATCCAAGCAAGTGGAAAGACCAAGATATGCAAAAAATGCTTGGTTTCAACGAAAAAGGAGAGGAAACTCAATCAGATAGCGCCACTCTTGCAAGACGTAATATGGCAAAGGAAATTTATAATAAATTAGATGAGAAAGGACGGGCGAAAACAACCGATGATATGTCCGGTTCTAAATACGCCGCCTTTAAAGCCGCGGTAATAACACCTCCTCGACCCGCCACTCCACCTCCTGATGTTCCTTGGAGCTAGGATTTCAACAATCCCCCGAAACAAATATGAATTTTCAAAATAACACTGCCAACCAAGAATCTAAATCGCAAGTGTTGCTGTATCTCATACCGCAACATGTTTCTGTTACAGAAAATCCTGCTATTGAATCTTCTGCTCAGATAGTTGATAGGCAAGAAAAGTTTATCAGGCTCGAAAAAAAGACAAGATATAAGCTAGCATCCTTTGAGACCGGAATAAAAATCCAAGCCATCGGGCAAAAATATCAGTTTGAGTTGTTGCGCCTCGCGAATATCACGCGGCTGATTCGCGAGTACTATTTCGGCGAGGTGCGTTTTGAGGATTTTGCGACGGAAATTGAGAAAAGAGTGGGCGTGAGCTTGCTCACGGCGCAGGAAATTACGCGGTATATCAAATCCGAAATCATCGACTGGGATCCGTGGGCCCAATATGTCGCCAAACTCCCGAAAATGTCCGTTCGGGAAATGTTTGAGAAAAAATTGAAGATCGCCGACACCGAAATCACCTCCGGATATGTCGAACTGCGCGGCAGTGACGACCTCGAAGACCCGACGATCAAAAATTGGATCCATGATTATATCACCCATCTCGGCTATGGACAGCACTCGCAGATGCAGCGGACGGAGTATATTTTCCACAGTGAAAACGGGAGAGATTTGAGTTCGCCGGATCGCGAAAAATTGGGTATAATACTAAGGTCATTCGATGAAAATATTCCTCTGCCGGTGGATGAAGAAAACGGAGAAATTGTTTTTGACGGCTTGATTGAAAAAAATCCCCCTCCAGCTCCCCCTTTTTCAAAGGGGGAGAGCCGAATGGGAACTGTCCCATTTCCCAAAGGGGGAGAGCCGACCAAAAGTTTCCCCCTTTCGCAAAGGGGGATTAAGGGGGATTTTGAAAAAGTAGAAAGCAAGCAAGAATCGTTTATCAAGCCGTACTCGCCAGTACAGCAGCCGCCAAGACAAATTCTAAGACCGACTCCGACACCTATTCAGGCCATACCAACTCAAAATTTTACGAGACCGAATATTGCAGATCAACCGCAACCCATGGCGCAAACGCCTCCATTGGCCAAAATACAATACAAAGCCACAACTTCAGACCCCGAGATCAACAAATATTTCAACGCTCCTGAAGTGCCGGATATTCCATCAATCAAAATCCACAGCATGACCGAACACAACGAGCCCAAAGTTGCACCCCAAGCCTTGCCACCCCGACCGACCATTCAGCGTCCGATCCAACCGCCGATCGAATCCCGACCGCAACACAGAATCATTGAGCCCTTCTCGGAAAGATTAGGCGAGCCAAGAATTGACGGCAACATTGTGGATTTAAGCAATATCGAAGAATAATCATATGCACGCAGGCGTCCCCCAATTTATCGAAATTGAAGACAAAATTGCTTTCGGACTCACCGGCAAGCAGCTTTTGTGGCTGGGCGGAGGCGTGGCGCTCATGGTTGTCGCCTATGGCCTTTTCGACCGCTCTTTGTTTTTCGCCGTCTCATTTTTCATCGTCCTTATCGTCGGCGCGCTCGCCTTTTGGAGGCCGCAAGGAGTCCCCATGATCACTTTTGCCGGTTTCACTCTTCACTATTTTTTCAAACCCCGGAACTATATCTGGAAAAGGGTATATGAAAAAGGAAATATCAACGTCAAAAAAGCGTCCCTCGCCCAACAAAAAAACAACCAGGCGGCATATGTCCCCAAGCATCTGCCAACCCAGGGACAACTCAAAAAAATCGCGTGGGAATTGGACACAAGGAAATAATATGGAGCTGTTGCACTCAAAAAAATTGACCAAAAGCGAAGCGATGGGCAAGGCCGCCCAAGCCTTTGTCGATGTCGCTGAAATCAAGGACGGAGTTGTCGTTCTCAAAAACGGGACACTCCGGGCGGTTTTGATGGTTTCTTCAATAAACTTCGACCTCAAATCGACTCAGGAGCAAGAGGGTATCGTCATGAACTACCAGAATTTTTTGAACTCGCTTGATTTCCCGATTCAGGTCGTGATCAGCTCGCGGAAACTCGACATCAATCCGTATCTTGAAATGCTTTCCATCAAAGAAAAAGAACAACCGAACGAACTTCTGCGCTTTCAGATTGCCGAGTACCGGGACTTCGTGAGAAATATGGTGGACGCTTCGAATATCATGTCCAAGTCGTTCTTTATCGTCATCCCTTTCGCCCTGTCGGAAGGCAAGAAGGAAGGTTTCGTCGACCGTATCCGCACAGCGCTGAACCCGAAGCAGATCATGCTCGAAAAAAAAATGGAATTTGAAAATTACAAAAGCCAGCTTTGGCAGCGGGTCGACCACGTGATGGCCGGGCTGGGAGGAACGGGCATCCGCATGGCGCCGCTTTCGACCGAAGAGCTGATCGAGCTCTATTACAACGCCTACAATCCGGGAGTGACGGAGAATACGGATGTGATAAGCGCAGAAGAGCTGGACATTAGCCATATTTAATCTGAAATTTGAAATTTGAAATATATGTTTGGACTGAATAAGAAAAAACCGAATCCCCTCGCCTCAAATTCGACTGATGCCGAGATTGAAAAAGCCTATCGCGAAGGCCTGGCTTCCGTGGTCGATCTTATCGCTCCCGCCGCCCTTCAGGTTTCGACTTCCTTCCTCCAAATAGGCGACACCTTCGCCAAGACGATTTTCGCGACCACCTATCCGAAATTTCTCCAGTCGGGCTGGTTTTCGCCGATCATCAATTTGGATCGGCCGATGGATATCGCGATGTTCATCCATCCGATCGAATCGACTGTGATCATGAAAAGCCTGCGTCGCAGCGTCACCCAGGTGGAATCCCAGATCCATCTCGAACAGGAAGCCGGGAAAGTGCGCGATCCGATCCTTGAATCGGCCCTCGAAAACATTGAGGAATTGCGCGACAAACTGCAGCAAGGGACGGAACGTTTCTTTCATTTTGGCTTGTATATCACTCTTTATGGCCGGACAAAAGACGAGATCGACCAAGCCTCCCAATTCATCGAATCCCTCCTTGAGTCCCGGATGGTCTATGTGAAAGAGGCCGTTTTCCGCGCCGAACAGGGTTTTTGCTCGACTTTGCCGCTCGCCAACGACGAACTTTCCGTCTCGAACAATATGAACAGCTCGCCGCTCGCCACCACCTTTCCGTTTGTTTCCTCGGATCTTTCTTCAAACACCGGGGTGCTCTACGGCGTCAATTTGCACAACAACAACCTGGTTCTTTTTGACCGTTTCCAGATGGAAAACGCCAATATGGTGATCTTCGCCAAGTCCGGCGCCGGAAAAAGCTACGCCGTGAAACTCGAAATTTTGCGCTCGTTGATGCTCGGGACGGAAGTGATCGTCATTGATCCGGAAAATGAATACCAATATTTGTGCGAAGCCGTCGGCGGGAGCTTCATCAATGTTTCGCTCAACTCCGACTATCACCTCAACCCCTTTGACCTGCCCGCCATTCCCGAGGACGAAGATCCCCGTGACGTTTTGCGCAACAATATCGCGAGCCTCATCGGCCTTTTGCACATCATGCTGGGAAGCATCACTCCGGAAGAAGACTCCATTCTTGACCGGTCGATCACCGAAACATACTCGTTGAAAGACATCACTCCCGAAAGCAACCTGCGCGCCTTTTCTCGCGACCAATTCCCGACGATGTCAGACCTCTATGAAGTTCTGCGCAGCATGGAAGGAGCGGAAGATCTTGCCACGCGCCTCGAAAAATATACGACGGGAATTTTTTCCGGTTTTCTCAACAACCGCTCGAACGTGAACCTTTCCAGTCAGATGGTCGTTTTCAACCTTCGCGATATGGAGGAAGAACTGCGGCCGATCGCGATGTATGTTGTCTTGCATTTTATCTGGAACGAAATCCGCTCGGAACTCAAAAAAAGATTGATCATCGTCGATGAAGCCTGGGTAATGATGCAATATGAAGACGCGGGATCATTCATGTTCGGAATCGCCAAACGCTGCCGCAAATATTTCGCCGGCCTCACCACAATCACGCAGGATATCGGCGACTTCCTCGCTTCAAAATACGGAAAACCGATCGTCACCAACTCATCGATCCAGCTTCTTCTCAAACAATCGCCGGCCGCCATCGACACAATCGGAGACACGTTTTTCCTCACTGACCAGGAAAGATTTATGCTGCTCGAATCGAATGTCGGAGAAGGAATCTTTTTCGCCGGCACCAAGCACGTTGGAATCCAGGTCGTTGCCTCCCGCTCGGAAGACCAGCTCGTCACTTCGAACCCCGCCGAGCTTTTGGAAAGAAAAGAAAGGGGAGAAGAATAGCAGCAATAAGAGCTGGAAAATCAAAATTTTCGCAGAAATTGTTGTTTGAGAAGTTGCTTTTTGTCGAAAAAATGCGTGATAGATTCGCTTTCGAAGCATTTTTTCGCAACAAAAATCAGCTTCGAGTTCGATTTCAAGAAAATTTGGATTTTCCAGCGACAAATATTATATGCCTTCTCAAGACTACAGCGGTACAGCTGACAATTATAACGACGCGCCATCCCGAATGGACAGGCTCAACCAAGCGCGCTCCGCCTATGCCGGCGGCGCCGGGAAAGCCGCCGAAAAATTTGGTCCGACACCAAGACATTTGGCATTATCTGACAAAGGAAAGATGGGGGCGGAGAAAGAAATGCAGCGCAAACTGTCCAGCTTGCAGAGAAACGCCCCGAAAACGGCCGCTGGCCTTGCGAAGGGAAAGAAAATGGCTGTTGCGAAGTTCGCCGGCAGCCTTCTTTCGCAAATTGACTGGACTGTCGATTGGCTATTCATTCTTCTGGGTTCTTTTGCGCTTTTGAAAGACATTTTCGATATCGTCTTCGCGGCCGCGGGTACGGCCGGCAGCGGAATATGGAGTGTGTTGGTCGGCTGGATACCATTGGCCGGTCCCGCACTGGCAGGGGCAGGCGACATTACCATGGCCGCCATCGGAATGACCGTCAGCTTCACCGGCGATCTCATGTTTCTTATTTTGACTGTCACCGTTCTGGTCTTGGTTGGCGGCAGCCTCAAAAACCGGGGGATGGCCAAATACTTCATCGGCATCGCCATGGAATTCATCGCCGAAGCGCTCCCCGGCATCAGTTGGCTGCCCTGGACGTTCGTATATGTTTTTATTCTCTATTTCTGCGTACTCTATGATCGGGCGTACGGGACGGCCGCGCAGGCTGAACAAACTGAACAGGTCGAGCAAACGAGTACCAATGAAAATATTCCTGCCTCTGGAGCAGCTGATGGCTATGGCGATCGGCTTGCAGCATAGCTTATAGAACTATGAAATTCATCGAAAACAAACAAAACAAAAAGTTCACCCGGCGGGATCTCCTGATCGGTTTTTGCGCCGCGCTTATTCTCGTGGTCAGTCTTATTTTTCCCCAAACCGCGTACGGCGAAACATTTTGGCTTTCTTTTTTTCTTTTCACAATCTTTCCTGCTATCACTATTATATTTATTCTCAAGGAACCTCTCAAAAATTTCGGGCTTTCTCTCGGACAGAAACGTCCCGGTATCATCTTCTCTGCAACCGCTATTGCTATTTTTATTTTCATCAACTATTTTCTCCTTTTTCATTCCAAATACGGAGGACAACTTTCCCGCCGTTCTTCAAGCTCTGCTGTCTTTCCGGGCAAATTGGATTTTGATTTTGCTGGTTTTTTTCTCATCTCTCGCCGCCGGGATCATTGTGCGTCAAAGCCGGTCAATTCTATATTCCGCTTTGTCTTTGTGGATAATTTCAGTCAGCTTGGATATAATGATAATAAGAATAGTCCATCAGGTGGCTAGATAAATATATGAAAATGAAAAAAAACAAAAAAATAGTTGTCTCCATGTTTTCAGTTTTTGCTCTCACGCTGAATCTTGTTTTGCCAATTACCGCACAGGCCTACACGGTCGGGCTTCCCAGTTTGTCCAATGGAGGAAGCATCAACATCGACGTAAATAAAATATTGCAGGAGGCGCAGTACTCGTCAATATCCCAAATCGCACAGAACGCGACAACCGACATCACCAACTCCACCGAGCAGCGCTATGGGATCACCAGCGATATTTTGCGCAGCGCCGAACGCAAGACAGACGCTCCCCGCGCGGAAGTGTTTTTCGACAACACCAACCCGAAGGTTGGCGAAAAAGTGACCGCCCACGCCATTCCGGAATTTTTCAAAAACGACCCGCAAAACCTCTATTATACCTGGTACATCATCCACACAACGGACGGGCGGATCCAAACAGCCACCAACACCATAAAAGAGGGGAAGACCGAAGCCGCCGGAATCATGGCCCGAGGCGATTATGATCCCAACCTTGACGGGCAAACTTATGCCGACCCGGGAAAAGATCCGGACAACGATGGCTGGCCGGCCGTGGACGCCAACAGTTATGATTCAAATACTTGCGCCGCACCGATGGGAGGATCAGACGGAGTCGGAGGATTGGCCGACCAGACTGTTGATGCGTACAAAACCTCCACCGATTGGTGCGATTCTCTCGGCGGCCACAATTGGGACAATTGCGCCTACAATGACACAAACACCTCAAGGCCTCTGGATACGTACTTTACCCTGAAGTCATCCCAGAACAACCACTACTGCGATCTTTGCAAGGACTATTTCTCGGGAGACGGACTTACAGCCTATACAAACGCCAAAACGAACCGGAACAATTGCTGCTACACGAACACGCCGCAATCATCGCTCCCGTGCTCTTCGACCACTCAAGTGACCGACCCCGACACCGGGGAAGTGACCAGCCAGACATCAAATTTCAAGTGCCCGCAAAACAGCGGCACCGATTATTGCGGAGTGACCGACAATCCACTTTTTGACAGCTGCTATGATACGTTCAAGGAAGCCAACAAAAGTATAGTCAATGCCTGCCTCGGCCCGCAATATGATTCCTGCAAAACAGATTGGACGACAACTCATGGAAATCCGGACAGCCAGGGATTTTCCATCTTCAGTGAACAAGCCACAGTCGGCGTTTCCCGCTGCTATAGGCACAATTTCGGCACCAACAACGCCGCTACGCCTTTTATGTCGAATGAACTCTCGGGCAGCGCTACCAATGATCCGTCCGGGCTCGACTATCCTGTCTCCTGCAGCCACAAATGGCCGAATGCTCCAGGCTACAAATCCGGCTCGGGAAAATTTACCACTGGCGAAGAGAAATATTGGAAGACCGATCCGACTGACCCGGACACTGACGGCGACGGCATACCCGACGGGGCGGCTATCATCGGACTTGGCAAGCAAGAATTCACCTGGAACTATCAATCCGGCGATCGGGTGGGTGTGGTCATTGAGGGAACCTCTATGCTTCCGACCGACGAGAAAAGCGCGTACTTCAAAATTATGTGGGGATATCTTGATACCTGCGACTCCACAAAAAAAGATCTGATGGACAAAGATGAATGCGACAGCTCCGGAGACTACGGCTTTGGATTCCTTGCCACCCGGTCACCCAACGAGCAGGGAGATGACCGGTTGAAAATTTCTCTTTCTTCCTCGCCTGACAACCCTTTGGCCGACCCGAGTGATGAGAACAAAGATAATATTTCGAGCGACGGAACGATTGCGGACGCCGACCGGATCACCGTCACGTCTTCGCTCGACAACACAGACAACAATCCGGCAAATCTCTATTATACCTGGCAAATTTCGAAAGGAGATCCGCAAAAAAATGATTGGACGGAAATCAAAGACATCCCGGGAAATTTCAATACCTCCTCTCCAGCGGCCGGAATGGGAATCTCGCAATTCAGCTTTGCCCCGAAAAAAAGCGCCCTTTCTTCAGCCTCGGGTCTCAACTATTTCAAGGTGACGCTCACGGCCAGCAAGGCTTCCGATCTCACCGCCGGAAGGGGGCGCTCAAGCGTGATTATCCCGGTCAACACGCAAGGAGTGAAGATATCTCTTCACAAAGTCGATATTAAAGATGGAAAAGCGGTTGTTGGGGACGAAATTTGCAACGACGGCCTCTATAAAACTCTCTGCCCGGTCACACACGGACAGATGCTGGCCGCTGAAGTTTCCGGATCCCACTACAAGTCTTCCAACAGCCAGTTTTCCTGGACGGTTGACGGCAACCCGGCCTATCCTCCCGCCAACGCTTCTTTGCTTTTTGACGGCTGGAGCAACACCACCATCTTTTTGCCCGTCACAAAGGATGAACAGGGGGTCGAAAATATTTCCGTGACCGCCACGTCGAAAAACGAGCTCCAGCCCGCAACCGGGACGCGTCTCGCCACCGTCGTCCACCCGGCCGCCTTCATCAAATCGGGAGACACCAGTTTGAGCTGGCCGAAAGTCTATACGGCCGAAGATCCGATTCACAAAGCCACCTATCAAAACATTGAGAGTTCGGACGCCTTCAATACGGTCACTAGTGCCGATGCCTCCTATTATCTTGATTTTGTACCGTATTATCTGTTGTCCAACGACAACAATACGGCAATCGATTGGTCCATCAACGGAACCGGCATAAGCGACGCCAATTTCTATGCCAACAATCCCACTGTCAGCGGTATATCCACGACAAACAACAACCAGCAACTCACTATTTCCACCCCGGCAGCGGTTGGCGAATACTTCACCCTCGGCGCCAATGTGAAAAAATATTGGAGCGATGACGAAAGAAATATCGCCTATACCGCCTGGGGAATCGCGCCCAACACTTTGTCGGGAGATTCATCCGCTTCCGTTGAAATGGTAGCTGCTCCCGCTACGGATAATACTGTTGGCGCGGTAAACAACCCCGGCCAGATCTTGGCCGCGATTGGAACGCACCTGCCGCACTATTTCATGTATCTCTTGCGCCTCGTGCTGACGATGGCCGTGATGTTTGTGGTGAGCGCGGGATTCTATGGCCTCACTCAAAGACTGAATTTCTCTGATGAAGAATAAAAAAAACAAAATAAAAACCATTTTTATCGCTTCGGTGATCCTGCTGATGTTTTTTTCTTTTTTCCAGCCGACATTAGCACAATACCAAAACCAAGAAAAGATCCCGGGCGCTCAGCAACAACAAAAGGAGTTCATCCCGTACCTCAAAGACGTCATCAACTTCGGATTCGCCATCGTTGGAATTTTGGCTCTGTTCATGCTCATCATCGGCGCCTATCAATATTTGATGGCGGCGGGATCGGGGAACGCCGCGGATGCGAAAGACACAATAACTTCGGCTCTTTTCGGACTCATTCTGGGACTCACCGCTTGGATTATTCTGCAGACAATCAATCCTGATTTGGTGAATATGAATCCGATCAAGCAGATACAAAGTACAACAACTCAAGCCCAGTAAAAGCGGGGTGATTGCTGCCAACGGCGGATCCGGATTTTGATTCAAAATTGAAGTTATCTAATGCAAAATAAAAAGAAAAGCTCTTCTGTGAAAATAAAATTATCTGCTTTGGTTGCATTGCTGGCTATCAGTTTTTTATTCCACAATTTTGCTTTAGCCACTCCCGATATAACCAGCGTCAATCCAAACAGCACGGCATCGACCGGCGGCCCATACAAAAACCAGGAAAAGATTCCGGGCGCCCAGCCAACGGATCAGTTCATCCAGTATCTCAAAGACGTCATCAATTTCGGATTCGCCGTCATCGGAATCTTGGCCTTGTTCATGCTCGTCATCGGCGCATATCAATATTTGATGGCGGCCGGATCAGGAAACGCGGCGGACGCCAAAGAGACGATCATCTCGGCTCTTCTGGGACTTGTTCTGGGACTCACGGCTTGGATCATTCTGAATACAATCAATCCTGATCTCGTGAAAATGAATCCGATTACGCAGATACAGGGGGCGGGAGGCAATGTTTCGTATTCAGGAGTAGGAACAGCAACAAACACCAAATATGGAACTGTTGCCGTAAGCGGAACTATCAAAGAAAGAATCGCCCAATATGACGCAATTATCAAGGAAACGTCCCAAAAATATCCCAATGTATCCGAGGCGCTCATCAAGGCTGTCATCGACCAGGAAAGCGAGGGCAAGGCTGACGCCGTGAACGCGAAGAGCGGTTGCACTGGCCTTATGCAGTTGGACGGCGGAAAGGGAGTTGCCGACAGGACTGATCCGAGACAAAATATTATGGGAGGGACAGGTTATTTGTCTTCTCTATTGACTAAATATAATGGAAACGAAGAAAACGCCCTTCGAGCATATAATTGGGGAGAAGGGAATATGGATGCTTATCTAAAAACGGGATTCGGGAAAAGCGGCAATCCAATGCCGGCGGAAACTGTGAAGTTTGCTCCTGAGATATTGGGAAAAGTCCCGATTTACGCAATACCTGCTATGTAGTCTTTCGGCTTTCTTTTTTATTCAAAAAAATATGTCTATTCCAAAAACCACAAAAATATTTATCGCAATCACAATTTTTATTTTGTTAATCGCAATAGTTTTTATAGTGATCAGTAAAAATAAATCAACTCCATCCAGCTCTGTTTCTCCCGGATCATCAAATCAAACTGCTCCCGCTCTGCCTCAAGCAACTTCCGGCGCGTCAAACCAGGCAGCCCCCGCATCATCATCCCCATCAACTTCTCAAAATTCTGCTCCAGAGACAACGACGCCTCCAATTCAAGCGCCAAGCGGTTCGTTTTCAATTGAAAAACAAACAGATTATTCTTATGACACCATCAAGGCTGACCCGGCGATAGAACGCTCGGTTCGAAACGTGAAGAGCGATTTCAATTTGGGGGATATCGGCGTTTCTTTTCCCATTGCAACGTCTAAGCTAAAAAAAGGGGATGAAGTCCTTCTTCTCTCCGGATGCACTCCTCATTTTTGCGGAGGAACAGGAATTGTCATCGCCTACAATAAGACAGACAAAAAATCATATATTTTCAAAGAAAAAATTGGGAGCGGTGTCGGATACGAAATTTTTGGCAATCCTACTGAAGAAATAAAAAATCTGCTGGTATACTATTTTATCCATCAATAATTTTTCGATGACCAAAAGAATCTTCGCCATCTCAACGCTGGTTCTCGTCCTCCTCGTCGGAGCTATTTTTGTGTATAATTTCGCCTTCAAAAAACCGGCAACTCCAACGGTCGTCCCCAAAGCGGCCGACGAAGGAAAAGCGAGCGCCACTCCCGCAAAAACCCAAAGCGCGGCAAACCAAACAAGCGGCACAATCACCGCGATTTCCGACAATCCGGTTTTTGGCGCCACGCTCGCCCCGGACGGAAGTACGGTATATTATTTCACCAGCGACAACGGCCAACTCAACCAAATCGATTTCAACGGCAAACTGGAGAAGGTCGTTTCGACCGAAGAGTTCCAGAGCCTCCAGCAAGTCCTTTGGAATAAGCCGAAAAACAAAGTCATCGTCAAACGGGCGGATGGAGCCAATAAATCCAAGTTTCTCCTTCTTGACCTTGCCTCAAAAACCGTCACGCCGATCAAAAACGGCGTCGATTCCATCGCCTGGTCGGGATTGGGAGACAAGATCATCTACAAATACTACGACCCGAAAACGAAAAAGCGCACCCTCGAAGTTTCCGACCCGGACGGAAAAAATTGGCGCAAGATCACGGATGTCAATTTTGTCGGGATTTCCATCAGCCCGGTTCCCGGATCATCGGATATTTCTTTTTGGCCGTCTCCCGACGCCTACACGGCAACGGCAGCCAGCTTGATAAACTTCAGCGGAGAAAACAAGAGAGATATCCTGAAGGACCGTTTCGGCGCCGATCTCCTCTGGTCGCCGGACGGAAAATATGCCGCGGTGAGTTCCTCCGACCAAAAGGGAGGCCACAAAACTGACCTCTCTTTGATGAATTCAGACGGAGGGCAATTCCATTCTTTCAATTTTTTCACCTTTGCAAAAAAATGCGTTTGGTCAGCCGACTCAAAGTTCATTTTTTGCGCTATGCCGGGAAATATTCCCGACTCGGCGATCCTTCCCAACGATTGGCAATCGGGCGCGGTTCAAACCGCCGACACATTCTGGAAAATCGAGGTCGCGACCGGAAAGAAAGAACGGCTGATCGATGCCGCCAAGATAAACGGATCTTTTGACGCACTCAATCCCTTCCTTTCCCAAGACGAAAAAACCTTCTTCTTCACGAACAAGGCGGACGGAAAATTGTATAAAATGGGAATTTAGTTCGACTTTTCTTTTGATACGTAAAAATTCATCGCAATAATCATCCAAAACAAGATCGCCAAGTCATTGCGCCAATAGGTCGTATCGACCAGGCCATGGGCCAGGATATAAATCATTATACCCAGCAATAAAATTCCGACTCCGCGATTGTTCGCAATCGCTTTTTTGTTATCTTGAAAAAAATAAAAAAGCAAAATAACAAATCCCGCCAGGCCGAGCAGCCCCGACTCGAGCCAGAAGGCCAAAAAGATATTGTGCGGCTGGGGTGCCGACCACTCGAGATAGGGAGGGAAATATTTTTGGTATTCCAAATATTTTTCCTGAAAATTTCCTGGCCCGATCCCGAAAAGCGGATTCTTTTCGACCATCAGCCCGGCTGATTTCCAGATCGTCACCCGGGACGCCAGCGACGAGCGAGCGCCCAAGCTCTCTATACTTTTATATTTATTCAAGCTGGCCCAAGCCAGAAAAGCAACCAGCAATATTGCGAAAATTGCCAAATATTTTTTGTGATCTTTTTTGCTATACTTAAGCCAAATTATGACACTCAGCGCCACTGCCACCGCCAGCCACGCACCGTACGAATATGTAAAATACAAACCCAAACCAACCAGAGTTAAACTTAAGATATACAGCCTTTTTGTCCTCGCTTCTCGCTCTTGCAATGTAAAAAACAACCCGATCAAAAACGGAACCGCCAAAAACATCGCCAACTGGTTCGGAGAATCCCAGAAAATCTTGAGGCGGTCATCGAAAGTCACGACACCAAGAAACTTATAAACTACGCCGACGATCGAAATCGCCGTACCGGAAAAAAACATGGCAAGCAAAGATTTTTTCAAAAGGCCTTCGTCATATTTCAGAGCGTCAAAAAATATGATCACGAATACGATTGGAACAATAAACCAACCCTTGATCGCGCCGAGGCCAACGTAGTAGTTTTTGTTCGCGAGAACCGAGACGATAAGCCCGATGAATATCAAACTGACGGGCAAGATGTATTTGGTATTTGGTATTTTGTCACCCTGCGGGTGATCCCCCGTAGGGGGATATTTTTTCTCTTTATTGAAAATCCAGATCAAAAAAAGAATTGCAATGAGTAATTCAAGAATATTAAAAGACACCCAGCCGAATTTTATTTTTATCAAATAAGCCGGCAATAAAAATAAAATCGAAAAAATCAAATAGTTTTGAGTTTTAGGTTGTAATTTTAACATTTGAGTTTTGCTTGCCCGCCGAAGCCTTGGCGAAGGCGGGAGTTTTACTATCATTCAGCCCCAGCGCAATTATGATTAAGAGCAACGTCAGCACCTGCGGAGAATAAAGCGCCGTGTCGAAAATTGAGTGGACCAAAAACGCGATTAGCCCCGCCGCCACACCCAGACTTAGCATATTGTTGTTCCGGATATTTCGCCAAACAGAAACGAAGATGAGTAGCAGAAAAATAATCGCGTTCAATATTCCGGTTTCGGCCGCGATGTCAAGAAACAAGTTGTGCGCATAGATCGAAGACCGGTCGGCGGCTGTTGGATCAACCGTCTTGGCATAGTTGCCAAGCCCTACGCCTCCGAGAGGATAATCCTGGATCATTCCCGCCGCTTGCGTCCAATTTTTGTAGCGCTCGGCGTTCGATCCTTCTTTCAAGTTGAACGATGTTACCAGTCTTTGCGTGATGATATTTGAGTTGAAGATGAATACCAAAACAAAAATTGCCACAATTGCCACCAAGGTTTTGCCAAGCACCCCCGAACGCTTGAGAAAAATCAGCGCAAAAAACAGACCTCCCGCCAAAAGGCCGAGATAAGCGCCCCTTGAAAAAGACAGGCCAACCGCCGCGGACATCGAGATCGCTCCAGCACCGATCCAAAGTTTTGATACTGCTTTTTTCGGGGCAAAAAGATACCCCAGGGCTGTGAATAGACAGAGGTTCACAAAAAACGCGAAATTGTGCGGATCAGGGAAAAAACCGAAGGCGCGCATCCTTGTCACCCCGCCAATATTCACTAGCCAGCTCGAATTGGCCGCCACGATTTTCCCGAATGAATTTCCCAAAAAATATGGCGCCAAGCCTTCCCAAATTTTCACCGATTTATCGATGCCGATGAGAAAAGAAAAGAGAAATTGGAAAAGTCCGACCATTGCCGCAAGCGCCCCGCTGAAAATGATCGCGACCAGCGCACGTTTGCGCCATTTTTCTTCCCGGAATATATCCGCCGCCACAAAAAAAACGGGAGCAATTGTGAAAAGATAGAGAAGCTTGCGAAAACCGGCGCTCGCTTCCCGCCCGAGGCATAGCGAGAGGGAAGCCAAGAAAAGAAAAGTGACAGCCAGCCACATCTCCGCCTTGTTGGGAATCCACATTTTTTTCCGTGCCAGGCTCTTCACGAGCCAGGCGAGAAAAAGAACCGGCACAAGAATTCGCGTCGTCACAAGGTCAATATTGTCTCCCGCGTTCAACGCAAATTGGAGAGGAAGAAGAAAAATCAGAAATAAGAAAAGATAGTTTAGCATCAGCGTTTCAAATAAACATTCTTCACATAATACGGAAGCCGTAGCAATTTCACCAGGCCGGCCGCAGCCGGTCCGAAATGTTTCCGGATATAGTAGTCTTGTGAAGTATAATAGTGAGCCTTCTTTTCCCGCTCACTCGCAAAACTCTTGCCGGACTCGTGAAAAATACGCGCCTTCGGATTGACCGCCACAAGCGTGCCCTGTTTTTTCACCCGCAGACACAGATCCACATCCTCGAAATACATAAAGAATTTTTCATCAAAGCCTCCCATTTTTTCAAAAACATCTCTCCGCACCAGCATCGCTCCGCCGCTGATCCAACCCGTCTGGAAAATTTTCCCGTCGACACCGGCCGGCTGCGCGCCGAATCCAAACATTTTTTTCCCGACCATCGAAAGGGGAGTCTGCATATTTCCGAAACAATCCGGTTCAATTTTTTCCGCCGAATCAACCAGAAATGGTCCGGCGATGCCAATCCGCTGATCTTCAAAAACGTCCAGAAGCGCCTGCAAGGCGCCAGGAAGAATTGTTGTGTCCGGGTTGAGGAAAAGAACAACATCGCCTTGCGACCTGCCAAAGCCGGCATTATGCGCCCTTCCAAAACCGATGTTCTTGCCGATCTCGTGAACTTGAAGATCAAGCGCGCCTCCCAGTTTAGCTATGATTTCCCCAAGAGAATCTTCCTCATTGTTCACCACCAAAATATCTGTTTTGATCCCGACCGGCAAATTTTCCGCGATCGAAAAAAGGCACTTCTCAAGATAGTGCCGGCTTCTGAAATTCACAATTTGGATCGTAAGTTTCATGGATTCACCCCTCACCAATTCTTCATAAAATTAGCGAGATGTTTTTAAAATATATTACGCAATATTGCCGTGAAAATTGGTGAGGGGTTCAAGCTATAGGTTCAAACTCCGTCGGCTCACCGCCTTTTTTGCTGATGATGCTTTCCATTTCATCCAGACTCACCGCCCTGAAAAGCCAAAGAAGCAGAATGTAGGTGAAGATCCCCGATGCGGCGAGAAGCGCAAAATTGAACGATTGCAAATAATGAAAAACCAAGGCCATCCCGGCACCGGAAACAAGAATCGGCAATATCTTGGCAAAAGAGGGGAAATATTTGAGGTTTTTCCAGGCAATGAAACAGGAAAGCACAACTACCAATCCTTCGGTGAGGCTGGAGGTGATTGCCGCCCCGATATAGGAATAGCGGGGAATCAAAATGAGGTTGAGCGACACATTGAAAACGGCGCAAAAAAGCAAAATTCCCATCAATTTTTTTTGAAGACTTCCCGCGATGATCACGTTGGTGAAGAAGTTTCCAAAAAATATGAAAATCATCGCCGCCGCCAAAAGCCGCAGCACCGGCACCGCCTCCATGAAGCCCGATCCTCCAATGAGCCGGATGATACTAGGCGCCAAAAAAACCGTGCCGATGAAAAGGGGGGTTGTGAGTACAAGAAAAACTTTGAATGTTTTGTCGGCCACCAGTTCGAACTTTTTCCGCTCGTGAAAAATATAGCGCGACATGATCGGCATCACCAAGCCCACAAACATCGCCGGAAAAAAAGAAACATTTTCCAACACCTTGTAGGCCGCGTTGTATATCCCGACATCCGAGCTGGTTTTGAGAATGGAAAGAAGAATTGTGTCGAGCTTGAAATAGGCAAACACGATGATGGCCGAAATTCCCACCGGATATGATTCCTTGAGAAATTTTTCCCAAACACCCAAGTCAAAGGCCGGCCGAAACTTGACATACCACCGCGACCAAATGAAAACTATCAAAAAACTCACCACCATGTTGAGAAGAAGAGTCCAAATGATCGCCTGAAATCCCAAATTGTATTTCACCGCCAAAACAATCACCGCCACCTGGACAATTTTTCCGACAAATTCACCGATCGCTACCTTGTCCATCGCCAGCCTTTTTTGAAAAAGGCCGATGAGCACCGAGTATCCCGAAGAAAAAACGTAGGCAAGAGCCGAAATGACAATCCCGGTTTTGACAGCCGAAGAATAGGGAAGGAAATAGGCGAGCAAAAGAGAGATGGCAACGATCAGCAGGGAAGAAATCACTCGAATCGAGAAAACATTTCCCAAAATTTCCTCTTCATCGCTTTCCGGCCGGGAAATCTCCCTCGTTGAAATGGCATAGAGACCCAAATCTCCGATTGCTCCAAAGAAAAAGAAAAAGGCGAGCACAGTCGAGTAGTCGCCAAAGCCGTCTTTTCCCAAATAGCGGGTGATGAACCCGATTCCAACCAGCGCAAGCACCGTCCCGGCCATTTTGGCCGTGGCAGAAAAGGCTACATTATAAGCTATTTTTCGGGGTGTAGACACAATAGAAAGCTCAAAACTAAAAACTCAAAGCGCAAAACTTTTTTAGGTCTCTTTGCCGTCAATTTTCTCCAGCTCACCGACGGGTCGGATCACCACTTTTCTTTCTTCTCCTTCGCCGATACTTTCCGTTTTGACGTTTTCGTTTCCGGCGAGCTCCAAATGCACCAACCGCCGTTCATAAGCGCTCATTGGGCGCAAGACCACCGGCTTTTTGTCCCGGATGACTTGCTTGGCCGATTCGATCGCCAGCTCCGAGAGTGAATCTGTTTTGGCTTGAAGATAGTGGTTTACGTCCGCCAAAAATCTGAACCTTTCTTCTGTTTGGCGGCGGACCAAAAGGCGCAGGGTATGCTGCAAAGCCGCCAGCGTCACGCCATATTGCCCGATCAAAAGATTTGATTCCGGCGTTTCAATGTTGATAACAAAATTTTCTCCCTCCGCATCGCTTTTGCCCGCGACACTTATTTCAAAATTTTCAAAAGTCATTTTTTGAAGAACCTCGGCCGTGATTTTTTTGAGCAACGTTTTTTTTTCTTGGCTGTCCATAGTGTTTATATGTTCAACTGGTTATTTTTTCTTCACTGCCCGCACGCCCCATCACCAAATATTGCTGCCCGATCATGAAGAGGGTCATCACCAGCCAATAGAGAGGGAGGCCGGCCGGAAACTTCGCCCCGATGAAAAGGGTGAGGAGCGGACCGAGATAGAGCATCTGTTTGTTCATTGCCTGCGCGAAATCGCCTTGGCCGCCCGAGGGCGCGGTTTTCATCGTTCCCATCATCATTTTTGTTTGCACGAACTGGGCCGCCGCCGTCAGCACCGCCAAAACGATGCTGGGTTTCGCCAGATCCAATATCCCCAGAAAACTCGTTCCGATCTTGGCGGGACACGCGACAAAAGTATAGAGGTCTTTGCATTCGGAAAAGTTTATGCCCGCGACCAGTGCCCGGTAGAGCGCGATGATAAAAATGATCTGGACAACCAGCGGCAGACAGCCCGAAGCCGGATTCACTTTTTTTTCTTTATACAGGTTCATCAGCTCTTTTCCTTGCTTTTCTTTGTCGCCCTTGTATTTATCCTGCACCTTTTTTATCTCCGGCTGCAATTCCTGCATTTTTTTCTGCGACTCAATCTGTTTTTTGGCGAGGGGATAGAGGATCAGCCGGATAATGATCGTGAGAAGAATAATGGCCACCCCCAAATCATGCCCGGGGACAATATTATAAAGGAAAATCAGCGCATTATAGATTGGCTGGTATATGATGGAGTGAAACAATTGGGTCATAATTGAACCCCCACACCAATTCTTCGCAGAATTGAAATGAGGCTTTATATGCTATAGGCTATCTTTGGAATTGGTGTGGAGGTAAATTTTGGCTTTCTTAAGCAAATTTTCAGTCTTTTCCCGGATCAAATCCAGACTCAACTTTTCCTTCGGAAGCTTCGGGCTGATGAAAAAAAGGACGTGCCACCCGGGTTGAATTTCTTCAATTTTTGCCCGTACGGTTTCGCGCATCCAGCGTTTGGCCAAGTTGCGCTCTACCGCTTTTTTGGAAAACTTGAGGCTCGCTCCGAAACCGAATTTGGTCGGCTGGCCGGCTTCTCCTTCGGCCACCTTCATCATCAACGCCTCATTCGAAAAAGTTTTTCCCGCTCGGAAAAGGTCTTCAAAAATCTTTTTGCCCTTGAGGCGATGGATTGCGGGAAGCATATCAAAAAACTAAACTGACAACTTTTTGCGGCCTTTGCGGCGGCGGCGCTTGATCACTTCTTGCCCGTCGCTCGTGCTCATGCGCTTGCGAAATCCGTGCCGCGTCGCTCTTCTTTTTTTCTTGGGCTGATAGGTTCTTTTTGGCATATTTTTGGCAATAAATCTCTTAATTGACTTTCTTGATTGTATCAGCTTTGGCCGAAACGGTCAATTTATCCGGCTATTCGGCCGCGTCCCAAGTGATTTCAAACATTGATTTGAAAACATCTACCATCACCGGAACGGCGATAACGACTGCCAAAGATGAAATGTTTGGGCTGACAATCAGCACTTTGTCGCGGAAAATATTCAGCGTGCTTTTGAATTTATATTTTTCGGGCAAATATTTGAACTCTCGCAGCAAGCTCTTGTCCGTTGGATTGACGCTTTTTGAGTCGGCAGAGAGCAGCAGCTTGGTTTTGATTCCCAATCTACCTCGGCTTTTGCGATAATAGGCAAAAAATTCCGGATCGAGGCCTTCCCACTCATACGCGTTCCCAATCACGCGATATCTTCTCCCTTTATATTCCGCCAGGATATTTTCATAGAACTGCTTCAGCTCCTCTTTTGTTTCAATAAAGCGCAGACCGATCGCCTGGGCTTGTTTTTTGTCGAGCGATTCGAAAAGGGGAAGGACGCTATTGAAAAAATCCACTTTCTTTTCGAGAAGATTCACGAGTTTCGCCGGCTTCTGGGCATAATAGTATCTTTTGCTTTTTCGAAAATAGACAAAAACGCAGCCCTTCTCGGCGAGGGACTTGAGAATGGGGTAGACCGTGGTTCTTTTGATCCCGATTTCTTTGGCCAGAACGGTCGCAGTTGACCCTCCGATTTTCAAAAGCGCGATATACGTTTGTGCTTCCTGCTCAGTGAGGCCAATTTCCAGAAGTGCTTTGGTTTGCTCCATATTTTTCTTGTCAAAAATTGACAACAATAATTATTATATAGCTATATTATATATTATATAAGCTAAATTGTCAACAGTTTTTGTAGTCTATTCATTGACTATTATTTCTTTGCGGCATATAATAGCGAGTCAAGATAAAAGTCCCTTGGATGAGTAATTTTGGCAAGCTATTTAAAAATACAATAACTGGAAGAGGAAAACATGGAGGACAATAAGCTGCGAATTATCATCGTCGAAAATAAGGACGGGCATAGAAATTGTTATGTCTATCCCAAACGCATGGGCTACGAAAATGAGGCAGAGGCCCAAAAAGAGATTCCCGATGATTCTAGTGGAGAGGAAAAATTGGTTCGCTTCATCGAAGTTGGCATGAATACAGGCTGCGCTCTTCTTGAGATTGAGCGGGGCCATGAAGCGATAATGGCGTTCCTAAACTGGCAAGGTTTTCTAGAGGCCTTCGAGCGTATCCTAACAGCGGTATGCAAAAAAATTTAACCAAAAATAAAAGGAGGGTAAGTAATGAAAATTCTCGTAATCGAAGACAAGGCGCGTCACCGCAAGTCGGCCGAGAAAACTCTTGCCGGCCACGATGTGACAATCACTGAGTCGTTTGATGAGGCAATGCGTCTGTTGGCGATAAGGCCCGACGAAGAAAAAGTCAAGCTTTTCCTCCGCGAGGCAGGATTTCCGGAACCTCATGAGTTAAAAGATAAGGATCAGGATCGGCGGACTGCATATTGGACGGCTTATCACAGAGCCGAGTACAAATTTTTGGCACCCATCCCTTTCGAGGTCGTGCTCACCGACATGATGATGCCAATGAGCCAATCGCGGGTGTTAAGGCTAGAATTTTATAACCCTATTAAGCAGGTACCTTACGGTTTTATCATCACTCTCAAGGCAGCCCTACTCGGCGCCAAATTCGTGGCCATGGTCACCGACACCAATCACCATGCAGAAGCGATGAGTGCGGCGCTCGACCACATTGACGCCTATTATGGAACAGCTACCGGCTTAAATCCGGTCTTTACCATCAACGGTGCACGCGTGGCATTCGTACATGCCGTCTTTTGCAAAGCCGAGGGAGAATGGGAATCTTGCAAGGATTGGGGCAAAATCCTTGCCGATCTCACCGCATAGCTCCTCTTTAGACATGACACGAAAGGAGGACAATAGATAAGGGTAAAGTTCAATTTTTGAACCTAATGGTTGTTGATTATTAGTTTAAATAACAGATTATTTCGTTCTTTGAAATTCAATTTTCTGTGATTGTATATCCAAACATATTCTCCGAGATAAAGATGCAATTTTTCCCTCC
>JAPLXD010000032.1 GCA_026396255.1 Candidatus Moraniibacteriota bacterium | reverse complement strand
TCACTGAATATGTGAAATACTACAATCAAGAAAGACAGCAGTGGAATTTAAAAAAGATGACCCCTGTGAACTACAGAAATCATCTTTTGACTTGCGTCTGACCTTTTTTACTTGTGTCTACTTCAGAGGGTACACTTCAACTCGTGTTGCCCTTTTTCAATTTCAAAATAGGCTAGATACCGGCGTCTGTCGCATCAAGATCCAGCTTTTTGTAATCATCCTTCACGAGGATATCAAAATTTTTCGTCTTGGTGATAGTATCTTTGGAAGAATTCCAGGTGCCGGTGACGAGAACTTTGTCGTCTTCGCGGATATCGGCGAACTTCTTTTTCTTGCCGTCATAAGTGATCTTGGTCGATTTTGAAATGGCGACCGTCAGCTTGCCCCGCTTGATTGTTTTGATTTTGACGGTCTGGGTGGCCGTGTTAATTGAGTCAACCACCCCATACATGGTAGCCGACTTGGTGGTTGACAAATCCCAGACCAAGGTGGCAGTCACATCTCGCTTGTTGAAGGAGCCTTTTACGCTGATAACATCTCCATCCTTAAAATCTGAAAAGTGCATGCTTTTGCCACCCTTGCTCTCCTTTTTCAGGGTAGCGCTTGAAGCGTCGATGGTATAAGTGTCGCCGTCTTTCACCGCTTTGATCGTATTGTCGCTGTCATCAGAACTTTTCACGATCATGTCATCCACGGTTTTGTTTTTTGTTGCGGCTAGGGTTTTCGGTACTGGTGTTAGCGCCATCACTAATAAAGCAATGCAGCCGATCAGGCCCGCGGATAATATTTTTTTTCCGCCAAAGGCGGATCCGCCTCGGGCGGAATTTTCAGTTTTCATTTTTTTATTTTTAAGTTAACATCTATCCATATTATACAACAATTTCTTTGGTAAACAAATAGCTTGTCAAGGCTTTGGCTTTATACTTTATACTCAATACTCTATACTAATCTTATGATTCAGCCGCATCTCGAAAAAGAAAAATTCTATTGGAGCCAAGGATGGAAATTTGTGGCCGGAATTGATGAAGCGGGGAGGGGACCGCTCGCCGGACCGGTGGTGGCGGGCGCGGTGATTGTGTCGTCTGAAATCGCGGAAAATATCGAAAATACACCCGAGTTCAAACTGATCCGTGATTCAAAAACTCTTTCGGCGCGCCAGCGTGAGATTGCGTACGAGTTTATCGTCCAAAATTTCGAATGGGGAGTTGGCGTTTCGGACGAAAAAACAATCGACCGGATCAATATCCTCCAAGCGGCGTTTTTGGCCATGAAAAAGGCAATTTCTGACCTCAAGAAGAGGATTAAATGCAATCCCGAGATCATTTTGGTCGACGGACGCAGTCCAATCCCGAATATTTCCATGCGGCAGGAAAGCATCGTCGGCGGGGACAAATTCATTTTTTCCATTTCGGCCGCGTCCATTGTCGCCAAAGTGACCCGCGACCGGATGATGCTCGATTTCCACGAAAAATATCCCGCCTACGGATTCGCGCAGCACAAAGGATACGGGACGAAAAATCACTTTGAAATGATCAGAAAACACGGCCTTTGTGAGATTCACAGGAAGAGTTTCAAGCTAAAAGTGCAAAGCTAAAAGCGCAAAATTACAGCTTAAAATTCAAAATTTATTTTGTCATCCCGGGCTTGACCCGGGATC
>JAPLXD010000030.1 GCA_026396255.1 Candidatus Moraniibacteriota bacterium | reverse complement strand
CTGGCCCGAGCGCTTGGTCTTCCGACTTCGAAAACGAATATGGATGGATCGGAAGTGGCAACGTACTACAAGAAAGGAAAAATAAAAGAAATCTGCGCCTATTGCAACGCGGATGTCGAAGTGACGCGGAAGATATACAAGAAGATGAACTTCGAGTAAGCTTTGCTCGAGAAAGGAAAAAGCCGAGCTTTGAAAAAACAAAGGACTTGACGCCAGTCGAGTTTTTTCATAACAAAAATGCTTGTGGATAACTCGGCTTGACAGTGATATTATGCAGTGATACAGTGATAATGTTGTACGAAACACGCAACACGCAACATGTAACATGTAACACAAAAAAAATGGACAAAAATCTCACTGACAAGCAAAATTTGATTCTCGAAACGATCAGCGAAATGATCGAAAACGGTCAGGGGAATCCGACAGCGTACAGGATCAGCAAATACCTCCAGAAAAAGGGGATGAAAGTCGAGTCCGTGAAAAGCGTCGTGCAGGTGATTGAAGCGCTTGAAAAAAAGGAGCTGGTGAAGCGGGACATTTTTCGCAAAATTTTTCTTGTGGAAAACGGAAATATGCCGACGGGACTTGAAGGCGTTTTTCAGGTGCCGGTCTATGGTTTGGCTTCCGCGGGAGATGCACTGGCGTTCGCCGAGGACAATATCGACGGCTATCTCCAGATTTCCGAAAGCCTGCTCGCGCCGAGTGCCAAAGCCCAGCTTTTTGCCGTGAAGACTTTGGGCGATTCGATGAACAAGGAAAAAATAAACGACGGGGACTATGTAATTTTTGAAAAAAAAGATTCGGATTTTGACTATGATAATAAAATAGTCGTCGCGGTGGTGAATGGCCTGGCAACGATCAAGCGATATAAAAAACTGGGCAACGGCGTGATCGGCCTTTTTCCAAACTCAACCAACACATTCCATCAGCCAATCTATATTCACGAGTCGGATTCTTTCATGATCGCGGGCGTTTTCCGCAAAGTCTTGCCGGTTAAGTTTGTGAGTCTATAAAAAGCAATGGCCGAAGAATGCTGCAAAATTATTTCTCCCGCCGAGTGGGACCAAAAAGAAATTGTCTGGCGCGACAAGCCTTTTTTGAAGTCGCGCTATTTCGCATTCCTCCATGTGCCGGTGAATATCGGTGCGAAGATTTCCGAAGGGATGAAAAAAATTGAAGAGGCGGGACTTCAAGCGGAGCAGATGGTGCTTTCCAAAAATGACGGCTGGTTCGGCGCGGACATCTTGATTCCGATCAAGACCAAGACGGATATTTTTGAGATTGAGCTCATCACGGGACGGTTTTTGACGCGTCTTTTCGATGGCCACTATGGCGATATGCGAAAATGGATCCGCGAAACAAAGATTTGGTGCCGCGGCAAAGGGCTTGAGCCGGAAGAGTTCATTTTCTGGTACGCCACTTGCCCGAAATGCGCCAAATTGCGGGGCGACAAAGCGCAAGTGGTGGTTTTTGCGAAAGTGGGGTGAGATGTATTAAAATCAAATCAAAAATGTGACAAGTAAAAAGAAAATATTATTAAATTTGCACGAGAGCTACATTATCGGAACACAGGAAAAGGCGGTTGTTGTTTTCAGAACCTTTTTTTGTGCCATCTTACCAACACAGTGCTTCAAGAAATCAAGACCGGCGGCAAAGTTTATATAAATTCCAGAATATTGAAGCATTTGTATGATAAGAAACCAGCCGAAGAGTATGATTTTTTGGTATGTAATATTTACAAAATTGTGAAATATCCCGATCGCATTTATAAAAACAAAGACCCCAAAAGGGGTGATCTTTGTTTCTTGAAGAAACTTAAGGGATATAATTACTTGTGTTCCTTGGAAGTAGCCGATGACGAATTGACTGTAATTACTGCGTTTAGAGTCAGAAAAGAAAGTTATCTGAATAATTATGAACTTTTGTGGAGCTGGAGGGGCGACATTCCCTCATCGTAGTATGTTCGTTACCGATCTTGCGACCGGACTACTTATACTCCGCAGTAGAGCCTTTCTGCATTTCAGCTCCGCAAAAAATCACAACTTGTTATTTATTCCTACGTATTTACACTATAGCATGTTTCACTTAGATATTCCAGCGTTCTGTGGATAACTAAAAGTAACAAAAAAGCCAAAAAATGTCAATATTTCGTCTTTGCCTTTTCTTTTCGAAATCGGTATAATAGAGAGGCACTTGGGGGAGGGTGCCCCAGTTAGAAATATCTTGCTTAAAAAAGAACCAAAAAATAAAATTTTAAAATATAGTTTACCAAATTTCTAACGGGGTAAACTTCTTTTTAACTTCCAAACAAAATGTCTGAAACCAAAAAACCAATCAAAACAACAAGACTCTCTTGGGACGAGACTTTCATGAATTTGGCGCTCTTGGTGTCAAAACGGGCGGCGTGCAAATTCCACGAGACGGGAGTTGTTTTTGTCGACAAGAACAATAGGATAATTTCCCTTGGATATAACGGACCGACGGAGGGGGATGAGCATTGCCTTGAAGTCGGCTGTGCGAAAGTGGATGGCGATCCGAAGACTGGAAAAATAAAAAGATGCCGAGGATCACACGCGGAAATAAATGGGATCATAAATTGCCAAGATACAAGAAGGCTTAGAGGTTCAACGGCCTATATGGTTCTCTTTCCTTGCTATGATTGCATGAAATCACTGAACAACGCGGGGATCAAAGAAATAGTCTATTTTCAAGAATATACAAGGATCCAAACCGGAGGAGAAAAGTTTGAAGAAGAGGATGAAGCCTTGGAGCTTGCGCAAAAAAGAGGAATGACTGTGAGAAATTTCAAACCGAAAAATCTGGTGACTTTTGTTGTTCCGCAAGAAGCTAAATGTGATTGCTAAATAACAAAATATGAGCGAAAAAAATCACCCCGAATATCAATATCTCAACCTGCTTCAGGACATTCTTGACAATGGCACTGACAAACCTCTTTTTGGCGTCGAGGGTACATATATCCATGGCGTCTTTGGGCGCCAGATGAGATTTGACTTGTCTAAAGGATTTCCGTTGATCACGACGAAAAAAACATATCTGAGAGGAATCATCCATGAACTTCTGTGGTTTTTGCAGGGAACGGGAAATATCAAATATTTGGTCGACAACGACACGAAAATTTGGAATGAATGGGCCTACAAGGGCTATAAAAAGGCTGTCGAAAAAAAAGAAGTTCCCGAAATGACCCAGGAAGAATTTATCGCGAAACTGAAAGAAGAGAAAGCTGATAGCGAATTTGTCAAAAAGTGGGGTTATATCGGAGAAGTTTATGGGACGCAATGGCGAAAATGGCAGGGAAGCGACGGCCGAAAAATTGACCAGTTGGCTTGGGCGATTGAAAAATTGAAGAAAAATCCGGAACGCAAGAGCATCATGGTCTCCGCCTGGAATCCGGAGTTTTGCTATGAAATGGCATTGCCCGGAAAATCCTTTATTCTGGCGCCATGTCACGTGATGTATCAGCTCAACGTGCAGGATGGAAAATTGTCGCTCCTGATGTTTCAGAGAAGCGCGGATATGTTTCTCGGCGTTCCTTTCAATATTGCGAGCTACGCCTTGCTCACGATGATGATTGCGCAGGTTGTCGGCATTCCCGTTGGAGAATTCGTCCATGTCTTTGGAGATGTCCATATATACAGCAATCATTTTGATCAGGTCAAAGAACAGCTGAAGCGAGAACCGCGTCCACTTCCCAGGATGATCCTCAACCCGAAGGTGAAAAATATTGATGATTTCAAATACGAGGATTTCACGATTGAGGGGTACGATCCCTGGCCGGCACTCAAGGGGGAAGTGACCGTGGTCGGAGGTTTTTGAGTAAGTACTAAAGTAAGTATTAAAATAAGTAATTAATTAAGTAATTCTATGATTCTTGGTATCAAAGAACTTCATCGGTTGGTTGATGAACAAAAACTGGTTGAAAATTTGTGCGAGCGGGAAATGAAAAGTCCCGAAGGCGCCGGTTTTGATCTGCAGATGGGGGAAATTTTTGAGCTGGAGGGTGATGGCTATCTTGGTATCGAAGAGAGAGACACACCGGAAACGAAATCAGTGGCAAAATTTGAAGAAGGGAAAAACAATTCATTTGTTTTTGAACCGGGGAAATATTATCTCATAAAAACGATGGAAAAAGTGAATTTGCCGCTTGATCTGATGGCGGTGATTTTTCCGAGAACTACATTATTTCGTTCGGGTTTAGTGCTTTTCAACGGGCAGGTGGCGCCGGGATATTGCGGAGAGTTGACTTTTGGGCTTTGCAATCTTGGAAAGTCAAACATTAAAATAGACCTTGGCGCGAGAGTGGTGCATATCACTTTCCACCAAGTTTTTGGTGAAGGAAATGAATATCGCGGCCAATGGCAGGGTGGCCGGGTTTCGACGGAGGGGAAAGAGGTTCAAGTATGATTATATGAAATACAAGCCAACAATCGGGATGGAGGTGCACGTGGAGCTGGCGACGGAGTCGAAGATGTTTTGCGAGTGCAAAAATGAGCTGGGGCTCGATCGGATTCCGAATACGAATATTTGCCCGATTTGCACCGGTCAGCCCGGGGCGCTGCCAGTGGCGAACGAAAGGGCGATCGAATATGTGGTGCGAGCGGGGATTGCTCTTGGATGCGAGATCGCAAAAGTTTCGAAGTTTGACCGCAAGAACTATTTTTATCCCGATCTGCCGAAGGGCTATCAAATTTCCCAATATGACCAGCCGCTGTGTTTGGGCGGGCATCTTGATGTCGGCGGCTCGCCTCGCTCAAGCTCCGGCGGAGCGGGCAATATGATCGGCATCACGCGGATCCATCTCGAGGAAGACACGGGAAAATTGGTTCATCAAAAAGGAAATGATTTTTCGCTGGTTGATTTCAACCGTTCCGGTGTTCCGCTGATGGAACTGGTGACGGAGCCGGATATCACGTCTTCAGACGAAGCCAAAAAATTCTGCGAACAATTGCAGCTCATTTTGCGCTATATCGGAATCTCGGATGCGGATATGGAAAAGGGCCAGATGCGCTGCGAAGCCAATATTTCTGTTTCAACAAACGACAAAATGGGCACAAAAGTCGAAGTGAAGAACCTCAACTCTTTCAAAGTTGTCGAGAAAGCGATTGAATATGAAATCAAAAGACAAGCCGAACTTTTGGATGAAGGAAAAGAGGTTGCGCAAGAAACGCGCGGCTGGGACGAGGGGAGAATGGTCACTTTCTCGCAGCGGGAAAAAGAATCAGCGCACGATTATCGCTATTTCCCGGAGCCCGATCTTCCGCCGCTTGAAATCAGTGAATATTTTGTTGAAAAGATAAGATCCGAACTACCGGAATTGCCGGCGCAAAAAATTGAAAGATTTCAAAAAGAATACAAAATATCGGAATATGATGCCGAAGTTTTGGTACGCGACAAAAAACTCGCGGAATTTTTCGAAGAGTCGGTGAGCGAGGGGCAAGAACTGTCCGAGAGCGGGGAGAAAATCGCGAAGCTGGCGGCCAACTATATTCTCACCGAAATCAGGAAATATTTGGACGAAAAAACAGGCATAAAGGATCTTAAACTGACCCCTGAAAATTTTGGCGAACTGATGCGTATAACAGTCGAAGGGAAAATAAATTCCTCCGCGGCGCAGATGGTACTTTCTGAAATGATCGAAACCGGCGCCGATCCGGAGAATATCATTGCCGAAAAAAATTTGGCGCAATTAGACGACGCAGCTGAGATTGAAAATATTGTAAAGAAAATTATCGATAAAAATCCGGAACCAGCCGGCGCTTATAAAGCTGGCAAACAAAACGCCCTGCAGTTTCTTGTCGGGCAAACCATGAAGGAAACCAAGGGCAAGGTGAATCCGCAAAGGGCGGAGGAACTGCTCAAAAAATATCTAAAATAGCTCTTTTGAAAAAGAGGAGATCAAAACATGGACGATCCAAGATGTACGGAGATTTTTTGTGGCTTTTTGAGAAACAGCCATCGGGAGTGTAATCCGGATACTTGTCTTTTTATAGAAAGACAAAAAGAAGAAAAGTGTCCAGATTGCGGAGGTAGTTTGCCAGCACACAGCATGGAGTGCAAAAAGGCAAAACATTTTCGGTTTTGGGGGTCAGTTAGTGTATAAAACAGGGACGGAAAACCGTCCCTGCGTTTTTTATTTCAAGAAAGTTTTTGCGGATTTTTCCATTTTTTTATAATTTTCCAGCCACTTGAT
>JAPLXD010000033.1 GCA_026396255.1 Candidatus Moraniibacteriota bacterium | reverse complement strand
TGGGAGTGAAAAGTCTCTTGCATGATTTGCATTTCAACCTGCCGTCAGTTAAGCTCCAGAAATCCCTGCTCAAACATTTTGGACATTTGAACTTCATGAGATAATTTTATCTCAAAAGGTTCATTTTTCAAACTTTACCCATATCTATTAGCTGGCCTGATTATAATAAGATCAAATGAAGAAACGATGAAATCAGGTGCTCCTTCATACTTTTTTCATTTGTCACCTGTATTATACCTGAGATAAAACTTTATCTAAATTATGCGAAGAAATCTGCACAGCTCAAAAGCGCCGATAGGCTGGTATGGAAAAAGAAACTCTTTGGGAAAAAGAATCCTAAGACGGATCAGGATCGTTGCCATAGTGCTTGTTTTTTTGCTCGTCGGCCTGGTGCTTTTTTTGAAGCTCGACACAAAAGGCGCGGCCGTGCTCACTGATAACGTCTTGCGGCCCGTTTTGGGAGACGACCGGGTGGTCTATCTGGAAAAAATATTTTTCAATTCTTCCGATCTCGTGGAGCGCCTGACTCACAATGCCGGATCAACCGTAGCGCCGCATTTTGAAGATCAGGGTTCCGGAGAGAATCTTGCCGGAGGATCGCTCAATCTCACCCCTCTCAAAGTGGATAGCAGCCTCAAGCCTATTGATGGAGAAGGCGCTTGGCGCAACCGGCCTTTGCGCCTTTTTCCGAACCAGGAAGTTATGGCGTATACCTTTCTCCGTTCCGATCCGGCCAGGTCATACTCTATCACTACGATTGTTCAAATGGACACAAATGCTTTGCGCCTGGCCAGCGTGGCCGGGACAAAACAACCGGGCGGTCCGGTGGGAAAACCGGGACCGGGTGTCGTCCCCAAGGATATCGCCGACAGCGGAAAATTGGTGGCGGCCTTTGATGGCGGATTCCAGTATAAAGACGGAGCCTTTGGGATGATCGTCGGAGACAAAACCTATTTGCCGCTCAAGAATGACCTGGGCACGTTGGTCGGGTACAAAGACGGCTCTTTGAAAATTGTTGATTATACCGGCCAATCGCTCGGCGACAACATCGCCTTCGTGCGCCAAAATTGCCCGATGCTGGTCACCAATGGCGAGATATCGGTCACCGATCCCCGCAGCAAGGCGCTCTGGGGCCGTTTGGCCGCTGGGACTGTCGATATCTATACCTGGCGGTCGGGCATCGGGCTCACAAAAGAAGGCAATCTGCTTTTTGCCGTCGGAAACAATCTGACGCCCAACACTTTAGCCTCCGCCTTGAAATCCGCCGGCGCGGTGAACGCGATCCAGCTGGATATCAATCCGATCTGGGTGAGATTCAACATCTTTGATTCGACCGGTTCCGGAAAATATACCTCCGCCACGCTGGTCAAGGACTTGCAGGACGGATCAAAACAATATTTGGGCGGCTACGAAAAAGATTTCTTCTACGTCTATAAAAGCAGCTAGAACAATGGTATAATGGACTGGTATGGAGAAAATGAAAAGAGGGAATTGGTTTAAGGGATGGATAATTTTTTTCTCGGCGGCAATTGTTTTGCTGATGGCTTTTTTTGCAGCAAATTTTTTGGCGCATAGGAATGGGAGCGCCGCGCGAACCGAAACACAGACGCAAGCCAATTCTATCAGCGTCGCCTGGATAACCGACATCCACGCGGACAATGCTGACACGAAAAAGGATGTCGGCAACAATGTGATCTATCCCAGCAATTACAAGAAATGCCTGGAGGAAGTTTTGGCCCAAAAAACCGACTTGGTAATCGCGACCGGAGACAATACGGAAAAGGGAGATCCCAGCTATTATCAAGACCTGAAATCCCTGACAAGCGGAAGAAACGTCATCTGGGTGAAAGGCAATCACGATTCGAACGATTTTCAAATCTTATCGGCCAAAAATTATTATTATGTCGATTATCAGGACTGGCGGATCATCGTCCTCGACACCGCGGAGCAATTCGGCAGTTCGACGGGAATCCTTGAAGACGCTCAAATAAGTTTTTTGAAAGACTCTCTCAACACGGACAAAAAAATGATCGTGGCCATGCACCACCCTCCTTTTTTCTATAATTCCAGAGAAAATATTTATACCCGCGACAAAATTGCGCTCTATGACAATTTCTTCAAAGCCCTGACGCCGAATGTGAAATACGTTCTGACGGGACACTGGCACCATGATATCGGCGCTGAAATAAACGGAGTCCAATATCTGACTGAGAGGGCTCTCACTCAAGATGGCGCTTGCAATTATAAGATAATAAACCTAATGAAGTGAAAGACCCGTTCTATTATCTACGGTACGACAAACATCAAGATAACAAAATTGACGGTCTAATTTAGCAACTCAAAAAAACCAAACATAGAAATGTGCTTGGTTTTTTGTATTTGGCTTGTTTTTGGGAATTTTGGGTGGTATTATGCGGATATAAGCAAAAAACAAGTTTTATGATATTCAAACATCAATATTTTCAACTAGACACAGACGCAAGAAAGGTCTTCGATGAAAACGGAAGAGAACTTTATTTTACAGGCAATTCCTATAAATTGCTCTGTTTTTTATGCGAAAAAGGAAGCGCGAACATATCTGATATTAATGTTTTTTTTGATCCTGCCGCGTCAAGAGAATATAAAGAAGATCATATAAGACAATATAGATACAGAATAAGAACTGCCTTAGGGCAAGACATAATAGAATATAAAAACTATGTTTATTCTATTGAAGGAAGAGTAGAAAAAATTGAAAAAATTCAGGAAGAAATAAAAAAAGAAATTGCGGAAGAAAAAACAGAGAAACCGGCAGCTAAGCCTGTTTACAGGAATAATCGCAGAAAAGTTATCGTCATTGCCGGAGCGTTGCTGCTTGCCATGGTAATAATCGTATTTGCAGCTCAAAAAAAGACACCTGCAATTACACGGAATAATTCTCCAAAAACAGAATTGACTAAACCGCAAGATGATATGATCCAAATTCCAGCCGGGGAATTTTTGATAGGTAGCACTGAACAACAAGCTTTAGCCTCATTTTTAATATGCAAAAACGATTGTTTAAGAGATGATTACCTAGCAGAATATCCCCAACATACAGTATTTCTTAAAGATTATTACATTGATAAAAAAGGAGTTTCCAACGCTGATTACAAGCTGTTCGTTCAAGCCACTGGTTATGAAGTCCCTCCTTACTGGAATGATTCAAATTTAAACTCTCCTAATCAGCCCGTTGTCGGAACGAGCTGGAATGACGCCAAGTCTTATTGCGAATGGCTCGGGAAAAGATTGCCGACGGAAGCGGAACGGGAAAAAGCGGCTCGCGGGACAGACGGGCGGATTTGGCCGTGGGGCAACACTTGGGACAATATGAAAGATAATCACGGTAAAGGCGGGAATCCAAGCTATGATGAAAGTGACGGCTATAAATATGCCGCTCCAGTCGGAACAGAATTGGGGGTTAGTCCTTACGGAGTAATGAATCTCCCACGAGCTTACGCTCGGGGTTTCGGATTATTCAAACAGCAAAGCTGTTTGCCCCAAATCCTTTTCTCCTTGATCCTGAATGTATTTTCTGATGATTGTTTCGTTAATGCCTATGGTTGAGACAAAATACC
>JAPLXD010000016.1 GCA_026396255.1 Candidatus Moraniibacteriota bacterium | reverse complement strand
TTCGCTTTAGTCGTGGAGAAAAAATAAAAAAAATAGTTTTGTTTTAGAATCGTTAAGTCCCTACTTCACTTTGTATATCAACAGCATATCCGAATCATATTTCGAGATTCTGAAAACAGGGTCTTTTTCTCTGTAGTGAAATTCGTTTTCGAGACTTTCCGGAATGCCCGCCCAGCGGGTGAAAAACATCAGATAATCTGTATTTTCACTGCAATCTGATTTCAAATCCGGACGGACGGAATAGAATCCAATGAGATGTCCGGCAATCGGAACACAATACGTCGAATTCGATTCGGCGTTTTGGTTGAGCCAGTCCACTCCCTGCCGATAGGAAGACCCCCAATATTCGAAATCGAATTGCTTGTCGAGATTATTTGGAAAAGCGAAGCGGACGGCTTCGTTGAAATAGGATCCGCCGAAAGGGAATATCCCGAAAAATTCTGCCAGCAACCAAAAGAAGATGACTATGACGATTCCAACTTGCGTTTTCCACTTTTTTATTTTTGGAAAATATTTTGGGAATCTTTCGAGAATAAAATCAAAACCAAGGGCGGCAAAAATGATGAAAGCCGGGATGATGATCAAAAATTGACGAACACCGTCATATTTCACCGATTCGGGCAGGATTCCGAGGCCAAGGCGAAGGAATAGCCATAGGAAAATAAGCGTGATTTCGAAAAATTTTTCGCCACGCAGTATTTTTTTGAATGCGACAACGAGGCCAATCATTGCCAAAATCAAAATCGCAAGAGGAGTGGTCGCGGCAAGGAAGAATGGGGCGTAGTGCCAGGGAAGGTGCGTCGCGAGATAAAATTTTCCGAAATAAAGGACATTTCCGGCCCAGCCGTGATGCAGGAAATAATCCAAAGCCTTGAAAAAAAACAGAGGATTGCGCCAAAGTGTCGGCTAGGCGGCATAAACAGTTGCCGACATTGCGATCAAAAAAACAACGGTAAATTGAATATCTTTTTTGAGTTGATTCAGCCATCCTTGCCGAGGAATATTTTTGAGTTTTGATATGAGGAAAAGGATATAGGCGCCAAAGAAAACAGGGAGAAGCATCACTCCGTCTATTCTTGTGTCCGCGAGAAACCCAGTGACGATTCCGCCCAAAATTATTTTCCATAGTTTTTTTTGTGTGAAACCGGAGTATAGAAAATAAAGCGCTATTATAAACAGGGCAGTGATGGGTATGTCTTTGGAATTATAATGGCTGTGGGCGAAAACAACCGGCTGGAGCATGAGAAAAGCCGAAGCGACGAGCGCTGTCCGCTTATCAAACATTTCCGAAACAAGTTTGAATAAAAAGAAAATCCCAAGGATGAAAGCAAGAGTGATGAGGATATAAAAAGCATCCACTTGGTCGACACGGAAAGACTTTTCCATCGCGTTTCCGAATTTGTAGTTCAGGGTTTCGAAAAAAGGACCATAATAGATTACATCATCTTTCAGCGCGTCAAAACTTTTACTTGTTCCATCGACATAGTCAGACATTACATGGCCAATGGTTTGTTGGGTGGGTTCATCATAGGTGATGCCGAAATCCTTCATCACGGAAAAACTGAAAATGGAATAAAAGCTTATTATAGTCAGAAAAATAATTGTGTATCTATTTTTTTTCATGTATTTTTATTTCACTTTGTATATCAACAGCATATCCGAATCATATTTCGAGATTCTGAAAACAGGGTCTTTTTCTCTGTAGTGAAATTCGTTTTCGAGACTTTCCGGAATGCCCGGCCAGCGGGTGAAAAACATCAGATACTCGGTCTTTTCGGAACAATCCATTGTCAGGTCTTTGCGCACCGGATAGGATTTCAAAAGATGGTCGGCGATCGGCACGCAGTAGGTTGATTTCGGCTCGGCGTTTTGGTTGAGCCAGTCCGCTCCCTGCCGATAGGTTTCGCCCCAATAGGAAAAATCGAATTGCAGGTCGATATTTTTCGGATATTCCATTTGCATCACTTCATTGAAGTACGACCCGTCGAAAGGAAAAACATGGAAAAATTGAACCAGCGACCATACGATGACGACGGTGATCAGTCCCGCCCGCACCGCGTTTTTCGCTTTTGGAAAATATTTCGGAATTTTGTCGAGCAAGCGGGCAAATCCCCAGCCGGCCAGGACCATGAAAGCGGGAAGGACAATCAGAAAATGCCGGACGCCGTCATATTTGAGAGAATCGGGAAAAAGATCGACGGCGAAACGGGAGGCCGGCCACAGAAAAAGGATGGAAATTTCGAGAAGTTTTTCTTTCCGCAGGATCGATCTGGCGGCCGCAAAAATTCCGGCGGCGGTGAAAATCAAAAACGCCAGCGGCATGGTCGCGAAAAGGAAAAAAATGGTATAGCTCCAGGGAATAGCAGTCAGGCTGTATGTTTTTCCGAAATAAAGGACGCTTCCCGGCCAGCCGTGGTGGAGAAAATAGTGGAGCGAATCGAAAAAGAAAAGAGGATTGTGCCAGAGGGTCGGCCAGGCGGCATACACCGCGACTGCTGTGGCGGCAAAAAAAACAGCGGTGAAAAAAATATCTCGCTTGAGCCGGACAATCCAATCTTTCCGGTGGGTTGAGCGGAACATCAGTCCGGTGTGGAGAAAATAGGCGCCGAAAAAAACCGGGAGAATGAGAAGGCCGTCGATGCGGGTGTCGAGCATCAGTCCGCAAACGACTCCGCCCAAGGCGATTTTCCAGAGCTTTCTTTCTTTGAATCCGGTATAGAGCAGAAAAAGGGTGATCATGAAAAGCATGAACAAAGGAATGTCTTTCGAATTGTACTGGCTGTGGGCGAAAAAAACCGGGTGCAGCATCAGAAAAATCGAAGCCCAAAAGGCCGTTTTTTTGCCGAACATACGCCTTTTCAGCTTGAAAAAGAAAAACAGGCCGATGAGCGCCGACAAAATGATGAGGATATGGAAAGCGTCCACGCGGTCAATGTGAAAAGTCGACCTGAAAAAATTTCCGGCCAGCTGGTTCGCCATCTCGAAAAAAGGGCCATAGAAAACGAGATCGTTCTGCAGATAGCCGAAACCGCTAATCGTTCCCTTTATGTAGTTCAGAGCCGCTCTCCCGATGAGGTGCTGGGTCGGCTCGTCCCAGGTGATGCCGAAATTTTTCATCACCGAAAAACTGAAGACGGCGTAGGCAAAAAGGATGATCAGAAAAATTTTTGCGTATTTGTCTTTTTTCATACGACTAGTGTACGGAGATCAAAAAATCTTTTCCATCCTCATATTCGATTTTGAGGCGGCTGTTCCTTCGGATATCCTCAATGGAAGGCCCGGTCTGGTTTTCGGGAAAGGTGCCGAAGTGGAGCAGAACGTGGCTGATGCCGATTTGTTTCATAAGATCCAGGCTTTTGTCGGCGGGAAATTGCCGCAGTTTGGTTGAATAATTGGTGTATTTGGCCGGGAAATATCCGCTGTAGCCGTTGAAAATCGGTTTGAAATCATCGCAGGTGGAATAATAAATATAGGGCAACGCTCCGTCGGCATTTTCCTGAATTGGCATTTCGACGATCGCCGATACCGAATTGCTGTTTTTGATGTATGAATAAACTTCGGGGCAGGCCGTATTTTGGGGTAGCGGACCGCGGGGAACATAAAATTCCAAAAGGATGATTATTGGCGCCAAAACAGCCAAAACAAATTTCAGCTTTATATTTTTCAGTTTTATTGAGGCAATTATATAGGCGACAGCTATTGAGAGACAGAGCAAAACAATAATTGCCAGTCGGTTTGGGCTCCTGACAAAACCCAAAAAAGGCACCAAAAGTTGGTATGGCAAAGGAATTGTCATGAAAGAAAAAGATCTCAAGACCGGACCGAAGGAAAAAATCATGAAAATCGGGATTCCCCAAAAGAATATCTTGAAATTTTTGTTTTTAATTTTGTTTTTGGAAAAAAAGAAATAATAAATCAGCAAAAGCAGTGAAAAGTACCCAAGAAAATTGACATTTTCGCTCCAATGAACCTTAGTTATTTTCAGAAGTGACATAATGGGCGACTCGAGCGATCCCGGGATGGGAAAAATATATCCGCCGATATCAGAAGATCCGCTGATGATTTCCCAGACAGGATAAGCAAAATTAGTTTCCCTGTGAAGCTTGAAATACGGATACGCAAAAGGTGCGACGAGAATTGCGATGAGCACCAAAGCGATCAGTCCATCCCTGATAAAAGAAGAAAAATTATCACGGATCAGTCTCCAATTCGTTATCAGAAGAAAAGCAATGAATAGAGAGAGGAAAGCTCCCATATACCAGGAGGTGAGCATTTGGGCGGAAAAAAGAAGGGCGAAATATACGATGTATTTGCGTTTTTTTGTGTCCAGATATTTTTGAAGATAAAGAACGGCAAAAGGCATCCAAAATATGATAAGGTTCTGAAAATGGCCGTTTGCCACTCGAAAAGTCGCAAAACCGAAAATCAGTCCGGCAATGAAGGAGGCGTAATTGTTTTTGGTGTAGTATTTCGCCAGTTTGTAGGCGCCGAAAGCGGCGAGGATGTAGGAGAAAAAGATCATCAGATTATAGACGACGATCATATTCCGGAGAATCAAGAAAAAAGGCAGGGCGATGAGAGCCGGTGCGAAAAGTCCTTCGCTGTAGGCGAGGGTGTTCGGGTTTGGATAAAAAATGTTGGCATTGAAAAGATTTCCCGGATTGTGGAGAAACGAGTGGACATCCCAGCCCATTGTCCAATAGGTGAAAAGTCCGTCGCCCGGGATGAGGGCGTGGGCGATATCTTTCAAGAGAAAGAAACAAACAAAAAAAGCCGTTGCCGTATAAAAAAGCGCGACAAGCAGGGAAATTTTGTATTTTTTGAAAAAATATTTTATTTTTTCGGCGAAATTCATTTTTTCAGCAGGTTGAATTTGATTATGCACCACACCGCCTCGAAGCCGTCTTTGAGGCCGATTTTTTTGCCTTCTTTGTATGTCCGGCCGCTGTATGATATTCCGATCTCATAGATGCGGCATTCGTCTTTTTTGGCGAGTTTGGCAATGCGCGCCGTCACTTCCGGTTCAAAACCGAATCTTTTCGATTCGAGTTTGGGATGTATCTGATCCATGATTTCTTTCGTGAAAGCTTTGTAGCAGGTCTCCATGTCGGTGAGGTTGAGATTGGTGAGCATATTGGAAAGCCCGGTCAGAAACTTGTTTCCGAGGGAATGCCAGAAATAGAGCACGCGATGCGCGCCGGAGCCGGAAAAACGCGAGCCGAAAACGACGTCCGCTTTGCCGTCGAGGATGGGTTTGAGCAAATTGATATATTCATTCGGATCGTATTCGAGATCCGCGTCCTGGATGAGGACGATGTCGCCGGTCGCACCCGCGAATCCGGTTTTGAGGGCGGCGCCTTTGCCTTTATTGATCTTATGGTGCAGAATTTTGTGCTTGCCTGCGTATTTTTCAAGAATTTCTTTCGATTTGTCTTTTGAGCAATCATTCACAAGAATAATTTCTTTCTCGAGACCAAAAACATCCGCGTTTTCGACCGCGGCGATGATTTTTGCAAGTGTTTTTTCTTCGTTGTATATCGGGATGACGATGCTGATTTTTTTGAATTCGGGCATTTTGCAAGTCTATTTCAAATAATCTTTATTTATACTAGCAATATTTCTTTATTTTATCAATAATCTCCGTTGTGGAAAGTCCGTCGTCGCCGCGAGGGACGGCGTGGCAAATTCCGCCGTTTTTTGTGACCGATGCATACTCAACCCATTCCTCGGGGTTTCCATATTCGCTTGAATTGCAATGGACGTCGGGCTTCAAAATTTCCAGCCAGCGGTTGGGAGTCGTGTCATCGAAAAGAAAAACGAAATCAACCGCTTCGAGAGCGGCGATGACTCCGGCTCTTGCATTTTCGGGACTCACCGGCCGGCCGGGTTTCTTCTTGTATTCTTTTACTGATTTATCACTATTAATGCCGACAATCAAAATGTCGCCTTGCGCTTTGGCTTCTTCAAAAAGTTTGATGTGTCCGAAATGGAAAATATCAAAAGAGCCGTTGGTGGTGACAATCTTTTTGCCTGCGCCTTTCAATTTTTTGGCAATTTCGATTATTTCTTTTTCTGACTTTATTTTATTTCTCGCTGTTTTCATTTATATGTATTAAAGAGAAGCCATTTCGCCGGAGCGAGAATGGCTTCTGGGGTTATTTCCTTCAATTTTCCAGCCATGCCAGAAGTTCTTCTTCGGTGACAACGGAGGTGCCGAATTTGCGGATGGCGACTTGGGAAGCGGCGATGGCGATCTCGAGCGCTTCGGGGATTGTCGCTCCGCCGAGATATCCGGCGACCAGAAAGGCCTCCACTGTGTCACCGGCACCCGCCACGTCAAATTGCTCCTCAACTTCTTCGGGACGGACGAAATAGGGGTCTTTGCCGATTTCATACAGGGCGGCGCCTTTTCCGCCGCGCGTGATGATGATATTAATTGGAGTTTCGTTTTGGATGATATGCGCCACTTCAGAAAGCTCTTCGTCGCTGCTGCCGTCTTTGTCGAAGCCGTTCAGTTGTTTTGCCGTTTCAACGGATTCGTTTCGGTTGGGTTTCAGAAAAAATAGCGAAGCATTTTTGATAAACGTTCTATATTTCACAAAAGTATCCTGTTTGAGGTCGGCGAAAATAGGGATCTGGTTTTTTTCGGAAATTTCGCAAGCCACTTTGAAAATATTTTCCGTCAAGAATCCCTTTTTGTAGTCGTGAAGTGATATGACGGCCGGATTTATTTCCCGTACTAAGCCCTGCATATATTCGCAAACCTCTTTTTCCTTTTCTGCGTCGAGAGGCTGTGTATCTTCCATATCCACTCGGGCGACATGTTGTTTGGTTGTTTTGACCGCTGCGAGGCGCAATTTCAAGGTTGTTTTCCGGTTCGGATCTGTGCTGAAATGGGTGATTATCCCGCATTTTTTGTATTCCTCTTCGAGAATTTCGGCATAGTTGATACGGCCTTTTCCGCCCACGACTCCGACCAGATGCGTCGCAATTCCAATCGTGGCCATGCAATTGGCCGCGTTTCCAGCGCCGCCTGGAAAAAATTGTTCGTCCTGAACGGCAATGATCGGAACCGGCGCTTCTTGAGACAATCTCTCGACCGGTCCGGTGAGATACGCGTCAAGCATCACATCTCCGAGCGCGAGAACGGGCTTGTTTTTTGCATTAGAGAGGATTCCTTTGGAGCGTTGGGCTGTAATCATGTATTTTTTATTATTTCTCAAAAAAATGTTTTTCCACTTCTTCACACAGCCAGTGGATGACCATCAAGTGAATTTCTTGGATCAGGGGTGTGTTGCTATCAGGCACAACAATGGCCATATCGGACAGCTCTTTCATTTTTCCGCCGTCTTTTCCGAGAAGAGTAATGTTTTTGATATTTTTCTTTTTGGCGGATTCCATCGCTTTGAGGCAATTGCCGGAATTGCCCGAAGTACTGATTGAGAATAAAATATCGTTATTATTCCCTAACGAATCCACAAATCGCGAAAAGATATCATCATATCCATAGTCGTTGCCGACAGCGGTTGTGGTCGCAAGATCGAAAAGAGAAATCGCGGGCAGGGCCGGCCGGTCGAAAGCGAAGCGCCCGACAAATTCTCCAACCATATGCGAGGCTTGTGTCGCGCTTCCGCCGTTGCCGCAGGCCATCAGTTTTCCCTTATTTTCAAGGGATTTGATGATTTCATCTTTTGCCGAGTTCAGACTGCTCAAGAACTCCTCGTTGTCCTGTAAAGCGTCAATGAGGGCGCTGGCTTTTTGAAGTTTGTTTTTCATGATTTTTAGGTAATATTTTTAAGATGATATATTTCCATTAAAACAAAAAAACGGGCAAAAAGCAAGAAAAAAACCGGCGCACGGCCGGAATTCTTTGCGAATTTTTCAGGCGAATTTCAGCCTTTGTTTCAGCTTGAATTTTTCTTCCATTTTTTCCACTCTGATTTCAAGATCTTTGTGCTCAAAACGGTCAACTTTTTTGTTCAGATTGGCTTTGATATCTTCCATACCGGTTTCTATTTTGCCCAGTCTTCCCTCAACACCGTCTAATTTCCCTTCAATGCTCAAAAAATTGTCTTGAGTATTTCTTGCCAGCCATTCTATTTTCTCATCTATCAGTTTTTTGGTATATTTGCGCGATTCCTCGAATCTTTTGTCGACACGCTTAAACCCGCCTTCCATCATCTGCGCCAAGTCATTTAATGTCAGCTCTTTTTCTTTTTGATTATTTTTTTCCTCCATTTTGTTTGTTCTCAATTCTTAGTAATTTTTTGTCCTTTAGTATTTTTACGATTGGCTTGCTACATGAAGAACAGAATTCAAAAGATGAAAATTCCATTATCCCGTCACTTCCCATTAGCTGGAAGCCCTCTGAGCTTTTGCTCATAGTCTTTTTGCAAATATCGCATTTGATGATTCTCATAACTGAATTATATCATTTGGCCTTTTTGGCGTCAATTTACTTCACTTTCCAAACCACCATCAGATCTTTCGTCTCGACATTTTGGGCGAGGGCGTATTTGTTGTCAGCCGGTTCGAGGAAATTGTTGGTGATAATTTGGGCGTCGGCGGGGGATTTGTCCGTGACGAGGTCGGCGTACCAGGGATTTTGTTCTTCGCTTATGAGCGGCGTGAGCAGGTATATATTTTTGTATCTATCCTGATTGATGAATTTCAAATCGTCGGCGTTCATGAAATAGACGGCTTGTTTTCCGTATATTGTCTGCAAGGGCTCACTGGCGAGCGAAAAGCCGCTGCCGGTGGCCATCCGGTCAACCAGAATCAGATCGTCCGAGCCGAATTTTTGGGAAATTTTTTCGATCTGCGGGAGAAGCTCTTTGTTTTCCGAAGTGGTGAAAAAACGCCAGCTCACGACTCCGTTGGCGACAATCAAAACAACGAGGACAAAATACAAAAACATTTTGTGATAGAAAAATTTTTGGAGGGCATAGATTGAATAGAGGAGCAGCGCCGGGAAGACGGCGAAAACGAACCGGCGCAAAAACCACGGCTCGTCGAGCGTGATCATCGGCGAAAGGAGATAGATGAAAGTCGGGAAAGTGAGAAAAAGCGGGAGAAATTCAGTCTTGAGCCAATTTTTGCGGATATTTTTTGCGAGCAGGATGATGCCGACGAGTCCAATGAGAATATAGGCGAGCAGATTATAATTGAAAAATATTCGGGCGAGATACTCATACATATTGGCTGACGGGGCGGATTCCTTGGCGGAGTTGGGCAGAAACGCCTTGACCAGATTCTTGCCGCTGTCGATGAGATCAGGAAAATTAAGAAAAAAGTACAGCGCCAGCAAAACCAAAGTCGCAATCACGAGATTTCTTTTGAAATTCTTTGGCAGATCCAGAATTTTTTTTCTTTGCAGCAGGAGAATATATATGGCCGCGAGGAAAAAGAAAACAATGCCTTCGATTCGGACGAGCGCCGAGAGGGCGAAGGCGGCGAGGGAAAACCAGACCAAGGTCGAACCTTGGGATTTTCCCAAGGTTCGACCTTGGTTTTGGCTCTGGAATCGAAGAAGGAAATATATTCCCGCCCAAACAAGGAAAAGCGTATATGTTTCCGTGAGGGCGTATTTGGCAAACCACAGGAACGGAAAAAAAGTCGCGGCGAGGAGATATCCAAGCAGAGAAACTTTGTCGTCGAAAAATTCTTTGATGATCAGCCAGTTTAGGATCAGAAAGAAAAACAACGGGACAAAATTGGCATACTGGATCCCCTTGAGACCAAACAAATTATATGAAGCGGCAAGATACGACGTGAAACCGAGCGGGAAACGGGAAAAGAGACTGCCGTCCTTGGCGTAGTCAAAGCCGGGGAAGTTGAGCGCTTTGCCCGGTCCGTATTTTTGAAAAAGGTCATGCGCGACCGGAAGATTGACCTTGGAATTGTGACCTTGGGAAAGATATATCGCGGCCGTGCCAATCGATCCTTGGTCCCTTCCGCCGAAAACGGTCGGCGTGGCAAAATGGCAGGCGGCGAGAGAAATGACAAGAGAAAGCAAAGCCACCAGACCAAATATTTTGCCGGTTTTGAAGTCTATATTTTGGCTTATCTTAGGCAAAAATAGCCAGGCCAAGACAAAGCTGGCCAAAATTGACAAAACGATTGCTCCGAAGTAGAATAAACCAGTCGCCGCCAGGAGCAAAACCAGCCAGCCGAAGGCGAGAAAAAACACCAAAATACCCAAAAATATTTTCATAAATGAATTTTTCTTTGATTTTAATCCTTTTTTAGATTATCATAAATATATGGAAAACACCAGCCAACCCCGCACAAAAGATGCGGAAAACGACGACCAAAAATCGGAGCAAGATATTTTTATGCGGGGCAAGAACCCGGATTTGTCTGTCGTCGTTCCGCTCTTCAATGAGGAGGGGAATGTGCGCGAATTGCACCAAAGGATCGTCGAAGCCTGCCGGGCGCTCGGAAAAACTTTTGAGATCGTTTTTATCGATGACGGGAGCACGGACAAAACCAATGAGATCTGCCGGACTCTTTCGCCCCTCAAGTTCATCGTCCAGCGCAAGTGGTTCGGCCAGACGGCGGCCTTTGACGCGGGATTCAAAAACTCGACCGGGGAGATTGTCATCACGATGGACGGCGATCTGCAAAACGATCCGGCGGACATCGGAAAATTGCTGAAAAAAATGGACGAAGGTTATGATGTCGTTTCCGGCTGGCGCAAAGACAGAAAAGACAAGTTTTTCAAAAAATTCAATTCGCGCATAGCGAACATCGTGCGCAAAATTCTGATTGACGATGGGATCCAGGACAGCGGGTGCAGCCTCAAAGCCTACAAGCGGGAATGTTTTGATGATCTCGATCTCTTCGGCGAAATGCACCGGTTCATCCCGGCCGCCCTCAAGATCCAGGGTTTCAAGGTGGGGGAAATTCCGGTGAGTCATCATCCGCGCAAGCACGGCGTGACCAAATACAATTGGAAGCGGGGAGTAAAGGGAATCGTCGACATGATTTCCATCTGGTTCTGGAAAAAATACGCCAACCGGCCCTTGCATCTTTTCGGCGCCGGCGGTTTGCTTGTCTTTGGACTCGGCTTCATTTTGACCGCGGTGCTTTTTGTGGAAAAATTTGCCTATGGCGTGAGGATGTCGGACAAGAACTGGCCGTTGGTGGCGGTATTTCTTTTGCTGACGGGGATCCAGCTCTTCATTTTCGGACTCTTGGCCGATATTGCCACGAAAAGCTATTACAAGGCGCACGGAGGAATGAATTATAAAATAAAAGAAATCATCGAAAATTAAAGATGAAAGAAAGAATCATCACGATTTCGATCTTTGTCGCTGTCATCGCGACAAGCGTTTATTTCGGATTTCATCGTCTTGAAAGTTATTCCGGCGTGGACGAGCCTTTGTGGTCCTACGACCGGGTGCCCCAATTTTGGGATGCTATCCAAAGTATGAAATGGAAGTACACGGCGCTTTGCGACAAGCCAGGCGTCACCTTGGCGGCCATTTCCGGCATCGGTTTGCATTGGGTGAGCGGCGATCCGGCGAAGCTCGGAGACTTGCGCTACGCACCGAAAAGCCCACAAGATTTGCAGGCGCTCCGCAGCCTGTATTTTGATTTGCGCCTGCCGGTATATCTCTTCACGCTGGCCATGCTGCCTATTTTCTATTGGCTCATCAAAAAGCTGCTGGGGAAAAATATCGCCCGGTCCTCGATCATTTTCATCGGGCTTTCTCCCGTTCTTCTCGGGATTTCACTGATGATCAACGCGGACGCTGTTTTGTGGAGCTTGATCCCGCTCGCCCTTTTGAGTTTTCTGGTCTACCAAAAAGAAAACAACCGAAATTTCCTATACTTAAGCGGATTTTTGCTGGGATTGGCTCTTATTGACAAATATATCGCGAACATCCTTTTTCTTTTCTTTTTCGGGCTTATTTTTTTGAAATATATTTTCGAGGGCGAAACGCGCGGAGCCGAAAAGTATTTCAAAAAAGCCTTCGCCGATTTCGGGCTTTTGATCCTGGTTTCGGCCGTGACGATCTTTGTTTTTTTCCCGGCCGTCTGGGTGAAGCCGAAAATTTTGCTTGACGTGACCATATACAGCAAGGCGTTCTATAGGACCTGGCGCATTTTTTTCGCGCTCTTGCTTTTGGCCGCTGCTGATACCTATCTTCTGAAAAGCAAAATCATCAGTATGATATGCGATCCAATCCGGACGCGAAAAAATTGGCTTCGCGGAGCCGTATATGCCATCGCGCTCGCTTTGATGGCTTTTGTTTTCGTGAACACGTATTCGGGGATGAAATTTTTTGATTTCCAGCCGGTCTTCAATTTTCCGACGCTTGAACTCAAGCAAATAAACGCGCGTTTTGGCGAACCTCTCATCATCATGCTCTCTTCCTTTTATCCGTTTCTTTTCAGCCTCATTCCCGCCGCAGCCATTCTTTTCGTGCTCGCCGTGGTGCGATCCGGCGTGCGCCGGATGGGAAAGGACGAGTCGCTGCCCGTCTTCTGTCTGCTCCTGTTTATTCTTTTTTACTACCTCGGATCCGCTGCCAGCGGAGTGAGTCCGACTCCCCGTTATCAGATCGTCCTCTATCCCGTCGCTTCCATCATCGCCGCTATCGGGCTTGGCCATTTGCTGGACATGAAAAGTCTGAAAAAATATTTTTCTTCCGTTCGTTCGCACCTGGCTGTTCTTTTGATCTTGTTTGCCGTTTCCATATGGTCGCTGGTTTCCATCAGGCCCTTTTATCTGTCGTACACATCCGATTTGCTCCCAAAACAAGATATTCTGGATTTGCGCAATATGGGTGACGGCAGCTGGGAATCGGCGCAATATCTCAACGGCCTTCCTGATGCGAAAAATATCAAGGTGTGGGCGGATGAAGGCGGGGTATGTGAGGCGTTTGTGGGAGCCTGTTCGGACACCCTCAAGCCGGATCAGCTGAATACCAGTTTTGATTATTTTGTCGTCAGTGCGGGGAGGGAAGCCAAATCCGTCCATATGGCACAAACAAGACTTACAAAACTGAATGGCGCCATCGAAGTCGGCAGCTTATATTCGGAAACAAATCCATACCAATTTCAACTGAACGTTGGCGGCCGAAGCGGAAATTTTGTGAAAGTGATGAAGGCCGACAGCTTGCCTTGAAATACTGCGATGAGCCATTCGCCCCTCACCACGGATAAGCTATGTAAATGCAATTTAGAGGGGGATTTGCGGCCGTGGTGAGGGGTTCACAAAATCGTTTTTTTGGGATATAATTATATAGCCTGATTCGAAGCCATTAAGGCTAATTTTTATTGGATTAAGGAGCAAAATAAGCTTATGAAAGAAAGAATAATCACAATCCTCATTTTTTTGGTCATTGTCGCTTCGAGCTTCTATTTCGGATTTCATCGCTTGGCAAATTTTTCCGGAGTGGACGAGCCGTATTGGTCGTATGGCCGGGTTCCCACGTTTTGGAACGCGATCCAGAAGATGAAGTGGAAAAACACGAACATATCCGACAAGCCGGGCGTGCCTTTGGCGATTGTTTCCGGGGCGGGACTGCCGTTCATCGGTGAAAATCCGAAAGATCTCCAGCCTTTGCGCTATGACCCCAAAACGCCCGACCAGATCCAAAAGATCCGGGACATCTATTTCAAATTGCGCCTGCCTGTTTTTCTCTTCACGCTCGCCATGCTTCCCGTTTTCTATTGGCTCATCAAAAAGCTGCTCGGGAAAAACGTGGCCAGGTTCTCGCTTCTTTTCATGGGTCTTTCCCCGGTCCTCTTGGGCATTTCCCTCATCATCAATTCGGACGCGCTTCTTTGGATCCTCACGGCACTTTCTACGCTTAGTCTTTTCGTTTTTCTCAAAGGAAGTGAAAGAAAATTTCTTATTCTCTCCGGTTTTTTTCTCGGACTTTCCGTCATCACCAAATATGTGGCCAATATCCTCCTGGTCTATTTTTTCCTGGTTTTCTTTTTGGAATATATCTTCCACGCCCACAAAAAGGTTGCCATCGGGGAATATTTGAAACAAGCGCTCGCCAACTATGTCATTCTTGTCCTGGCGACCATGGTGACGGCTTTTGTTTTCTTCCCGGCGACCTGGGTCAAAATTTCGACGCTTATCCATGCCACGATCGGGAACAAAGTTTTCTCATCCACCTGGCCGCTCTTTGTCGGTCTTATTGTTTTGGTGGCTGCGGATACGTTTTTGCTTGAAGCCAAGTTTTCAAATATCATCTTTGGTTTTTTGGCGAAATATCGCGGTGTGATTGCCAAATTTTTCGCCGGTTTGTTTCTGGCTTTCGCCGCTTTCGTTTTTTTGCACGTTTACGGGCATGTTCATATTATTGATATGCAGGCGCTTATTTCGCAGCCCAAAGGGCTTGGACAGGGGAATGGACTGCAAAAATACGGCGGCGCGATTTCTTCCGATCTCTATAGTTTGCTTTTCAGCGTTTCACCGCTCATTTTGATTTTGATTCTGCTCTCTGTGGTCAATATTTTCCGAAAAAAAGAAATGCGGCGCGATACGATCACCGTTGTCTATATTCTCATCTTTCTTTTCATCTTCTATCTCGGCAACGCGGTAAATTCGGTGATTGCAACGGTGAGATACCAGATTATAGTGTATCCGCTTATTTTTGTGGTGGCGGCTATCGGCGTTTCCCAATTTCTTGAAATAAAAAAAGTCAAGAAATTTGTTCCGGTTTTGACAGTTTACGCGGTCTTGATTGTCGTGCTTTTGGGCAGTCTCTTCATCTCCCGGCCGAATTTTCTGGCTTATGCGTCCGAAATTTTGCCGAACAATTTCATCGTGAACCTCAAGGGAATGGGGGAAGGGAGCTTCGAGGCGGCCAGCTATCTCAATAGTTTGCCCAACGCCCATGATATGACGATTTGGTCGGACAAAGGGGCGGTTTGCGAAGTTTTTGCCGGAAAATGTTTCATCGATTTCAAGAAAACAACTTTTTTGCAGAACAAGATCGACTATTTTGTCGTTTCGACCGACCGCCGCTCCCGCAGCCTCAAGATGTCCAAATCGCTCAAAAATATCGCGGATTTCGAGAAAATATACAAGAGCAACAACTATTCCTTCCGATTCATCATCAACAACAATCCAAACGATTTTGTGAAAGTTTTTAAAGCGTCAGAATTTATCAATCAATAAGTGAATTGTATTTCATATGAACATAAAAGACTGGATCGATGAAATTATCGAAAAAATCCTGGGCCGGAAGGTCAACAAGGGTCTTTTGCAATATTTTCGCTATCTGATGTGCGGAGCGGTCGCAACTGCCACGGACGTCGGCATCCTTTTTGTTTTGACCCATTTTTTGCATCTCAACTATCTCGTTGTGGCTGCGGTTAGCTTTCTTTGCGGCATAACCGTCAATTATATTCTCAACTCGTTTTTGGTTTTCCAGAGCAGCGGAAAAATCAAAAGGGAATTTTCCGTTTTCGCGATGATTGGCCTCGGGGGGCTGGCTTGGACGGAGCTCATCCTTTGGGTTTTGGTGGACAAGCTGAAAATATACGTGATGATTGCCAAATTGGTGGCAATCATACTGGTTCTCCAGTGGAATTTTTTTATGAGAAAAAGATTTGTTTTCTATCCGGAACCGATTCCCGGGGATAATATCGAAAAAATATGATGAAAGTTTTGACGATTGCAGCGACGTCTTTCTTTTCCGATCGGGGCTGCCATATGCGGATATACGGCGACGCGAAATATCTTGAAAAATTCGGGGCTGAAGTGAAAATTTGCACCTATTTTTCGGGAGATGATATTGCCGGTCTTGATATCGAGCGGATCGGGAAAGTCGGATGGTACAAACGGACGGCTCCGGGATTTTCCTGGGGAAAATTTTGGCTCGACATCAAATTGATTTTCTTGTGCCGCCGGCTGATCAAGGAATTTCGACCGGACATCATCCATGGCCATATGTACGAAGGATTTGGTGTCGGATATGTGGCAAAAAGACTGACATTTCAAAATCCTCCCGTGGTCGTTGATTTGCAGGCGGATCTCGAAGAAGAGTTCAAAAGCTACAACCGGAAAAATTTCATCGCCCGCCGGTTTTTCGTATGGCTTTCTCGCCGTTTGATCAACCGCTGCAATTGGCTGGTGGTGAGCAGTGAGAACGTGAAGCCGCAGATGGAACAATTGTACAAGCACAAGGATCGAATCGACATCGTCCGCGACGGGATTGATTTGGAGCTTTTCCGGAATATTCCGCGCTTGACCCAAGATGAGCAGAAAAAGATTGCCGAGATCAAAGAATGGGCGGAAGGAAAAAAGTTATTGGTCTATATCGGGGGATTGAGCGACAACAAGGGAGTCGGCGAACTGCTCGAAGCATTCAAGAATATAAAAAAGCTTGGCTTTGAGGAATTCCGAGAGTTCAACTCTCGGAAGGAAAAAGCCGAGCTTTGGAAAAAGAAAGATTGGAAACTGCTCATCGGCGGATTTGGAAACGATGAAGAAAAATACAAAGAATATGTCGGAAAAAATAATCTTGGAGATTCCGTATATTTTGCGGGGAGAGTGAAATATTTTTCTTTGCCGGCCTATCTGGCGCTGGCTGACGCGGCGATTGATCCGAAAAATGGCAGTACGACGGAAGGCAGCGGAAAATTGGTCAATCTGATGGCGGCCGGATGTCCGATCGTTTGTTTCGAAAAAGAATTCAACCGCGCGAGACTGGGAGAAAAAGGCCATTATATGCAGAATTTCGGCGATTTGGACGGCATCTTGGAGGGTATCCAAACTTCAGAGAAAATTCATTATGATATGGAAGAATTGGGTGAGGAAAAAGAAGCCAAAAAGTTGTTTGAGATATTTGAGAAATTAACAAAAAAATGAAATCGTGGTCGGTCAAATTGGGAAAGGGGATCAGCGCGATGAAACGCGAGGGAATTTTGCGCGGCGGGAAAAGATCCGTCGTTTCTTTTTTCAAATTGTTCGGACGCGTCGGATCGGGCGACATCCTTTTCATTTCCAGCGGAGTGGGGGACAGCGCGAAATATCGCAGCGAGCGGCAGGCGGAAGAGTTGAGGCTGCATGGCTTCAAATGCAGCGTCACGGTCCAGGACAATCCGCTCTTGCCGCGCTACGCTGACCGGTTCAAGATTTTTATTTTCCAAAAGACGATCTATTCCAATACCATCGCGAAGATGATCGAAAACATCAAGGCGCAAAAAAAAGAAATTATTTTTGAAACGGACGATCTGGTCTATGATCCGGAGTATGTGAAGCGGATGGACTTTTTTGAAAGACTCAACACGCTTGAGCGCAAGCAATATGAGACCGGAGTGGGCAGCGAAATTTTGAACGACGATTATGCGAAAACTTGTGTGACAGCAACGTCATATCTTGCGGAAAAATTGAAGACACATGGAAAACAAGTTTTCGTTTCGAAAAACAAGTTGTCGAATTATGATGTTGAAGTCGCGCAAAAGATTTTGGAGATTCGATCTCCAAATGGAGATCGAATCTCCACGCCTGTGAAAATTGGCTATTTTTCCGGAACAGCCAGCCACGACAAGGATTTTGAGACGGTGAAAGACGTCCTTTCCGGCCTTCTCGAAAAATATCCGCAAGTCGAACTGCATCTTTTCGGTCCGCTTGAAATTGATCAAAGGCAAGCAAATTTCGACGAGCGGGTGAAAAAACATCCCTTTGTGCCGTGGGAGAAGCATCTAGAAAATATTGCGGGCGCTGACATCAATATTGCGCCGCTTGAGATCGGCAACCCTTTTTGCGAGTCAAAATCGGAACTAAAATTCATCGAAGCGGGGATTGTGGGCGTGCCAACAGTGGCTGCGGCGACACAAACCTTTCGAGAGGCGATCGAGGACGGTGTGGACGGATTTGTGGCCGGTGATGACGAAGAATGGAAAGAAAAACTGGAGAAGTTGATTCTGAATGGTGATTTGAGGAGACAAATGGGCGAGATTGCCAGGGAAAAAGTTTTGGAAAACTATACGAACAAAAATAGCGCGAACGTTGAATATTACGGATATTTGAAATCTAAACTGAAGTAATTATCAAAACTCTTGCATCAAAAGATACTTGAAATTATAAAAAATATTCCGAAGTTTTGGTGGATCCTGCTGGCCATTCTGATCGTCGGGATATTTTTGCGCACCTGGCATCATCACGACTGGCTGCGCTTCAACGCCGACCAGGGAAGAGACGCGCTGATTGTTTCAAGCGCGGTCGACGGATCTGCGCCGATGCCTCTGCTCGGTCCCAAAGCCGGGGGAACTCAATTCCGGCTGGGAGCGGCCTTTTACTATTTTGAAATCGTCTCGGCCAAAATTTTTGGAAACGTTCCGGACAAAATGGCCTATCCGGATCTGTTCACGGGGATCTTGTTCATTCCTCTTCTTTTCTTTTTTCTTCGCAAATATTTTGAGAAATATGTATCCTTGTATCTGACAGCGATATTCGCTGTTTCGGCCTATGCGATTTTCTATGCCCGTTTCGGCTGGAATCCGAATTCAACACCGTTCTGGACTCTTTTGTTTTTGTATGCAATCCACGAAGTTGTTTCCCGGAAGGGCAAACACAAATTTTTGTGGGCGGTATTGGCCGGTGTCGCAATCGGAGTGGGCGTCCAACTCCATACGACGCTTTTGGTGATCCTGCCGGCGGTGACGGTTCTTGTTTTTGGCTATTTTCTGTTCAAGAAAAAAAACGTACTGAAATTTTTTTTGATTGTTCTGGCCGTGTCTCTTTTCGTCAACATTCCGCAGTTGATTGATATGCATAAGACAAACGGAAAAAATATTACAGCTTTTTTCCAGGGGCTCAAGACCAAGCAGAAAGCGGAAAGCACCGTGGCTGGAAATATTTTTCAAAGCACAAGCTGCTTGGTTCAAGGGAACATCTATATCGCTTCGGGATACGAAATCTCCGACAAATGTTCTTTTGGCTCCGGCAGCAGCAAAGCGAATGTCGTGGTATTCGCTTTTGGCTCCGTATTCGTTTTGGGCGGGCTGGTCCTGGCTGTCAGATATTTTTTGAAAGAGGCGGATGCGGATCAGAAGGCCTTTTTGGGAATTGTGTTTGTTTTCACGGGAATAGCTTACCTCGTTTTCACAAAGATGGCCTATGAGCTTTCAGTGAGATTCTATCTCCCGCTCGTTTTCCTTCCCTTCGTTCTGCTCGGCCTTGGCTCGAATCTTTTCTTCGTCCAAAAATCATTTGCCGTGTTCGCGAATTATGGCAATCCCGGGGGAAGCGATGTCAATGTCACAATTCTCAAGGAGGCCGAGGAATTTTCCCGATTTATCGTTACCAACGCAAGCAATAAAAAGAATGTATATATTTCCGGGGACAAAGAATTTCTGCACAAAGCTTATACGCCGCTCAAATATCTGGTCGGAAGGTCGAACATAAAATTGTCCTTGCTCAAGAACTTGCCGCTGCCCGACCAATCTTTTCAGGTTGTGAGGCAGAAAAATCGGAAAAAAATTGTCTTAGACACAGGTGTGAATATCCTTCAGTACAAAGACTACGGAAGTTTTTCCATGCTGCTTGTTCAAAAGAACGGGTCGCAGCAATGATATGAAGATAAGCGACATGAAAAATTCAATAAGTAAAATTCCGAAACGCATTTGGATTCTCGCGCTGATCATAGTGGTCGGAATATTCTTGCGCACCTACCATTTTCACGATTGGCTGTATTTCTATCCGGACCAGGCGCGCGACGTGCTGGTGGTGAAAGATTTTTTGGCTGGAAAATCTCCCTTGCCGCTGATGGGCTTCCGGGCGGCCAGCACGAGTTTTGATTTGGGGGCGATGTACTATTATTTCCAAATCGCCAGCGGCAAATTGTTCGGAGTCGCGCCAAGTACGATGGCCTATCCGGACTTGTTTTTCAACATCTTGGCGATTCCGCTGCTGTATTATTTTCTGAAAAGATATTTCAAGACCAATATCTCACTGGTGCTCACCGGGCTCTATTCCGTTTCCTACTTTGCCATTGAATATTCCCGGTTCGCCTGGAATCCGAATCCGATGCCTTTTTTTGTACTGCTCTTTTTGCTGTCGCTCTGGAAATTTCTCACCGAAAAAGAGCGCGTGCATTGGGGCTGGATTGTGGGGATCGGGGTGGCGGTGGGTATCGGTATCCAGCTCCATACGATTTTAATTTTTCTTTTGACTTCGGTTAGCTTGATCACTCTCGTCGTTTCGCTCAAAAGCAATTGGCGCCTTTGGAAACGCTGGCTGCTGATCATCGGCATCGTTTTGCTCCTCAACACCAATCAGATCGTCAGTGAAACCCGGCACAATTTTTCCAATACAAAAAAACTGTTCAAGCTGTCTGCCGGATCCACGGATAGCACAGGGGCTGCCAACGAAAGATACAATCCGCTGGCTCTTGACGCTGTTTGCCATGTCCAAGCCAACACCCACATCATTTCTTCACTCGGGAACAAGGTGGAATGCAATTATCTGACGATTGCCGTGGGAATGTACAAGCAAAAATTACTCGGTATCCCCCTCGATGTGAAAAAAATACTTGAGATGGCGGCCGGTTTGCTTTTTTCCATATTCGGCTATGGCCTCTTGATATATTTTTATCGCCGGGAAAAAGATCAAAAAAGAAAAACATTTTTGGGTTTGATCGGCTTGTATATTGGGTTATCTTTTCTTATTATTTATCCGGTCATAGCAGATGCGCCTCTGAGATACTATCTCCAGGTATTTTTTGTCCCATATCTCTTTTTGGGCCTTATATTTGAATTTGTAAGACAAAAATATCCAAAAATATTTTTTCCGGCCGTTTTCGTCGTTAGTGCGCTCATTATTGGATTCAATTTCAATACCCTTTTGGTTGAAACGAAACTTTATGCGTCAAATGATCACAGTCAGCCGCAGCACGTGGTTTTGGGAGAACTGACCCATATGCGGGATTATATTGTTTCCCAGGCAGGTTCCGAGGGGAAGATTTATATGATAGCTGACGGGAAATATATGCAAAATTATTATTATCCGCTGTCCTATGTGTTTTCAGAGAAAAATATCACGCTTCTTCGGGAGCAGAAAGATTATAATAATATTCCGCCGGATGCCCAGCTTTTTTATGTAGGGAAAAAAGGTGGCAGCGGTTTGGCAGTTGACACAAAAGGTTTTCCGATCAAGCAGTACCAAAATTTCGGGGAAATCGGGATATATATTCTGAAAAACCAAAGGCAGCTTGGGTCAAAATCATATCCCCAAAACATTGATGATACTCTAAATAATAATTGAGCGCAGTTCAGATGATCGAAACCGCTGTTATCATCGCCAATTGGAACGGCAAAAAATATTTGAAAGACTGTTTTGATTCACTTGAGAAACAAAGTTATCGGGACTTTAAAGTGATCTTTGTAGACAATGGGTCGAAAGACGGATCGGTTGATTTTGTTCGAGAAAATTATCCCAAAACGGAAATTATTCAATTAAAGGAAAATACCGGTTTTGCGAAAGGCTACAATATCGGCATAAAAAAGGCGCTTGAAGACAAAAGCATCGGATGTGTCTTCATTCTCAACAATGATACCAAACTTCACGAAAAATTCATTGAAAATATGATAAATTGCAGCCAAGAGCATCCCGATGCAGGATCGGCACAGCCGAAAGTTTTGAATTTTTTCGAGCCGGAAAAAATTGATTGTGCCGGAATTCTTTTGAGCGTTGACGGAGTGGCGACAAACCGGGGATACAGCGAAAAAGACGGCAAAAAATACGATGAAGAAAAAGAGATTTTCGGAGCAACCGGTGCGGCCTCACTTTTCACCCGAAAAGCCCTGGAGAAAACTCAATTGTCCGAGGGTGAGTATTTTGACAACAGCCATTTTGCCTACTATGAAGATGTTGATCTGGCTTGGCGAATGCGGCTGGCGGGATTCAAATCGTTCTATTGTCCCAAAGCCGTCGCGTGGCACGTCCATAGCGCAACCGCTGGAGGAATTTCCGGTTTCAAGGCCTACTATCTCAACCGCAACCGGTTTTTCACACTGATCAAAAACTATCCTCTTTGCCGGTTGGCGGTCATTCTGCTCGTTTTCACGCCCGTCAGGTACATTTTTTTGCTTTTTCGAGTTATAATGAAAAAAGGAAGAAAAGGAGCGGAATTTTCCGGACAAAACAAAACTATGGTTGCGAAGGAAATCTTGCGGGCGTGGGGGAGTGTTGTTGCCAATATTCCGGATCTGGTCAAAAAGCGGCGCGCTATCCAGAAAAACAAAAAAGTTAGCAGCGGCAAAATAGCAGACTGGTTTCGGAAATACGGCGTGAAATGGTCAAAAACATTCTGATGACTGAATTTTTCAAAAAAAATTGGAAAATAATCATATTTGCGGCTGTCGTGGCGGTCGGAATTTTTTTGCGCGTATGGCATTTTCACGACTGGCTTTTTTTCAAGATGGATCAGGCGCGGGACGCTTCTCTCACCCGGCAAGCCTTTGAAAAAGGGCCAGGCTGGCTGCCGCTTTTGGGGCCGAAAGCCGGCGGAACTCATCTCAACCTCGGGCCGGTCTTCTACTATTTCCAATATGCCGCCGCCGTTCTTTTTCACAGCGTGAGCCCGTCAGTCTTGGCCTATCCCGATTTGTTTTTTTCAATCCTTTCCATCCCGCTTTTTTATCTTCTGCTCAAAAAATATTTTGACCGAAATTGGTCGATGATTCTGGCTTCGGCATATGCTTTGTGTTTTCTTGCCATCGAATATTCGCGGTTTTCCTGGAATCCAAACGCTTTGCCGTTTTTCAATCTGCTGTTTTTCTATGCCCTTCTCAATGTGTTTGATGAGAAAGTGAAATATCGCTTGCGCTGGGTGGCGGTTGCCGGCCTGTCGTTCGCGGTTTCGACCCAGCTTCATTTTCTCTCTTTTTTGACCTTGCCTCTCGTCACCCTTGTTTTTTTGTGGTTCGAGCGCAAGGGACTTCGAAAATATCTGGACTGGAAAAAGGTTATTTTGTTTTTGGCGATGGTAATGATCCTCTATGCCCCGGTTGTGGCCAATGAAATCCATACGCATGGAGCAAATTCAAAGGAATTTGTGGCGGCTATCCATTCCAAGGCCTCAAACCACGCCCTTTGGGAAAATATTACCCGCGATTTTTCCTATTTCGGCCAAAACTGGTTGACTATTCTGACCGGATACATAGTAAAAAACAATGATTCCTTGCCAGCCAATTTGACTTGGATTTTTTTCATGATTCCGGCCCTTGTTTTGAATTTGAAATTTTATCGCGAAGAAAAAGATGCGGTCAAGAAAAAGTTTTTGCTCCTGACTTTCTGTTGGTTTGTAGTGTATTTTTTAGCCTATATCCCGATCGCTTTTGACATCCGGCCGCGTTTTTTCCTGCCAATGATCACCTTGCCTTTCATGTTTGCCGGATATATTTCGCAATTCTTTTTGCGTCTCGAAAAACCGAAAAAAATCATCTGGATCGGTCTGGCATTCGCGATTCCAGCGGTTCTGATCCTGGCAAACCTGCTTGGCACATACCAATGGTTCAAAGAAATCGAATCTGCCCAGAAGAAGGGGATCTATCCAAACAGAACGATCATCCTCAAGGCGCGCGATGGCATCGTTCTTTGGCATCTTGAAAATGCGGTGGATTTCATGGCCGCCAGTTGTCCGAAGAGCACGGTCTATTATAATTCAGCTCCGGAATATGGTCGGCCGATAAAATATTTGCTCGCGCTCAAAGGAAAGAACGGACTGTCTCTGACTGATGTGAAAACTGTCGATCAAAATACGTGTTATTTCGACACCAAGCTCACGAGAGCGGCGAATAGCAAGCTAAGCGAGTCTCTTGGCTCTGAATTTTCTGCTACCGGTGAAAAGAAATTCGGTGCCTATACAGTTCGAACCCTCAAGCCGAACGATAGTTTTGTTGATCAGGTGTTGCCGACTTTCCATAAGAGTGTTGACGACCTTCAAAATTCAAAAAGAGTATTTTTCAAGGATATTTTTAAATAAGCACAAAGTTTGCCAAAGCACTGGAAAAATTGAGAAAAATATAGTAGATTAAGAAATGTGATACTGAAGTTGAATATATGAAGAACACGAAAATATCCGTAGTCACTCCTTGTTTCAACGAAGGCAAGAATATCCGGAAAAACATCAAGAAAATCGACGATTATTTGAAACAAAGGTTTGATCACTACGAAATAATTGCCGTAAATGACGGAAGCCGCGACAATACAGCGGAGGAGCTTTTGGCGCTCCAACAGGAACTCGGGATAAAGGTTATTGACAACAAAGAAAACCAGGGCAAGGGAGGCGCCGTGAGAGATGGAATGTTGGCAATCGGTGAAGAAAGCGACGTTGGGATGTTTGTTGATTCGGATCTCGGGATCCCCATCGAAGAGCTCGAAAAATTTGTTGCGGAAATTCAGAACGGCCATGACATCGTCATTGCTTCCCGGTTTGTTCCAGGACTCAAAATCATCCAGTCTGTGCAGTTCCACCGCAAGCTGATGGAAAAAGCTTTTCGTCTGATCAGGATGATCATCACCAACAACTGGAACGTGAAAGACACGCAGTGCGGGTTCAAAGTTTTTCGGCGAGAAGCGGCAATGAAAATTTTTCCCAAACTCACCGTGAAAAGATTCGCCTTCGATGCGGAAGTCATCTTCGTTGCGAACAAATGTGGGTATAAGATCAAAGAGCTTCCGATTCATCTCCAAAATCCGCCCTCAAGATCTCTCCGGATATTCCGCGATCCGATGAATATGATCTGGGATCTTTTGCGGATCAGAAGAAATGATTGGAAAGGAAAATATGAATAAAAAAATAGTGACAATTTTCAAAAACGAAAAATTCAGGGTTATCCTTTTTTTTGCTTTGCTTTCAATTATTCTTACTTGGCCTTCAGCCTGGCATTTTTTCTCGTCCGTGCCGAGTTCCGGAGCGGATACGATGCAAGTGGTCGGTGTGGCCGGGGACAAGGCGAATTTGCTTTCCGACCAAGGTATTTTCAAAGGGACATTTGAGCTCATCAAGCGGTCTGAATTCAATATTACGACATTATATGCCTATTTTCAGCTGATCTTCGGTCGGGTGATTGGCTACAATCTTTTGTTTTTTGCGTCCTTCATTCTTTCCGGATTCGGCGCGTATCTTTTGGCCTTTTATTTCACCAAAAACAAACCAGCCTCGCTCATTGCCGGGATCATTTTTGCTTTTTCTCCGTTTCATATCCACAATGCCCTGTCCACCAATGCCGGAACAATGCACCAGGAATGGCTTCCTTTTTTTGCGTTGTACCTGTTCAAATTTTTCGAAGATTTGAGGCTTAGGAACTTTTCTCTTGCTGCCTTATTTTTGCTTCTGGTTGGTTTCGTAGAGCACCAGCTCTTGGCTTTTACGGTCATTTTCATCTTGTTTTTTCTCATCTACAAGCTTATTGTTCAGCCGAAAATATATTTGCGAGGAAAATTTTGGGCCTATGCCGGAACAAGTGCGGTTGTTTTGTCAATCTTGTTCTTTTTTATGTTTCGATCACTTTTTGTGATTGCCGGGTCCAACAACAACTTTCTCGATGCCGGGTTAAAATCGGCCGTGAAATATTCGAACGACGCGCTGAGCATTTTTGTGCCTCCCAATTTCCACACATTCTGGCCGAACACTTTTCCGCACCTCCGCGACCAATTTGAGCGCAATTCGGACAGCACATTTTCGGCCTATGCCGGGTACTCCGTACTCTTGCTTTCCCTTTTGGGAATTTTCGGAATAAGATTACTCAAGAAGAAAAATGTTCCAACCAGGGGCATACTTTTCTGGTTCTTTGTGGCAATCGGTTTTTATGTGTTGTCGTGGGGACCGTATCTGCACTACAAGGGACTGCTCGATCCGCCGGTCAAAATGCCGTATTATTTCATTTATCAATACGTGCCTTTTTACAAAAATATCCGGACAGTGGGACGGCTTTTTATTTGGTCGATACTCGGGTTTTCAATGCTGGCAGCCTGGGGGGCAGCATATCTCCAAAATATTTTGCAAAAAAAAGCTCAAAACGCAAAGCTCAAAGCTCAAAATAAAGAAAATGAGACAGGCGATGAGGGGATTGATAATTCGGGTTGGATATTAGATAAAAAATCTAAAATTTTATATTCCTTGGTCGGCTTGATTATTATTCTTGATTTCCTCGTTGTTCCATTCAAGACAAATTCACTTCTCCATTCTTCTTTCTATGAAAGATTGGGGCAAGACAAGGCCAGCTATAGCGTTCTCGAAGTTCCGGGAAACACAAGCTACGATTTCGCTTCGCGCGATCTGGTCTGGAAAAGTATCCATCGCAAAAATACGATCAACGGCTACGATTTCGCCCGCGTGATTGACAATCACTATACCTTCCAGCGCGGGACGCCGATCATCCGGACGTTGCTCTATGATATACCCAATGGAGCGAGCGGCAACGATACTGATATTATGAAAAATGCTTATTATGATATTTCGAGCGAAATTCTCAATTATTACAATATTCGCTGGATTATCCTCGACAAGCAGGGACTTAAGGGAAATCCCGAGAAGGGCGATCCGGATATGTTTTACCCGGCTAAAGCCTATATAGCGAGCGTGATAAAATGTTCCGACGTATATACGGATGATTATTTGTATGCCTGCGGAATCGACCGAAGTCAAACCCCCTCACATATGTTTTTGGCGATGGACTATTCCAATCCGCATTGGGTCGGAAAAAGCAACGCAAAGAACGGCATTGTACGCTTTGCGGAGAATGGTGCGGGAATGAAACTGGTCAATATGACCAGAAAGGTCCAAAGCAGCCGCCTCGACTTCAATGTGAAGGTCTCAAAACCGCTTATGATCAAAGTTCTTCTCAACGGGCAAGAAGTTTTCAGTAAATATATAACAAATATTGGCCAGAAACAGGCTATTAGCGCCGATCTTCCAAATATTAAACCGGACGAAAATGATGTAATTTTCGGGGTATATGGCGCGGACAATTCTGAAATCCATTCCGACAAAAAAGATGACACGGCAGGAATATACCAGGTAGATGTGGAATAAAAATCTCTTTCCCTTTGATAAAGGGAGAGTTGGAGAGGGATTTTATGAAAAGCGATATTACAATTTTTGGAGTCAGAATCGACAACTTTTCTGTAAGGGAAATAAAAGAAAAAATTTCAAATTTTCTTGAAAACAGCCCCCGGCAAAAATTCGTCGCGACACTCAATCCGGAAATTCTTCTCAAAGCGCATCGGAATGAGAAGTATAGAAACATTCTCAATAGCGCGGACTTGAATATTTGCGACGGGTTTGGGTTGAAGCTGGTGAGTTTTTTGAAAGGGAACAAAATAAGAGCGAGATTTTCCGGGGCTGACCTGGTTGATTTTTTATTGGAGTTGGCAGAAGATAAAAAGCATGGAATTTTGGTAGTTTCAGCCCAAAACAGCTTGAGCCTGCCGAAAGAAATAGAGCAGGCAATCAAAAGAAAACATCCCAATTTGTCCGCAAAATCCGAATATTTTTTGCCTAGTCAGGAGTTCTTCAAAAATGGTATAATAAATCAGGCCGAAATCGTGTTCGTCAATTTTGGCGCGCCGGAGCAGGAAAAATTCATCTTTGAAAACCGGGCGAAATTTCCGAACGCGAAAATCCTCATCGGAGTGGGGGGGGCTTTTGATTTTCTCACCGGAAAAATTCGCCGCGCTCCGCGTTTTTTCCGGGTGCTGGGTCTGGAGTGGTCTTGGCGGCTAGCGCAAGAGCCGAAAAGATTCCGGCGGATCTGGAACGCAGTGGTGGTATTTCCGGTAATCTCGTTGTCAGAAAAAAAATCATGAACAAAAGGTTTATTATCTTTTCAATCTCAGCTATCATCGCTGTTCTCGCGATTTGGAGTTCTTTGCAAATCAATTGGAGCCCGGTGTCGACTTATTCAACATACGCGGTACTTGCAATTTTTTTTCTTGGTATGCTGGTTTCCAACCAGCAGTATGAAGAAGATTATCTCTCAAAGATCGAAAGGTTCATCAGCGCCTTTTTGTTTTCCTATATCGTATTTTTCCAATTTCTCTACATGCCGCTTTCCCATTTTTTCTTCGGTACGCTGATCACAGAGCAATCTTTTTTGGCCGATCTCCTGTCGCTGGTGCTCTTCATTATTTTCTTTTTCCTTTTCGGGACGGTGTTTCTGGTGATTAACACCTATGCCCGTGTCGGTTTTTTGTCCGGTTGGCGTTTTTTCAACAATGAAAAAACATTCTTGTTTCTGCGGGGATTGTTCCTGTCAGCGGTGGGAATTTCTATTCTGCTCGTTTTTCATAAATATCTTTAGGTTTATGAACCAAAAACCCAGGGTGCGATTCGCGCCCAGTCCAACTGGATATATGCACATAGGGAACTTGCGGACGGCCCTCTATGTTTATCTTTATGCCAAAAAGTATGATGGCACTTTTTATATTCGGGTTGAAGATACGGATCAGAAGAGAATAGTCTCCGATGCCTTGAAAAAAGTATTTGAATCGCTTGAATGGGCAGGGATCAAGCATGATGAAGGCGTATTTCTGGATGAATCGGGAAATATTGCCGAAAAAGGCGAATATGGTCCGTATATCCAGTCAAAACGGCTTGAAATATATCAAAAATACGTTCATCAGCTCGTGAAAGAGGGGAAGGCCTACTATTGCTTTTGTACGCCCGAAAGGCTCGACACTTTGCGCTCGGTGCAGGAAAAAGCGAAGCTGGCGCCGGCCTACGACAAACTCTGTCTCAAAACGTATTCGCGCGAAGAGGCGGAAAAAAAAGTGGAAGCTGGAGAAAAATATGTCATTCGCTTTGATGTTCCCGAAACAGGGGAGACGGAATTCGAAGACGCGGTGCGGGGAAAAATGAAATTTGTGAACAAAAATCTGGATGATTTTGTTTTGCTCAAATCAGACGGCTATCCGACCTATCATCTCGCCCATGTCGTTGATGATCATCTGATGAAAACGACTCTCGTGATCAGGGGAGAAGAGTGGCTGCCGAGCGCGCCGAAACACATCCTGCTTTTCCAGGCTTTCGGTTGGGAGCCGCCGCAGTACGGCCACCTCAGCGCAATTCTCAACAAAGATACAAAAAAGAAATTATCCAAGCGTGATGGAGATGTAAGTGTGGAGGATTTCAAGAATAAAGGCTATCTTCCCGAAGCAGTCGTGAATTTCATCTCTCTTCTTGGATGGAATCCGAAAACGGAGCAGGAAATATTTTCTCTTGACGAACTCGCGCAGCAGTTTGATGTGGCGAAACTCAACAAAGCCGGCGCAATTTTTGACCTGGAAAAGTTGGATTGGATGAACGGACTCTATATCCGCGAAAAAAATATCAAAGATCTGGCTGATCTTTGCCGGCCGTATTTTGGAATCGCCTCATCGGCGATCCGCCGAAAAGGCGGAAATACAGAATTGACAGACAAATATCTTGAAAAAATCGTGAGCGTGGAAAGAGAGAGGATGAAAAAACTTTCTGACATTGCCGAAAACACTGAATTTTATTTTGACGCGCCGAATTATGACGGAAAGATATTGAAATGGAAAAATATGAGCGATGATGATTTGAAAAATTCGCTGAACAAATCATTGGATATTTTTTCCAGGATAGAAGAAAAAAATTGGGAGCTGGAAAATTTGAAAAACCGCTTGATGGAAGCGGCCGATTCGAAGAATAGGGGAGAGCTGCTGTGGCCTTTGCGCGTCGCCTTGACCGGAAAAGAGAAAAGCCCGTCGCCATTCGAGGTAACTTGGGTAATAGGTAAGACGGAAAGTATTAAAAGAATCAAAAAATCCATACAGAAAATAAAATGAAAGATAAAATTTCAAAATTTCCCCCTACGGGGGATCACCCGCAGGGTGACAAATTTAGGTGTCGCTACGCGACGACAGCTTTTTATTTCCTTCTTATCTTTCTGTCCGCGAATTTAATCACAAAACATTCATTTGCCCAAAGTGCGACAAATGGCACAAGCAGTAGTGGTGCGACCAACCCTGCGACCACAAGCCCGGTCGACCAGCAGCAAATCCAGGACAAGCAGCAGCAAATCCAGGATCTCGAGCAAAAAGCGGAAAACTATCGCCAGATGATTGATCTGAACCAGAACAAGGCTCAGACGCTTGGGAACCAGATAAAGCTCATGGAGAGCCAAATTTCGTCTCTGGAGGGAGATATTACCACGCTTCAACAGAATATTGACTCTACGGATCAGGATATCGGGACACTTTCCACGCAAATTGAAACAAAGCAAAAAGATATTGATGCGCAGAAAATTGTTTTGGGGCAGCTGCTCCAGGCCTACTATGAAAACGACCAGGACACGCTCACTGAGATGCTTCTCAAAAATTCCAGCTTTTCCGAGTTTATGAACCAATCGGAATATATTTCGCAGACAGGGGATAAGGTTAACAATGTTCTTGCTTCGATCAGCGACGCGCAAAGTCAGCTGGAAAATGCGAAAAAAACGCTTGAAGCGAAAAACGAACAGCAAAAAGAACAAAGAGGGAATATCTCTCAGCAAAAACTGGCGCTCGACGGGGAGCAAGCCTCAAAGCAGCAGCTTTTGGCCGATACGAACGGGCAAGAGCAAAAATACCAAGATCTTCTGCAACATGTTGAAGAAGAAAAACAATCACTTTTGGGCGACATTGATGAATTGAGCCAGCAGAAAAGTTCCGATCTGGCTGCAGTTGAAGCAAACATCCAAAAACCAAAGTCAGGTCTTGCTTCCACAAGCTGGTATTTTAACCAGCGTGATTCTCGCTGGGGAGATCAAGGCATCGGGTATTCCAATACTCTTATGAAAAGCTATGGCTGCGCGGTGACGGCCCTGGCGATGGTTTTGGACTATCACGGCGTAAACATCGATCCGGGCATCCTGGCCAAGCAGCCGATTTTCTCACACGACCTGATCGTCTGGCCGCAGTCTTGGAAAGGAGTGAACTTGGTGTCCTCGACCGGACATGGGAACATTGATTGGAATGTCATTGACACGGAACTGAAAAACAAAAATCCGGTCATCGTTTTTGTGAAAGCAACAAAGAGGGGAGCGGGGCACTATGTGGTCATTCACGACAAAGATAAAGACGGCAACTATGTCGTTCATGACCCGTATTGGGGAGCGAATATTTTCTTGAGTTCGACAAAAGCGTATGTCGGCGCGCTGTACGGCAGCGGCGTGGTCGTTGATCAGATGATTATTTATCATTAAAAATTTATTTTAATTTTATGTGGAAAACTCTTTCATCAAAAATAGTTTTCAAAAATCCGTGGTGGCAAATTCGGAAAGATCGTTTTGAAACTCACACCAAGAAGAAGGGAGATTTTTATTTTATTGATATCAAGGAATCAAGTTTCATTATTCCGGTAAAAGGAAGCAAAATTCTCTTCGAAAAACAATATCGCTATCCCATCAAGAAATGGACAATCGAACTGCCTGGCGGAAGTGTGAAAAAGGGATCGAATGCCAGAAAAGCGGCTGAAGAAGAGTTGAGAGAGGAGTTGGGCTATAAAGCAGGTAAGTTGGAAAGAGTTGGAAAATTTGTTCCATATAACGGCGTGTCATCTGAAATTTGTTCTGTATTCTTGGCGACTGATCTGAAATTTGTGGGTGCGGACAAGGAGGAGACAGAATATATTGATCCAATTGAAATAGGGATAAAGCAAGCGTATAAAATGGTGGAGGAAAATAAAATAATAGATGGTATGACTATTGCAGCCTTGATGTTAGCTCAAAAGAAGTTGTTGTAAAGAAGAATAGCCTAGAGTGTCGCATAACCTACATTGGGCGACACTCTCTATACACCCCTGACCCCACTTCCCTCCCAAAATATTGGGAAAAATAAATAAAATAAAAAATTTATATTTTCAATAAAAAAGCCCCCGCTCTATCTTTGAAGTGTACCCTCTGAAGTAGACACAAGTAAAAAAGGTCAGACGCAAGTCAAAAGATGATTTCTGTAGTTCACAGGGGTCATCTTTTTTAAATTCCACTGCTGTCTTTCTTGATTGTAGTATTTCACATATTCAGTGA
>JAPLXD010000011.1 GCA_026396255.1 Candidatus Moraniibacteriota bacterium | reverse complement strand
TCGTCTTCAATGATCAAAATTTTGTTTCCGTTCGATTCTTGCTGGTTGGAAATGGTTTTTTCCGCACCGCTTGCAGTCGGAGTGTCTGTCTGCGCAGGCGCGGCCGCAGTTTCTGTTCCTTGGCTTCCCAAGATTTTTTTCACTTCCTCAACCAACTGGGACGGTGTGAAGCTTGATTTGGTAATGAAACCTTTTGCTCCAAGCGTTGTTGCCCGCTCAATATCTTCCTTGGCGCTCAAATTACTGAAAACATAGGTCGGGACGGAACGAGTAAGCTCGTTTTTTGACAAAGCCTCGAGAATTTCATAACCATCCATATCCGGAAGTACGATGTCCAAAAGCACCATTTCCGGCTGATAGTTTGCCACTTCGCCTTCGACCGCTTTGCCGCTCGTCACCATTTTCATTTCAAAACCGGCGTCCGAGAATTTTTTCTCGTATATTTCCCCGAGCATCGGATCGTCCTCGACGACAATTATTTTCGGCATATATTTGATCTTATCTCTTATGCTTTTATTATATCATTTTTCTCAATAAAAACAACTTTTTTATCTCCCAATCCCCTTGAAGATCAATCCGGCTTTGAGGAACGCTTCCTTGTCCAGGCAATTCATGCCGTCCAAAATGACTTGAATATTTTTTTCTTTGTATTGTTCGGGTTTAATCTTCAGAAAATCGCTATGATCTGTAAGTAAGACAACGGATTCTGACTTTTCAAGCATTTCCTCAATATTCTTCATATTGGAATGCTCCGGCAAATACGGATCGAAAATATGGAGTTTGGCGCCATGCTTTTCCAGGATTTCAATGACTTTGAGGGCCGGACTTTCGCGCAAGTCGCCGACGTTGGCCTTGTATGAAACGCCCAGAACGCCGATATGCGTGCCCTTGATCGATTTTTCAATTTGATTGAGCATTTCTTGCAGGACTTCTACAGTATAGGCCGGCATACTATTATTGATAGCCCGTGCCGAGCGCAAAAATTTGTGATCAAAATCATTCTCTTTGGCTTTTTCAATGAGATAGTACGGATCCACCGGAATACAGTGTCCGCCCACGCCTCGGCTCGGCCAGTGCGGCATGAAGGCAAAAGGCTTGGTCGAAGCGCCCTTGATGACGTTCACAATATCAATTCCCATGAGATCAAAAGACTTGGCGAGTTCATTCACAAAAGCAATGTTCACGTCGCGAAAAGAATTTTCAATGATCTTGGCGGCTTCCGCCTCGCGAATCGTTTTCATTGGCATTACTTGGCCATCGAGAATACTTTCATAGAACTTCACGGACTTTTCGAGACCTTCTTCGTCGAATGATCCGACCACGCGGGGAATATTTGTCACATTCCACTTCGGATCGCCCGGGTTGATCCGCTCGGGACAGTGGGAAATGAAGACTGTTTCGCCGACTTTCCAGCCGGCTTTTTCAAAAATCGGTCGAACGACTTCTTCGCAAACTCCCGGGTTGATCGTCGACTCAACCACGACCAGCGCGCCGCTTTTCATATTCTCCGCCACCGTCCGCGAGGCCGCTTCGACAAAACCCAAATCGGGATAGTATTTTTCATCCACGGGCGTGGGGACGGCAATGATGAAAATATCACACTGGCCCATCTCTTTTTCATCGCGGATGATGTTTATTTTCGTCTTAGGTAGAAGCGCTTCAAGATATTTTTCATCAACAATATTCTCGCCTTTTTCAATGCAAGCCAGCTTTTTCTCGTCTTTGTCATATCCGAAAACCGCATAGCCTTTCGCCGCGCATTGGATTGCCAGGGGGAACCCAACATACCCCAGGCCGAGCACACAGACTTTTTCCCTCCCAACTTGCTTCGCAACTTGAGGCGGGCAGGCCTTTTGCTTTTGCATAAAAATAAAAAATAAGCTGGTTAAAGCTTATTTAATAATAGTCCAGCAGATATAAATTTGCAAGACAAGATAACCTACATTTTTGCCGAGAGCATAGTTTGCTGTTTTTTGTGTTCCTCGAGTTTTTTCTCGATTTCCAAAACCTTATTTTTCAGCCATTTGAAATCTTTGGAGCTTGTTTTTTTAGCGTCCAATTCCTCCACTTTTTCCTTGAGAGCGACAAAGTCATCTTCGATGCGAGACAGATAATCAAAAACTGCTTTGAAATTATCTCTGGTTTCAACGATAAAGTTATCCAGCTTGCCTTCCAGTGATCCGACTTTATCATCAAGTCCGCCAATTTTTTTCATTATATCTGTATGCTGCTCTGCGATAACCTTGAAATCATCGCGCACATCTTCCAAAACCATCCCGACTTGAGTGCCCGTAAACGTCTCTTTTATCATTTTTTTTCTTTCAGCTTTTGTCATATTGGGCATTATAGCAAATTGTCAGGAAACCGGTAACTCCAAAATAAACCTCGAGCCTTTGCCTTTCCCATCCGATTCCGCCCAGATTTTTCCTTTGTGCTCGGCGACGATTTTCTTGCCGATGCCTGTCCGTCCTCTGGCGGATACATTCCAAGACCCGTGCCGTCGGTGTGATAGTGCGAAACTTGCTTGCCGCGCTGGAATTTTTCGAAGATCATGGCAAGTTCATTTCTTGAAGAAAGCCAATTGCGTCCTTCTTTGTGAGCTTCCAATTTTCCATTGCGTGCTAGAAGATTTAAATATTTTTCCGTGAATTTGGTGCTTTTTGCCAATTCCGCCAGAGGAACAAATATTTCATTGCCTTTTTTGCTTGGCATCAATATTTTCAGATAAATATCCAGCGTTCTCTCCACTGCCCTGGCAATGAAATTCACAAATGGAATATAATTGCCCTTGTCTGCCAAAGACAGAGACTGATAGTACCTTTTGCGGTCGTTCTTCAAAACAATCACCAACGGAAAACCAGATTGCATCAGAATGATATTCATAGCCAGTCGCGAAGTCCTGCCGTTTCCATCAAAAAAAGGGTGAATGAAGACCAATTTGTGATGCAAAATACTTGCTAATTCAACCGAATGCATTTTTTTCTTATTGTCGTCAATCCAACCGATAAGATTCTGCATTAATCTTGGGATTTCCAACGCTTCCGGCGGTTTGTGGTCAGCACCGCCGATAATCACCCGGCTATTCCTATATTTTCCCGCCCAGTCCTTGTCAACATCTTGCATCACGATTTGATTCAGCGATCTGATAAATCTTTCCGACACAGTATTTTCTTTGTCTTTTTCTACCAGTGAATATAAATAGTCCAGTGCTTCTTTGTGACTCTTTGCCTCAAGATGATCTTTGAGAGGTTTTCCCTTTATAGTCAGACCCTCGTTGATAACCAAATAGGTTTCTTTGAGCGTCAAGCTATTGCCCTCAATAGCATTGGAGTTATAGGTCATTTCTATTTCAAATTGTTCTTTGAGTTTTTTGACTGCGGAAGATGGAAGCGGACGAAACGAATTGAGCAGGATCAATTTGTCATCGATTCTTTTTTGAAGTTTTTTGTCCAAATATCTCACGTGTTTCTTAATATGGTTTAGCCTATTATATGCAGTATACCATATTAGTAAAAACGGTCAATTGGTCATTGATTTCGCATCTGTTGAAAAATATCACCCCACCGGCAATTCCAAAATGAACCGGCTTCCCATGCCTTTCCCTTCTGATTCGGCCCAGATCTTTCCTTTATGCTCGGCGACAATTTTCTTGCCGATATACATTCCAAGACCCGTGCCATCGGTGTGATAGTGCGAAACTTGCTTCCCGCGCTGGAATTTCTCAAAAATCATACCAATTTCTTCCGCGTCCATGCCGATTCCCGTGTCGGAAACGATGACGCGGACAGTGCTTTGATGCTCTTTGTGCTCCGTGTCCCAATCGGTATTGCTTTCCAATTTCACCGTGATTCCGCCTTTTTGGGTATATTTGATCGAGTTGTCCACCATATTGGAGATCACTTCTTTGACCTTGGTGATGTCGATTTGCGCTTCCTGGAAATCAAATTCCATCCTCCCCGCTTCAATGCGCGAGATATTGAGCAAATCCTCAACCAACTGGATGAGCCGTTCGTTGGAAATATATATTTTCTCCAGTGCTCCCCTCTGCGCCTCGGGCACTTCGCTGTATGTCCCCTCAAGAAGCAAGGACCCAAAGCCCTTGATTGAAGTGAGGGGCGTGCGCAGCTGATGCGACGCGATGGAAATGAATTCCGACTTGGCTTTGTCAAGCTGGCGAAGCTTCGCGTTCGCATCAGAGAGCTGATCAGAAAGCGACTGCAATTCTTCTTTGCGCTTCACCTCAAGCTTCACCGATTTCACAAGCACATATCCGAAACCGAGCACCAATGCCAAAGTAACTCCATTCAAAATAATATTGGTCGTATTTTGGATAAAAAAGAATTGCGAACCAATTCCAATGATCAACGCGGCAACAAGCGCTTGGGTACCAATGAGCTTGATATTAAAGGCTTTGTAGCGGACGATGAGATAGGAAAGAAAGAAAAGAAAGATGGCGACACTGAACAATCCAACTTGAGAAACAGACCAAAGAAAATTATTTGTATCATATATACTGGCGATAAGATTGCTCACGAAAAACACGACTAAGAAAATAATAAGGCCTAGAGAAAAATAGGTGTATTTCTTTTTTTCAAATTGCTCTTTATTTCTGTAGATTTTATAGGATGAAAAAATAATGAGTATCAAGATAATGACGAATTCAGCGCCGTATGCAAATTGCTTTGCAATAAACCCTTGCAACCCGTTGCAGGATGCCGCGTCAAAACCAGAAAGATTGAACCTGGATGGCAATAAAAAAAATACGGGCAGTAGAAAAATGGAAAAAAGTAGCTTCAAATAAAAATTGATGTCTTTTTTGTTTATAAAGACATAAGTAAGATAAAGCCCAAAAACATAGACAAAAATTCCCAAAGGGATTATCAATGACCAAAAAAACAAAATAATCCGGCTATCATAGCTTATCCAAGTTATTAAATCAAAAAGAGACCACAAAGAAAAATCAATGGTCAACACAAACAGCAACACATTTAACAATGATTTTTTGTCCCTCCAATAAACAAAAATACCGAGAGCGAGGGAGGCTATGATAACGGGTACATGCGAGTAATATATTATGTGTGGTATATTACTGTGGCAACTTTCAAGATTATAAATCAAGTTAAACATATTTTTTAAACAAGTATTTAGTCCACATCAGGTTGCCGTATTCAATGTTTATGCCATTAGAATTACTATTAAATAACTTTACTGTAAACATCCGCATCGAGGCAGATTTTTCCTTTTCTAACTCCCTTACGCGCAATACCCTCAAATCTAAACTTATTCTTTTCAAGCACTCGTTTTGATGCTTTATTGAGGGGAAATGTGTACGCGTATATTCGCTTTAAATGGAATTTTTTCATAGCAAAATGGGTTGCAGTTTCGATAATTTTTGTCATCAAACCCCGACCCCAGTATTTTTTTCCAATCCAATAGACAATTTCCGCTTCGTGGCCATGAACAATAAAATTAAAACTCACATATCCAACTGCTTCGCCATCTATTTCAATTGCATATGAAAAGCTATTGGGAAACTTTTTAAGATAATCTTTACAGCTCTTGCTTAACCATTTTTTGGCAAATTCTAGGGTATAAGGATATGGCAGAAGAGATAAATTCTTTGCAATCAGTTTCTCGTTTGCATGTTTTGCAAGTGATTCGGCATCGCTCATTTGAAGCTTGCGCAGAATGAAAGTATCTGTTCGAATCAGCAAGGATAATTTTTGCATATACGAAAATAATAATAAAATGTTTCTTGAGGAAGCACTGATTCTATTGTATACAAAAAATGTATATTTGGGAAGGAAGCGTGGATTAAAGGACTAAAAAATTGCGACGACAATAATTTTCAAATATTGAAAAAGGCGAAGCTGTGCATGACACAACTTCGCCTTTAGTAAAACAGTGACCTGATGGCTATTTTTGCCACCTCAATCACGGCGTATGTTCTTGCGATCCAGTAGCCGTTGCTCACAAGAACACTGGCGAAAAAGATGAACAAATCTTTCTTGGTCAGACCATCGCATCTCCCGTGCCTCAAATAGGCCGTGGTGATGAATGGATCTTCCCAGATACAAAGGGCAAAAAAAGCAATAACATCCCCGCCAACTCTCAAAAGCCACATGAGAAGGCGAAACAAGTTCGCGGGAATGAAAAAGATTACCGCGCACAGCACCTCTTTTGCCTCTTTAAGTTTATTGATGCACCGAGCCCGGCTTCTAGCTATTGCATCTGTATCGAGCCATAACCAGACGATCTTATCGATCAGCCAGAGTATCGGCACAATGGCAGCTAGAGGAAAATGAATAAATAGAACCGCTGGAATACTAGCCAGCATTTTTCTGAAACTCCACCCCTTCAGCTTTTTGGCATACTCTATGCCCTGCGCCTTGAGGTCGTCTAGGGCGTCGTAACCCAGCCATTCAATCTTCTTTTTCTGGTAATGACGCAGGAAAAGAAAACAGATGACCATGGATCCAAAGGTCATGGATATGCCACCCCAGAGAAGACCAAAATACGCAATCGCTAAAACATACAGCGGGTTGTTATAAAACCAACCGAGGATGGAATATAGCCCATGACCCACAAAAATTGTGGCTATCCTCTTTTGCTGCTTGTGAAGAAAACTTCCAAGCGTCGCGAAATTCGCGACAATATTTTTCAGCCAGTCGCTCATCGCGACACCTCCATTTTTGATCAAATTTTCAAGGGACTCGGCAAAAATTCCCCTGTATTTGCCTAACGTTCTGTTTCACACAACAAAAAAAGGCCTTATATAAGCCTTTTTGATTAGAGAGGCAGCTTGGAGAATTTTCAAACCAGGAGCCTCTATGCTCCATCTATGTTGCACGACGGGTAGCGCGTCCCCCTCTTTATCACATTCACTTCCACATCCGCCAGATCAAAAGCATTTTTGAAATAGTCGGTCACCAACGCCTGATCGAGACCTTCAGCGTTGCAAGTATAAACATCCGCGCTGACAAAACATCTTTTGGGAAAAGTGTGGATGCTGATGTGGCTTTCGGCGATCACCACGAAACCGCTCCAACCGCCCGGGTCTTTCGATTTCCCCTCTTGGGCAAAATATACTTCCGGCCCGCCGATGATTTTCGTCTCGATTTTTTCCGGCAATTCAGTGAGGCATTTCAGCACCAGCTCTTTGTCGTTGAGCTTTTCCGGATTTCCGCCATATCCGTCAATTGTGAGATGCACGCCGAAATGATAAGTTGAGTTGGTCATGGGTTTAGTACTATCTATTGTTATTGTAGCATGAAATGAGTAAAAGAATTAATATTTATCGCACTTTCGCAAAAATATATGCGTCAATGAATTTATTGTCTTTTTTTACTTCTTTTTTGGAAATTCCTTCGAGCTTGAAGCCGTTTTTTTCGAGGACGCGAGCTGATCCTTTGTTTGAAAGAAACACGCCAGCATATATTCGGCGAAGCTTCAAATTTTTGAAACCGAAATTTACCACATCTTTGACTGCGTCGGTCATTATCCCTCCGCCCCAAAATTCTCTTCCCAGCCAAAAACCGAGCTCCGCTTTGTGACCACATTTTATTTTATGCAAACCGATCGTGCCAGCAACCTGATTTCCTATTTCAATTGCGAAGACAATATTTTCAGGATTTTTTTGACGTTGCAGTTCGATTTGTTTTCCAATCCAAAATCTGGCATCTTTTTCGGTATAAGGATGTGGAAGACTGGATAAATTGCGGCTTACAGTTTTGTCATTAGCATGTTTTCTAATTGATCCCACATCGCTTATTCGAAAAGGCCGCAATGTGAATTTTTTGGATTTGATCGGCTTTATCATACTATTGAGAATAAAAGCTCTTTCTGAAGAGCCTTTTTTGTTTATAAGATATAATAAGACTCCTGCTCATCCACTATGGCGTTGTCGCGTCTGAACCGTCGGGACTTGTGGTTGAGTCTTGGTTTTGGACATCCAAGCACGCTTGATCATCAGGGGCGCAAGTCGTCTGGTCAGTATTCTGCGCGTCGAGGCATTCCTGGTCGTCAGGCGCGCATTCGGTGGTGTCCCCGGTGTCTTCTTCCGGTGGGTTGTCGATGTTGTATTGCGCGGGGTCATTGCAAGTGTCGGGCGCTTTCACGTTTTCGGGTGTGCACGATGCTTCTGAACAATCTTTTTCGCCTGGGTCGCAGACAAGAGCCGTGCAATTTTCGTCATTCGGGTCGCAAAGGGGAATGTTTTTGGCGTTGCGATGGATTATTTTATAATACCAGATATCTTTTTCCGCGTCTCCGGTGCATTTTTCGCCTTCCACGGTTGAATTGGGATCACATTTCCAGACAAAACAATTTTCCGTCGTTGGATCGCAATCGGTCTGGGCTTGGACGATATAGTCGCGCTTGATCATATAGCGCCAAAAAGTCACCGCAACCGAACCAACAATCAAAAGCCCAATAATGATAAACAATATCTTGGATTTTTTGTCGAGCGTGATATTTTGGTTTTCTGTTGATGTTTCTTGAGGATCCATTCAAGTTCTATTTTATTTTTTCTATTAGTTTTTCAATTTCCACGATTTCGCTTTCTTTCTCATTTCTTTTTTTCACTTCCACTCCCCCGCTCGCAAGGGATTTTTCGCTGACCACCACGCGCCACGGGATTCCGATGAGATCCGCGTCGGCGAATTTGGCTCCGGCGCTGGTGTCATCGCGGTCGTCGAATAAAACTTCGATATTATTTTTTTGCAAATCTTTGTGTATCTTCTCCGCTCCTTCGTTTTTTCCAAGACTGATCAGGTGCACTTGGAACGGCGCGACGGATTCCGGCCAGATGATGCCGTTTTCGTCGCTCGAGAGTTCGACGATTGTTCCCATCAATCGCTGAAGGCCGATTCCATAGCAGCCCATGATGACCGGGACTTTTTCGCCTTTTTCGTTCATGACAGTGAGATCAAACGGCGCGCTATATTTTGTCCCCAGCTTGAAAATATTTCCCACTTCTACCGCCTTCTTTTCGTGAAAAGCATGATTTTGACATTCGGGACAATGAGCGATTTCATCTTTAATCTCTCTGTTGATGGCCATATTGCAGCTGGCGCAGACGAAAATGATATCTTCTCCCGCTTCGGTTTCGGTTTGGAATTCGTGAGAATATTTTGAGAAAGATCCTCCGGACGCGAAAGTCAGATATGTTTTTTCCCCGATGCCGGCGCGGTCGAAAATATTTTTGTAGGCAATTTTGGCTTTTTCATAATATTCATCCAGATTTTCCTGGCTGATGTGAAAAGAATACAAATCTTTCATCAGAAATTCACGGCCGCGCAAAATGCCGGACTTGGCGCGCAGTTCCATCCGGAATTTGTTTTGAAATTGATAGGCGGCAAAGGGCAGGTCTTTGTATGAATTCAAAAACTTTTTTGCAAGCGGCGAAACGATTTCTTCGTGGGTCGGCCCAAGCGCGAATTCCCGATCGCTCGCGTCTTTCACTTTATACAGATCGTCCATCGTCTTCCAACGACCCGTGGTTTCCCAATTTTCTTTGGGCTGGAGAGAGGGCATGAAAATTTCCTGTCCGCCGATCGCATTCATTTCTTCGCGGATGATGTTTTCAATTTTTTTCATCACGCGAAGGCCGAGCGGCAGGATCGTATAAGCGCCCGCCATCAATTTGTCGACAAAACCGCCCCGGATCAAAAGCCGGGCATTGAGACTCATCTCGCCAGCCGGAGCGTTTTTTTGGGTTTTGGTGAAAAGTTGGGATTGACGCATTATTTCTGAATTTTATTGATAACTTCTTCGATTATCCATTCGGGAGTCGAAGCTCCGGCGGAAACAGCTATCTTTTTTATATCACTAAACCAGTTTTTCTTCAATTGTTTGGAATTTTCCACAAAATATGATTTTTTGTTGATTGATTTTGAAATCTTGTGCAGCATCTTTGAATTGGCGCTGTCTTTCCCGCCAATGACAACAACCACGTCATTTGTCTTGGCAAGATTTCTGATTTCCTTTTGCCGGTCATCCGTTGATTCGCAAATGGTGTTGAAGAAAACAAAATTTTTGAGGTTCGACCTTAAAAATGCGATTATTTTTTTGAATTCTTCGACATTTTGGGTAGTTTGGGCGACCAAACAATATTTTTTAGCCTTGTCGAGTTTCAGCCTTTTCGCTTCAGTCGGGCTCCCAACTATCTTGGCCTTTTTGCCGGACCATTCAAAAATACTTTTCACTTCCTTGTGATCTTTGTCTCCGAAAACGATGACCTGATATTTTTTTCCGGCGAAATTTTTAGCGATCCTCTGCGCTTTCATCACTTTCGGGCAAGTCGTGTCGATGATTTTGAGACCCTTGGCGCTCGCTTTTTCATAGAAGCCCGGCCCGACGCCGTGAGCCGTGAAAATGACTGTCCCTTCTTTGATGTCGGACAAAGCTTTTATTTCTTTGATGCCGCGCTTGTACAAATCCTCGCAAACATCATTGTTGTGAACAAGTTTGCCGAGAATATAGACATCGTCGCAGTCTTTGGAGTTCACGCACGTCAAATCATAGGCGCGTTTCACGCCGAAACAAAAACCGGAATGCTTGCCGAGGGTGATTTTGGGTTTCATAAATTAGGATATTTTTTTCACTCTCCCCACTTTTTTCAAAAACTCCCCGTATTTTTTCAAGTTTGTTTTGGTTTTGAGCTTGATGGAATCGATCTCAGCGCCGAGAGAGATATTTTGCTTCGTTTTGTGCTTTCGGATCTCATCGACGGCTTTGATCGCGCTCGCAAAATCTGAAATGTCAGGCATTTTCTTGAGCTTGATTTCTTCCGGCCATTTGGAAATATGAACGCTCTTTGTCTTCTCAAGATGTTTGAACCAGGTCTGGAAAATTTCTTCCGTCACAAAGGGCATGATGGGAGCATAGAGCTTAACAATATTGAAAAATACGGTTGCAATCGTTTTTTCACCAATTTTTTTTGACTTTTCATCGTCTCCGAAGAAACGATATTTCACAAATTCGACATAATAGTCCGCGAACTTCGACCAGAAAAATCCATCGATTTCTTCTTTGGCTTTGGCGTAGGCATAGTTTTCGAAGGCCTTGGTTGTTTTGGCGATCGTTTTGTTGAGCTCATCGATGATCCAGGCGTCCGCCGGTTCAACCATCTCGCTATCTTTCAAGAGTTCCGCTTTCTTCACGTTCATCGCCATGAATCGCGCCACGTTCCAAAGCTTGGTCGTGGTTTTTTTTCCAATTTTTATTTCATCTTCGGAATAGTTTATATCCTGTCCCAAGCTGCTTCCGGCTGACCAATAGCGCAGTGCATCCGATCCGTATTTCTCCAATATTTCCTGCGGTGCAACAACATTGCCAAGACTTTTGGACATTTTTTTGCCTTGAGAATCAAGAACGTGCCCCGAAATCATCACTTCTTTCCACGGAATTTTGTCAAAATGATAGTGCGAGCGGACAACTGTATAAAAAAGCCAAGTGGAAATTATGTCATGGGCTTGCGGGCGCAGATTCATTGGGATCATTTTTTGCGCCGTTTTTTCGTCAAAAAATAATTGCAATGCTAGTTGCGGAGAAATGGAGCTGGTCGCCCAGGTATCCATCACATCTTTTTCTGGAATAAATTTCGAATTTCCACACTTTTCGCATTTGCCTTTGGGTTTGTCAGAAAGCGGATCAATAGGAAGATCTTCGATATCAGCTATTTTTATTTCTCCGCACTTTCCGCAATACCAAACCGGAAAAGGAATGCCAAAAAATCTTTGGCGCGAAATCGCCCAGTCCCAACCGAGATTATTGATCCAATTCTCATAGCGCGCCCGCATAAAGGGCGGATGCCATTTGATTTTCTTTCCGAGGTCGATAAATTCTTTCTTTTCGTCGAGAATTCTGATATACCACTGCAGAGAATTCATAATTTCGACCTCATTTTTACATCTCTCATGGATATTGACCGAGTGAGTGATTTTTTTCTGGCCGACTAATAGCTTTTTCTTTTGCAAATCTTCAATAATGTTTTGGCGGGCAACTTTCGCGGAAAGTCCCGCATATTTTTTCGCTTTCTCCATCATCCGTCCGGATTTATCCAGCGACATCACAAGTGGCAGCTTGTATTCCTTGAACCACTCAACGTCTGTTTTGTCTCCAAAGGTGCAGCACATCACCGCGCCACTCCCCTTTTCCAGGTCAACTTTCTTATCCGCCAAAATCTCAACTTTGTTGCCGAAAATCGGCACTTGCGCTTTTTGACCAACCAGTTTTTTGTATCTTTTGTCATCCGGATGCACAAAAACAGCCACACAGCTGGAAAGGAGTTCGGGACGAGTCGTGGCGATAATCAGATCCTTTTTATCCTTGAGCTTGAAAACAATGTCATTGAAAAGAGTTTCGATTTCTTTGTCTTCCAGCTCAGCTTGAGCAATGGCTGTTTGGCAATGGGAACACCAGATGACCGGCGCTTCTTGGCGATAGGTGTATTTTTTTTTATATAAATCAATAAAGTTTTTTTGACTGATGCGGCGGCTATTGTCATCAATCGTCGAATATATCTTTGAAAAATCGCATGACATTCCCGCTTTTTGCCAGTCAGAAATGAAATCCGGAGTGATTTCTTTGATGGTTTGGTTGCACAATTTTATAAAATCGTTCCGATCCATTTTGCTCGCCCGAACATTTTTTGTTTTCTCGATTAATCTTTCTGTTGCAAGGCCATTATTATCGGTTCCAAAAGGGAAAAATACATTTTCGCCCCTCATTCGGCGATAACGGGCAATAAAATCTTCATGGGTGTATGAATAAGCGTGTCCTATGTGCATTTTGCCGCTCACTGTCGGCGGCGGTGTGTCCACAGAAAAAATTCCCCCTTTGGCTTTGGGGTCAAATTTATAAATATTATTTTTCTCCCAAAATTCCCGCCACTTCGGCTCAACTTCGGAAGGATTGTAGTGCTTGGAGATTTCTTTCATAGATTATATTTCTTCCAACTCATGCCGGATTATCTTGTCCTGACCATCAAAAAGAAAGTTGCCTTTGAATTTTTTTCCGGCAAAGAACAAGGGATACCAATGCAGATCATCCGGCCACATATCTTTCCAAGGGAGGCCATCAATATCAAACCATTTCGGTTTCATCTCTTCCGTTTCGATCAGTTCGCCTTCAAATTCGTCTATTGCGAATACATTCACTTCAATGATTTCCGGATAGCCCTTGAATTCAAAATACATTGTCGCCCGTTTTTCAAATTTCGTCGGTGTGAGCCCGCACTCTTCCTGCATTTCCCGAACCAAGCTTTCTTTAATTGTTTCACCTGGATCCACTTTTCCACCGTATCCGTTCCAGCGTCCTTCGCCGAATCCGCGTTTTTTGAGACCTAGTAGTATCTTTGGGTGTTGATACACAAGGCAAAGAGTCGTAATTTTTGTCGGTTTGGGATGTTTCATTTTCTCACTTTCACCCTCAAATCTTTCTCAAGTTTAGATATAATTTTTTTCATCACCCCGTCGATTTCCGCCGAAGTCAGAGTCTTTTCGCGGGAGCCGATTTCAATGCGCAGAGCCATGCTTTTCTCGCCTTCTTTTTCAAAGATGTCGAAAAGTTCGACGCCCAGCACCAATTTTCCTCCAGCATGGTATATTTTCGATTCAATATCGGCATATTTCGTTTTTTCGCCGACAAACATCGAGATATCTCGCTTGACGGAAGGAAATTTGCCAATAGGACTGTATGTTTTTTCTTTGGCCGATACGTCAAGCAATTTAGCAATAGATATTCCAAACAAGGCAACACGTGATTGGATGCCATAGCGTTTACAAACCAATGGATTTATTTCCCCAATTTTCCCCACTTTTTCACCCTTGATGAATATTTCAGCGACACGTCCGGCATGCCAGGCTGTATATTTTGGCTTGTGAATCTCATAGCTTGAAGTGCACCCAAGTCTTTCGGATATAGCCTCGATGACGCCTTTGAGATTGAAAAAAGGATTTTCATTCTTTGTGTCCGCAAGTACACCGGTCAAGATTGATAATTCTGTTGGTGATGATTTTTTCTCATCTCTATATTTCCGCCCAATTTCGAAAATATTTATTTTATCAAAATGCTTCAAGTTTAATTCTATATTTTTCAAGAGGTTGGGGATCATCGAGCGACGCATATACTGTTGGTTCGGATTCATCGGGTTGGCGACTTCAAAATGTCCCTCAATCCCAAGTCCGCATTTTTCGATGTCGCTCTGGCTATAGAATGAATAGTTCATCACTTCCGAAAAACCGCTTCCGATCAAAATATCCCGGAGTTTGTCTTCGAGAATCCTTTTTTCGTTCCGCATCGGCGTTTGAAGTTCAACGCACGGGGCTTTGGCGGAAATATTTTCGTATCCATATATCCGGCCGATTTCTTCAATCAAATCTTCCTGAGTTTTGAGATCAAGGCGGCGGGTCGGAATTTCGCAATTCAATATATTTTTCGAAATTTTCACGCCAAGGCCGAGATTTTCGAGAATATTTTTAATTCTGGAAACCGGAACTTTTTCACCCAAAAGACTATTCACATAATCGGCGCTTAATTTTATCTGCCACGACTTCAATTTTTTCGGATATACATCAGTATATGCGGCTAGTTTCACATCATTTCCCCCATATTTTTGCAAGAGTTCAATAGCCCGCGCGGCGCCGATTTCCGCGAGATTCGGGTCAATGTCGCGCTCAAAACGATAGGATGATTCGGTGATGACGTTGTGCGCCGTCCTTGTCTTTCGGATATTGGTCGAATTGAAATTGGCCGATTCGAGGATTATTTTTTTAGTTTTTCTAGTTACACTTGATTCTATCCCGCCCATCACCCCGGCCAACGCCAAGGCTTTTTGGGAGTCGGCAATCACAAGATCACTTTCACCCAGTTCATATTCTTTTTCATCCAGTAATTTGAGTTTCTCGCCCTTCTTGGCACGTCTGACAATTATATTTCCCGTAGTTTTACTTGCATCAAAAGCGTGCAGGGGCTGCCCCGTTTCCAGCATCACATAATTCGTGATATCAACAATATTATTGATCGGCTTCACGCCGGAAACCAAGAGCCTTTCCTGCATCCATTTCGGCGAGGGCGCAACTTTTATATTTTCAATCACCGCTCCGATATATCTCCAGCAAAGCTTTTTGCCCGCTCCGCCGGAGCTAGAGCGAGGCGAGTCTTTGATTTCGATTTTCAAACGACGGCTTGGAGATTCGATCTCCCGAATGGAGATCGAATCTCCATTTGCAAACTTCCGTCCTTCCACCGCGCAAATTTCCCGCGCCATGCCGATATGCGACAGCGCATCATGTCCACGATTAGCGAGAATATCAAAAACCATCTGCGTTTCATTGCCTTCTTTTTTCATCTCTTCGAACTCGAAAGAATGCATGGTCAAAAGATCCGCCAGTTTTTCAGGCGATAATTTCGTTCCGGAAAGTTCTTTGAGCCAAGTATAAGAGTATTTCATATTAGAATTGCTTTATAAATCTCAAATCTCCTTCGTGAAACAAATGAATATGGTCAATTTTATATTTCATCATCGCGAGGCGAGAAATTCCAATATCCCAAGCGCAGCCTTGATATTTGTTTCGCGGATAGCCTGCCGCCACCAAAACATTTTGATTGATCATCCCTCCGGGGATGATTTCCACCCAGCCGGATTGCTTGCAAACCGAACAACCCTTGCCGCTGCAAAGCAAGCATTCAAAATCAATCTCAAAACTAGGTTCAGTAAATGGAAAAAAACTGGGACGCATTCTGGTTTTGATGTCTCTTTCAAAGAATTTCTTCAAAAATTCGTCAATCAAGGCATAATAGTTGGCGGCTGACACATCTTTGCCAACCATCATCCCGTCCAATTGATAGAAGGTATGTCCATGAGAAGAGTCCGTGGCTTCATTTCGAAAAACCCTGCCCGGCATAATCACTCGAAACGGCGGTTTGTGTTTTTCCATATAACGAACCTGGATCGCACTCACATGTGTACGAAGAAGCAAATCGTTGTTTTTTGTTTTCACCCGAAAAGTATCCATCACATCCCGCGCGGGATGGTCTTTTGGAATATTCAGAGAATCGAAATTATAAAAATCTGTTTCCATTTCCGGTCCGTCCGCAATTCCGAATCCCATGGAGGAAAAAATTTGCTCTGCTTCCCGATTCACCAAAGTGATCGGGCTCAAATGGCCGAGTTCTTGTTTTTTTCCGGGCAGAGTGATGTCAATCTTCTCTTTTCCCCAGTCTATTTTTCCGGAAATTTCTTTTTTGCGATTCGCAATCGCTTTTTCTATTTCCTGCCTTGTCTGATTGGCCAGCGGTCCGACGGATTTTCTTTCCTTTTCACTCAAATTTTTGAGGCCTTTCAAAATTTTCGTCAATTTTCCCTTTCGGCCCAGATACTTCACCTTCACGTCAAAAAGCGCCCGATCCGAAGCGGTTTTTTTGATTTCAGAAATGGCTTTTGCTTTTATTTCCTCAATTTTTTTCGGTAGCATACATTATAAATATATGACAAAAAACAAAAAAAGTCCAGCCAGTAGACTTTTTTCATTGTGGGCAGGGAGGGATTCGAACCCCCGTAGGCCGAAACCACGTGATTTACAGTCACGCCCAGTTAACCGCTTTGGTACCTGCCCGAATTTATGATATTAATTTCTTTATTTTTTCAATTTTTACAACGATAGCGCTTTTAACTTTATAACCTTCATTTTCTGGCATTTTCTTCACAAAATCAAACCACTTTCCAGATGTATAATTTTTTGCTTTTCCTTTTAGCTCAAAACCAACACGAGCCGTTTCCCACTCCTTATTCCAAATGACAATTGCAATATTGTTATTTTTTTCAATATTTTTGATTGATTCTTTTATATTAATATTACTTATGATAATATTGTTCTGAAAAACTTTCACTGAAGCAACAGCAATCGAATGCGGATTGTTGTTTTTATCAACAGTAGAAAATCCAACCGCATTTATTTCCAATAATTTTTTTATTCCCAGTGTAATCTTTGGCATAATTTTATTTTCCGAGCCGGGAAGAGGAGTCGAACCCCCAACCTACTGTTTACAAAACAGTTGCTCTGCCATTGAGCTATCCCGGCATACCTTACTAGCTGCCCAACCGCATTTTCATCTCGATTTCCCGCAGGCTGCTTTTGGCTTTGAGATCGCGGGGACGAAGTTTTAAAACCATCTTGAATGATTCCTTGGCGTCTTTAATATTGCCGATTCCCATATAATAGTCCCCGATTTCGTGATAGGCTTCGAGGTCTTTCGGATTTTCCGCGATGCGATAGATGAGGGCGGCTTCCCGGACTCTGTCTTCCGGAAGTGGTTCTTTCTTGGGAATGACGACCGGCTCTTCATGAATTCTGCGACGAACAACCATTTCGCTTCCGGCATATCCAATATTCTCACTTTTTTCTGTCAGACTTGCGGAAATCTCTTCGTTCTTTTCAAGCTCTTCCAGAATACTGGCTTCATCCGGTTCTTTTGGAAAGTTGCCGGGAGCGATTTCCTCAAACTTCTTTCCTTTTCTCCTGGCACGCAATTTCGCCGCCCAGATTGAGAATATTTGTTCGGTCTTTTTGAAGGCCATTTTTGACAAATCCAATATTTTTTCCAGAACGTGCAATGTTTTCCGGCCGATGAAGTTCAGGCGTTTTTTCCAACCCGCTTCGCCAGCCTCGCGGCTAGGCGAGCCGAATCGAGACAAACTGACTTTTTCTTCCGTGACGTCTGGCTGCGGACGGAAAGGCTTGATCTTTTTGAGATCAGCCGACTTGCGGCCAAGCATCACGGCCAGTGAGGCAAGCGCGACGACTAGGATGATGGGTGGGACATAGATCCAAAACATATGGGTGACAATAAATTAATCAAATATCCTTTGTTGAAATATTCACATATTTTCCGTCGGCCAATTCCACAAGAATGACATCCGAAAGGACATTCACTTTTTTCACAACGCCTTTTCCTTCAGCCGTCTTTATCTCCGACCCGATGGCCGGCATTTTCTTGAGCATTTCCTGATATTGTTCGGCTTCAAACGCCAGACAACACATCAATCTTCCGCAAAGGCCGGAAATCCTGTCCGATCCGCGCCGCACGATATGCTGCGACTTGGCCATTTCCGAGCTGATGCTTGGCAGATTGTCGCTGAAGCGGATGCAGCACAGCTCCCGCCCGCAGATCCCGTATCCCCCGCTGCTCCGGGCCTCGTCGCGGGCACCGATCTGGTGCAAGCGGATCGACCGTTGAAAATTTTTTGAGAGAGTTTTCACCAGCTCCCGAAAATCAACTCTTCCATCAGCAATGAAAGCAAACGAGATGATTCCTCCGTCGAAGGAATACGACGCTCCAACAATCTTCATCGGCAAATCGCTTTTTTTCGCTTCCTGGATGCATATCTTGAGGGTTTCCGCCTCTTTCTGTCTGTGTTCCTTGATGACATTCAAATCTCTCAAATTGGCCTTGCGGACAAACTTGATCCCGACTGGTTCATTTTGAGAACCGGCGGATTGGCTTTTCTCATTCTCGTTCCTGACTTTTTCAACAATTGCTGAATCGAGGCCGTCTTCCGTTTCCACAATAACGATATCACCCGTTTCGAGCGCTTGGGCGCATTTGACCGGACGGGAACTTTCCCAACGGCGTATTTTGAGAAAAACAGTTTGCAGCATTGATTAAATCTCAAATCTCACGAAATTTCCCACCTGGATATTTTCACCAATTTTGGCGATCTTTTCTTTGATCAGGTCTTCAACTGTTGTATCCGGATTCTTGACGAACGGTTGACTCAAAAGCGAGATTTCATCAAAATGCTTTTTGGTCTTCCCTTTCACGATCTTATCGATCAGCTCTGCTGGCTTGTTCTTGCCTGCCGAAGAGGCAGGTTCGCTGGCGAATTTTTCTCTCGTGAATTTTTCATATTCCGACTTCTCCTTTTCATCCACATTTTCAAAAGAAATATGTTTCGGATTGGTCGCGGCGATATGCATCGCCAGGTCATAGGCTAGTTCTTGGAATTCAGAATTTTTCGCGACGAAATCAGTCTCGCAGAGCAATTCAACCATCGCGCCTATTTTCTTGTTGCTGTGGATATAGGAAACGACCACGCCTTCTGAGGTTGCCCGGTCGGCCTTTTTGGCAGCTTTTTCTTTGCCGCGTTTCCGAAGATTTTCCACGGCCTTTTCGAGGTCGCCTTCCGCTTCAACAAGAGCGCTCCGGCATTCCATGATGCTCGCTCCGGTTTTTTCGCGCAACTCCTTCACGAGATCGGCGGATATTTTAATGTCAGTCATTTTTTTGTTATTTAACATTTTGTTTAATCTCCGCTTTTTCCGGCTTTTCTATTTTTATCTTCTTCTTTGCTTCCGCGACATTCTTCGCCACAATTCCCAGGAGATATTTCAGGGCGGAAAGGGCATCGTCGTTGGCCGGAATCGGATAGTCGACCAGTGTCGGATCGGTATTCGTGTCCGTGAGGGCAACTGTCGGAATTCCGGCCCGTTGGGCTTCTTTCACAGCCAGGGCGTTCTCTTTGATGTCTATCACGAAGACCGCCTGCGGAAGTTTGTCCATTTTCTTTATTCCTCCCATTTTCTCATTCATCCGGACAATTTCTTTCCGGATCCGGCTTTGTTCATATTTGGTGTATTTCTTGAGTTCATCACTTTCCAAAAGGTGCTCCTGATCGTTTAGATATTTGATCCGGCGCTTGATCTCACTGTAGTTTGTAAAGGTTCCTCCCAACCAGCGGTTCTTGACATACGGCATATCGAGAATATTCGAGACTTCTTCAACCAACTGACGAGCCTGGGGCTTTGTTCCGATGAAAAGTATTTTTCCGCCGTTCTCAACTGTCGAGTTTAGAAAATCCAGAGCTTTTTGAAACTTATCAATTGTTTTCTCAAGATCGATGATATGAATGTTGTTTTTCACGCCGAAAACATATTCCTTCATTTTCGGGTTCCAGCGCGAACTTTTGTGACCAAAATGGACGCCGGCCTTGAGCATTTCGGCGATGTTGAGTTCCAGGTTTTCATACGAAAAAGCGGCCGATTTCTCGCCCTCCGTTTTTTCCCCGACCACGGGGGTCTTTTCACTATTTTGCATTGTTTTTCCTTTAATTATTTACTTCTACCTCCCGGATTACCCCGCTAGGCGAGGACAAGGATTTGCCTCTGGGAGATATGTTTGATAACGATATATAGTGTAGCAGGAGGGCAAGGGCTTGTCAATTATTGAATGTTATGCTAGGATTTATAGGTAAATTTAATATTATTTTAGATCTTATGAAAAAAGATATCCACCCGAAATACTTCTCAAAAGCCAAGATCATCTGCGCCTGCGGAAATATGATTACGACCGGTTCCGTGAAAGAGGAGATGAAAGTCGAGGTCTGCAGCGCCTGCCATCCTTTTTACACCGGCAAAAAGCGCCTTGCTGACTCGACCGGCCGCGTCGACCGCTTCAAGAAGCGGATGGAAAAAAGCGAACAAATAGCGGCGGATAAAGTGGAAAGAGCTGAAAAGAAGAAAAAACCGGCAGTCAAAGCGGAAAAACCGGCAGTCAAGCCTGCTAAAGCCGTTACCAAGAAAAAGGTTTTGAAGAAAAAGACAGCCAAGACTGCAAAATAATCCTTGTAAATATTCCGTACAGATTAAAAGGCCGCAAAGTGCGGTCTTTTTTGACAAAGACCTCTTTCTTTGCGATTATAAAGACTAGCCATATGAAAAATCAGCTGGACGCAATTAAAAATGAATATAGCGAACTGAAAACCGAGATGGAAAATCCCGAAGTGGTTTTAGATTCGCAGAAAATGAAAACCATCGGGAAAAGGATGGCGGAACTGGAAGAAACGATTGCGAAAATCGCAGAGCTTGAGAAGATGGGAAAAAATATGCGCGAAAACGCCGAAATCGTGAACAGTGATGCAGAGGCGGAACTCAAAGAAATGGCCATGGAAGAAAACTTGAAATTATCAAAAAATAAAGAAGAACTTGAAGACGAACTCCAGAAAATGATTGTGCCGCGTGATCCGCACGATAGCCGAAACGTCATCGTGGAAATCCGGGCCGGAGCGGGCGGAGACGAATCAGCTCTTTTCGCGGCCGAGCTTTTGAAAATGTATCTGCGCTATGCGGAAAAGAATGGCTGGAAGGCTGGCATCTTGAACTCAAGTCCAAATTCAATCGGCGGCTTCAAGGAAGTGATCGCCGGCATTGAAGGTAAAAACGTTTTCGGAAAAATGAAATATGAATCCGGCGTCCATCGCGTGCAAAGAGTGCCGGAAACCGAAAAGATGGGCAGAGTTCATACTTCCACCGCCACCGTGGCTGTTCTGCCTGAAGCCGAGGAGGTGGATCTCGATATCAATCCAAAGGATTTGCGCATTGACACTTTCTGCTCGTCAGGACCGGGCGGACAGAGCGTCAACACGACCTATAGCGCCGTGCGCATCACCCATATCCCGACCGGAACCGTCGTTTCTTGCCAAGACCAAAAATCGCAGATCAAAAACAAAGAAAAAGCGATGAAGGTTTTGCGTTCCCGCATTTTGGCCGAACAAGAAGAAAAAAGGATGAAGGAATTGGGCGCTGCGCGAAAAAGCCAGATTGGAACCGGCGACCGGTCGGAAAAAATCCGAACCTATAATTTTCCACAAGACCGGATCACTGATCACCGGATCAAAGAAAGCTGGAGCAATATCGGAGGAATTCTTGATGGAGATCTCGATAAGATACTCAACGCGCTGGAGGATGAAGATTTGAAGCGAAAAATATCGGCATGACAATCCAAGAAACTTTGCGCAAAGCTTGTTCGAAATACAAATTATCTCCTCTTGATGCGGAGATTATTTTGTCTTTGGCGGGAAATATGCCAAAAGTTTATATTCTGGCGCACCCGGAAAAGAAACTCTCACCCGCGCAGATCAAAAAATATCATTCATTTGCCAAAAGAAGGTCTGCCAGCGAACCGATTGCATACATCGCCGGGAAAAAAGAATTTTTCGGATTGGATTTTGTTGTCAACAAAAATGTTTTGATTCCTCGACCGGAAACGGAGCTGCTGGTTGAACATGCTATTGAAAGAATCCTAAATACTAAATGTGGTATGCCGGATGTTATCATCGACGTCGGCACCGGATCAGGAAATATAATTGTTTCAATTGCAAAAAATATTCCCAATAAAATTAAAAATAAAATAAACTTTTACGCAGTTGATATCTCGAAAAAATCCTTAGAAGTCGCAAAGAAGAATGCCAAAAAAAATAAAACTGATAAAAATATAAAATTTATCCAATCAGATCTTTTGGAATATTTTCCGCTTTTGGCGGAGAAAAATAAAAAAATAAAAAATATTTTGATCATTGCCAATCTTCCTTACGTTTCTTCGAAAATTTATCATGTCAATAAAAACAATTTGAAATTCGAACCAAAAAACGCATTGATCAGCGAAAACAATGGGCTAAATCACTATAAAGATTTTTTCAAACAGCTACGATATCTTTCCTATAAATGTTACATGTTACATGTTATATGCTTCGTGGAGTTTAGTCCCGAGCAAAAGTCTGAAATAAGCCGTATTATCACCAGATATCTGCCGAAAGCCAAGTCCGAATTCTTCAAAGACCTGGCCGGAAAATGGCGGATGGCCGAGCTGTCCTTTTGAAACAAACACGAAATAACACAAAGACGCTCCGCTTGGGGCGCCTTTGTTTTCTATTGCAAAAAGAAAATTGATTCAGACTATCTTTTCTTTTTTTTCTTTGCAACTTTTTTCTTTGCAACTTTCTTCTTGGCTGCTTTCTTTTTCTTTGCCATTGTGTTTCACCTCCCTTCAATTTTATTTTTTATTTCTTGGATTTTTTTAGAATTGTTTTTATTATAGATGGATTATTTTTCAATTGCAAGTCAAAAAAGTTATCCACAGGCTCGTCCCTCACCAATTTTTAGTACTCGCGATGAAAGTATTTTCTTTCTTTCGCAAAAAAATTGGTGAGGGATAAATTAGCCTCCTCCTCCGAAAAAATTTGTTTGTGCGGGGATATAAAGATAAAATAGTTTTCTTGTCCCTTCAACTTCGTCAACATAATAGTATATGCCGTTTGCGCTGTCATACGAGCTCAAGAAATTTTCCGAATTATATTTGAAAATATCATCGATTGCCCTGTGATCGCGCGAATCGAGCTCGATGATCTTCACGTAATTTTGCGTACTGAAGAAAATATGCTCATAGTCGCGATACCAAAAAACATTTTTCACGGGAGATGAGATACGGACGATTTGTTGGGTTTCATTTTCCTCTCTCCTCGGCTGAACATCCCACTTTCGCAAATAGAGTACGTTGATTTCATTGTCGCTCCAATAAAGAAGTTTCTTTCCGTCATTTGAAAACTGCACGCTTTTTATCCCATCGGCTATTTTTTTGAGAGTATCTCCCGTTGTTTCGCCGTTGTTGTGGACATACAGTTCGCCGGATTCGGAAACGATAGCCTGCCGATTGTCATCATACGCAATGAGCCTTGTTTTCTCATCCGATCCGGAGAGATCTATCGGCGCCAAGACCAGCTGGTCTTCATTCTTCCCGTCCAAATCAGTTTTGTAAACTATATTGTTCTGTCGCAGAAAATATATAGAATTTTTTGAAAGATCATACGACTTGATTCCTTCAAGAATAATTTCTGGTTTACCTGCGCTAAGATCCATCCTGTACAAGTTATCTTGGGCGCCGCTGTCGTCTTTCGCGACAAAATATATTTCGTTTTGATTGGCCGGGCTCCAACGGACGTGATCCATTCCGGAGAGACCGGTGGCCTGGGAGAGAAATATCGGATCTTGTGCTTTTATTGAATCCAAAACAATGAAATCGCCCTTACCGCCATGCTCAACCGGAACAATGAATAATGTTTCTTTGGTGTTCCATTCAATGTTTTCAAGTTCATCGCTTGAAAAATCAAAGTCTTTTTGGGAAAGAATGAGCGTCGATGCGTTGCTACTTCTGGTAATCGACCACACTTCGAGATTTGCTCCATTTTTTTTGACATAGGCCACATTTTTTCCAAAAGGTGATGGAAAATATCGATCGACGCCGGCGGCGGAAAGTTCTTTGGGAGTATTTTTTTGGGGAGCAAGAACTATATTCCAAAATTCAGTCGACACTCCGCTGTGCACATCAACATTTTTTTCCCAAGTTCCGTATCCGTCAGCCGAAACCCTGAGATCATAGTTTCCGGGACGCAAGCCATTTATTGTCGTCGAATTGTTGATTATGTTGAACGCGCTGGATGATTGAAGCTTCCCGTTGAGATATATATTGGCGCTGGCTGGAGTTGATTTCACGGTAATCGACCCGCTGTGGATAAATATTTTCTTGTACTGGTCGAAACGATAACCCTGGGAATACAAAATAGCCACCGGGGTGGTTGTCAGAAAAAGAAGGACAAATATCCAAAAAAAGAGTTTGCGATAAAAAACAGTCATAATTCAAGCAATAATCTTATTCCAAACAATTCTATACTAGATTATCTTTAAGCGTTTGTCTAATTTTTATTCTTAATTTCGTACCAAAAAACACCGACAATGTCGGTGCCCTTTGGTGTTATATCAGAAAGAACGATATTTTTCAAATGGTTATTTCAATGCTGAAACTCGATGTGAATATTTTTGAAGATTCTTGAGTTGCTTGTCATTGAGACTCTTCGATTTTTCGATTGCTTTCGCAATCATATCCTTGCTGAATTCACGCTTGTCGCCGATTTTCATCCTGCCATCCTTGACTTGCCGGCGCAGAAGATCCTCAATATATATCTTGTGTTCGGCAGTAAGCGATGAATCCGGATTTTTTTCCAGATAGTTGGCGAGAGCTCTTCGCGCCAGATTTGTTGATCCTTCTCCCTTTGCGGCAGTTTCCACAAAAGAAGTTTCTGTTTCTTGGCTGGTTTGCACCCCGGCGGCTTGGACATTTTCCGAAGTCTGGTTTTGCGGCTGGGCGGCTGCTTCCGGAGCGGCTTGCTGATTGTCATTTGTAGCTTGGTTGTCTCCGCCGATCACGCTGATTTTCCCTTCTGAATTCTGTTCCGTTGATGTTGCAGCGCTCTTCATGTTCGGAGCTTGGGCTCGCTTGGAATATGAATATATACCCCCGGCGATGACAACTACGATCACGACGCTCACGATCATCCGAAGATTTTCCGTGAACCACTCATTCATTTTTTCCCTCCCATTTTCTGAAGATTCTTCTTTATTTTCCTCTTCAGAAGTGACGGGTTCTTTTTCCACTTTATACACCTTCCTTTCTAGCTAAGTTATTAATGTTCTTTGAGCTTTATGATAGCAATTTTGCTGAAATTTTGTCAATTTATAGAAAAAACGCTACCGCTTCGAGAATTGTGGGGCGCGGCGAGCCTTCTTGAGCCCGGCCTTCTTTCTTTCAACCATTCTCGCATCCCGGGTCAGATAGCCCAGATCCTTGAGCGTCTTTTTGAATTCTTGATCTTTCAAAACCAAGGCTCTCGCAATCCCCAATCTCACCGCTTCGGCCTGCCCCCGGATTCCGCCGCCCCGCACCGCGACCGAAACTTTCGAAATTCCATCAGGAGAAACCGCTTTCAAGGGAGAGGCGACAATTTCTTTGAGCTCGAGCAATGTGAAATATTCCTTATGCGGCTTTCCGTTGACCACGATTTCGGGTTCGGCTTTTGATATTTTTTTCCCGGCGAAAACAAAAATTTTCACCCGGGCCGTGGAAAGTTTTCTCCGTCCAATTCCCTGGAAATATTTTTCCGCCAAAACTGTTTTGGCTGCAGATTCAACAACTTTTGACCCGCCTGCAGCGTTATGCGCAGCATTTCGGGCAGGTTCTTTTTTTGAAATTTTCTTGGCTGTTGCCATAATGGATATAAAATAGTTGAGACTTAAGCTTTTTGCGCCTTTATTTCTTCGATTTCGGCATTCTGCACGCCATGCTTATCATCCTTGAAGATGAGCATTTTTTTCATCATCGGGTCACGCAGCTTATTTTTTGGAAACATCCCATAGACAGATTCCCAAACAATCTTGCGTGAATCTCTTTCCAAAACATCCTCGAGTTTCCGCGATGTGATCCCTCCGGGATAACCGGAAAACGAATGGTACATCTTGTCACTTTTTTTCCGGCCGGAAACGTTCAACCTGTCGGTGTTTGTGACAATGACAAAACAATCACCTACCTTGTTCGGAGCATATTGCGGCTTATCCTTGCCTTGAAGCAAGAAAGCAATCTTAGTCGACATGCGGCCCAAGATGAAATTTTCACAGTTGATAAGATAATACTTTTTCATAGCTTATTTTTTGGCGCCAGCCAGAGGCTGGTCAGCCTTTGGCTGAGATCCGCCTTTGGCGGACTTGCTCTCGTTATTTTTATCTTCAATAATTTCAATGATCGCTATTTGCGCGCTATCTGATTTGCGCGCGCCGCACTTCAAAACTCTCAGATATCCGCTGTTTCGCGAAGCAGTTTTTGCCGCCAGGTCACGAATGATCGCCGGGGTGATATTGCGCGGCAATCTTGACTTCAAAAGCCGGAGTGACTGCGGATTTTTCATTTGGCCGATCATTTTCTCTGCAATCATTTTCAGCTCCTTGGCTTTGGCAAGGGTTGTCTTCATTTTTCTTTTGATGAACAAATCGCCCAGCATGATCTTGAGCATGGCTTCTCGCTGCTTCTTTTCCCGGCTGAATTTTCTGCCAATCTTCTGATGCTTCATTGAATTGAAATTCTTATGATTTCAGCGTTAAACCAAAATTACCTACGGCTTTCTTTATTTCTTTGGCTCCCTTTTGCCCCATTCCTTCGATATTCATCAATTCTTCTTCTGTCATGGCGATGAGATCCTCGATGGTTTTGATATTGCTTTTCTCAAGCACGTTCATGGTTCGGGTGGAAAAGGAGAGGCTTTCAATCGAAACGTCTTTAGCGCTGGCATCGTTTTTTTCAGCTTCATCTTTTTCCGCCGCAACAGGCGCTTGCTCCTGAATATCCTCTTCTTCATTGGATATACTTTCTTTTTCAACCTCAAAATCTTTTACCGCGCTGAACTGTTCCGTAATCGTTTCAACCGCTTTCTGGAACGCTTCTTGAGGAGAAACGGACCCATCTGTTTCTATTTCGAGCACAATTTTGTCATAATCGGTCCTTTTTCCCACACGCGTATTTTCAACGGAATAATTGACTCTGCGGACAGGCGTAAACACGGCGTCGATTGCAATGAGTCCGATTTCTTTTTTCTCGCGCACTTGCTGTTCAACCGGAACATAGCCCAATCCCAGCTGAACTTCAATTTCCAGTTCCAACTCGCCTTTTTTGTCGGTGATTGTCGCAATCGGGAGATCTTTGCTGATCACTTCAACATCCGAAGGACATTGGATCTGGGCCGCTGTGATCTTTTTGACGCCTTTTTCTTTGAGCGTAAGTTTCACCGGCTCATCACTGTGGGACAAAAATCTAACTTTCTTCAAATTCAAGATTATTTGGATCACATCCTCCAAAACTCCGGGAACAGTTGAAAATTCATGCGACACGCCTTTGATCTTCACGGAAGTGGCGGCCGTGCCGACGAGAGACGAAAGAAGCACCCGGCGAAGTGAATTGCCCAGAGTCGTCCCATATCCGGGATAGCATCCGTCAATTTCTATTTTTCCGATGTTTTTGCCAACTTCCGTGTATTTGGGTGCGGACGGCAGAGAAATTTTTTGCATTTTTTTGAATTTAATTCTAAAACTTAATCTTTTTATGCTTAATAAAAACTAGCGCGAATAGAATTCAACCACCATCTGCGCGTCAATGCCGGCGCCAAAATCGTCTCTTGTCGGCCTCCCCTTGATCTCCAAAATAGCCTTTTCCGGATCCATTTGCATCCATTTTGGAAGTCCGGTTCCTTTACTTTCTTTTATCGTCGCCAAAACTTGTTTGAAATAGTTTTTGTTGGACTTGTTTTCTTTGATGCTCACCACGTCTGCGTTTTTCAATTCAATTGAGGGGATATTCGCACTCTTTCCGTTCACCAGGAAAAGAGAGTGCTTGACCAATTGCCGGGCTTGTCGCCGGCTGGAGGCAAATCCCGCCCGATATACCACATTGTCAAGGCGCAGCTCCAGCTTTTGCATCAAAAGATCCCCGGTCACGCCCTGCTTGTTGCTCACTTCCTTGAAATACTTGTTTAATTGGCGCTCCAAAACGGCATAGATCCGCTTGATCCGCTGTTTCATAGCCAACTGCTGGCCATATTCGCTTTTGTTTCCTCTGCGGCTCTTGGCGCCATGCATTCCCGGCGGAGAGGGTTTCCGAACAATAGCACACTTTGGCGTGCCGCAACGGTCACCTTTCAAAAAAAGTTTTTCTCCGGCGCGCCGGCAGAGTTTGCATTTGGCGGATAATTTGGTCATCTTTTTGCTATATTATTAGACTCGTCTCGGCTTTCGCGGCCGGCAGCCATTGTGAGGAATGGGAGTGATATCCTTGATGAGCATTATTTCAAAATCATTGTTCACGAGCGCCCGGATTGAGGCTTCCCGTCCGCTTCCGACTCCCTTGACATATACTTCAATCTCTCGCAATCCGTATTTGGAGACTTTTTCTGAAGCGGCATTCACAATCTGCGTCGCGGCATACGGCGTCGCTTTTTTCGCGCCCTTGAAACCGAGGGAACCGGCACTTGCCCATGCCAGCACTTTCCCACTCATATCCGAAAAAGTCAGCAAGGTATTGTTGTATGTGCATTGGATATGGGCCTGACCTTTGAGGACTTGGCGCCGCAATTTTTTCTTCTTTTTTTTCACTTCCGCCGCTTTTTCCCCGTCTGCGGGTTCAGCTTTCCCTTCAGTTCCGGCTTCGGCTTCTTTTTTTTCAACTTCAACAGCCGCTGATTTTTCTTCAGCTTTAGGCGCTTTTTTCGCTTCTTTTTCAATATTTTCCTCTGCCATACAAAATACTAAATACTGACTACGTCTTTTCTGCCGCCTTGCGCCGGCCGCTTCCGGCTGTCTTTCTCACATTCCCACGCACAGTTCGGGTATTCGTCCGGGTTCGCTGTCCTCGCACCGTGAGCCCTTTCATATGGCGGATTCCTCGATAGCAACCAATGTCTTTGAGCCGCCGGATATTCATCTGCTTTTGGTGTTTGAGCTCTCCTTCGATAGTGAAGTTTTTCTCAATATAATCCTTGAGCTTGTTCACGTCTGTTTCGGAAAGATCTTTGGTTCTCGTGTCAGAGTTCAATTTCAAAGCCGTGAGCACTTCTTTGCTCCTCGAAGAGCCAACACCGTATATATAGGTGAGGGCGATCACTATTCTTTTGTTGTCGGGGATGCTTACCCCTGCAATTCTCGCCATATTTATCCTTGACGCTGCTTATGTTTCGGATTTGTACAAATCACAAAAAGCTTGCCTTTCCGCCGGACAATTTTGCATTTTTGGCAAATTTTTTTGACTGATGCTCTTACTTTCATAGTCTTTTCACTATACGGCCCTTGGTAAGGTCGTACGGGCTCATTTCCACGGAAACCCTGTCACCCGGCAAAAGGCGGATATAATTCACCCGCATCCGGCCGGAAATATGAGCAAGGATTTCGTGGCCATTTTCAAGCTCCACGCGAAACGTGGTGCTGGGCAGTGTTTCTTTGACCACCCCGTCGAGTTTGATTATTTCCTTGTCTTTTTGTTGCATAAATAAAAGTGAAGGCCGAAGCCCCCTCAGATTGCAGGTCTCATTTGCGGATCAATCCAAGGGCTTGAATATCTGTTTTTAACGCTAAAATCATTATAAGCTGTCAGTATTTTTTGTCAATAGTCTGAAAATATAGAAATAAAAAAGGACGGATTGACGCGATCCGTCCAGGGAATACAATACCTCCAGGAGATTATTTTCCCATCTCTTTGGTGGCTTTTGCAAACTGCGCCCGGTCTTTTATCAGCAGAGCCTCTTGTTCAGGGAAATTATGCAGGCATCGACCCAAGAGCAGGCACATCTTATAGACAGGGATCATTAATGGGAATTTTCCATGATGTTTATCAAGGATAGTCTGATAGCCGATAATAAGGGCTTTTGCTTCCTCGTTGCCAATAGCCATGTCAAACCCCGGAAGATCAATACTCGAAACTTTTTGCTGCTGTTTGAGCGACATGAGTATCTCATAGCTGCAAAAAATCTCCGGTTCAAAAACGTTACGTCCCCAGGGTTTTGGATTGCCCATCAACTCGCCCACGGCGTGAGGGAACCGAATCGGAAAGTGAAATGGATGCCCCGCTTCGCCGAAACGCAACTCTCCCTCGATTATGCACAAATAGAGAGTCGTTTTGATGTAAGAAAAATCATCCTGCGGCGGCATCAACCCTCTTTTGAAAGATTCCTGCTCCCTCCTAATAAAAAGAAAGAATTCTCCTTGATGGGCGGAGAATTTACCAACCATCTCCCGCAGGTTTTTCTCGGCGGTTGTATCGGGCTTGCCGAAAGCAGCAACAATGAAAGCCACAATCGGATCAGTTAGCTTCGACCCAGATTTCTCTTTAGCTTTTTTAGAGCTCATTTCCGTCCCTCCCTTTATATTTTCGAATTGTCGAAAGTGCTGGATTCCTTGATAAAAGACTACCAAACAGTATTTGCAAAGTCAATTTTTTAAACACAAAGAAAAACCAGCCCTTTCGAGCTGGAAAAACTTCGCGCTGTTTTACTGTTTTTCATCCTCATCCCCATTTTTCAATTTGGGCGAAAAAGCTGTAACAAACACACATTGTTTTTTTGTTCCCTATTTTTTCTTAGCGTCGCTTCTTTTTCTTCGCCACGAGCCTTTTTTTGTTCTAGCTCTTGGTTGCTTTCCACCACCTTCGTCCTGAACATAAGGACCTTTCCCTAGCTTGCGATTCGCCATTGTTTTATCTTATTTTTTATTTAAACTCCACCGATGCGACGAACTCACCGGCTCTAGTTTTTATATTTCAGCTGAATACGGTAATGATTTGATATAATCCTCCATAAATTGCCAATCAGGATTTCCAGAAGAATCGACAGGAAGCTTTATTTTTGTATTTTTCAATTTTTCTCCATTCCATTTTCTCCCAAAAGAATATTTAAATCTTTCCTTGTCCAGAAGGGCGACAATAAAAAGCCCTATATATCTGTTTAAGTTTTTATTTCTTCCGATAGATAAAGTTGTTGATCCGATAAAATCATTCGGCTGATACGTAGAATATCCAACTGACCCTTGTCCATCACCTATGAAAACTATACCATTCCCCTTTGTGACAAACTTTTCATCTCTTACAACTTTATACATAAAACCGTTATTTTCCTTTTTTGCACCAATATAGTTTATTTCATCCCCTTTTTCCAAAAGCTTTTCAGCGCTGCCGCATTTTCCCCTTTCGAGTTCAAATAAATTTACAATGCTGAAATACTCCCATTTTCTATCTGAAAGATTTAATACTATCTTTTTATTAGCAAATATTTCTTTTGCGAATGAAATATCTCCGTTTTCCAACATGAAAGCGGCAAACATAATAGCTGTTTTTGTAAAGTCTTTTGGGTCTAAGATTTCATAATTTGTTTTCAAATAAGCTTCGGCGCACCACTCATCATTTATACCAACCTTTCGTCTTGCGGATATTCCTAATATTTCTTTCCTATTAGTAAAATCAACAATCCATTTTTCTTTGATTTTTGTCCATAATTTTTCATCTTTAGGAATTCTGCCTAGTATTTTATCTTTTCTGAATCCGTCATCTTTCCAATATCCAAACCAGGTTTCATGATGCGAATCGCTGTCATGTGGAACATGTGCAGTAAATAACATAATACAAGGCACAGATCCTGCGGGGTAGAAAAGATCGTCCGGCATGCTCATAACTGCTTCGAGTCGGTGCTCTTTAAGAAGTTGTTCGCGAAGCGGATGTTTGGCAATCGCCAATGACATCGGGACAATCACGATTCCGACTGCATTTTTTTGAAGCGCGTTGAGCAGTTGAATGATAAAATTCCATTCATGCAGATCCTCTCCTTTTTGAGAATAGGGCGGATTGATGAATCCGGCGCTTGCTTTGCCTTTTACTTTATCGAATAATGTTTCGTCGAAACAGGATCCTTGGTAAAGATTCGTTTTCCCGTCACCACGCAAAATCATATTTGAAACTGCAAGCGCGAACATTTGCGGTTCCTGCTCAATACCGATCAAGGAATTATCCAGTATATATTTCTTTTCATCCGAACTTACATCCTTTGTCATTTTTTTCATTGCCGAAATCAAAAAGCCTCCCGTGCCGCAACAGGTATCCAAAACCACTGAATTTTTGTTGAGTTTTGCAAGATCAGCGAAAAGATCCGTGATATGTTTTGGAGTCAAAACAATTCCCAGTCCTTTGCCATCTCCCCCGGTATAACGAATAAATTCTCCGTAAAAATTTCCTATGATATCAAAATCATAATGATCTTTCGTGAAAGGATTCACATGGACATGCAAATCGCGAATTATATGAAGGAGAGGCGATTCATTTTTTTTCTTGTCAATCTTGTGAAGTTCCGGATGATGTTCAATGAAGCTGAAGGCGTTGATTACAGCCCTCTTTTTTGAATCTTGCGTATCACCCAGTTGCGCTTTGCCTATGACGCTCTTGATGGCATGAAAAGTTTCTTGTGCTAGATCCTCTCCTTCATAGGCAATATATGCTTTTTCAAATCCCTTATCCATAAGAGCTAGCAGTATCCCGCTCACTAATAGAGGCTTTTGTGCTTCGGTAATTTTTGCATAATCGCGCATATAATTGTGAAGCTCGCGTGAAAATTTCATAAGATCGGAATGACGCGCTTTGGCCAGAGCTGGGTCAAACGTTGCTCTATCGATGTATCTTTTCCATGAAATAATTTTTTCAATTGGATGATTATTTTCGTCAAAAAGAATATTCGCGCTTGATGCCCCTTTTGGATGCAAAAAAGTACTTATTTTTAATAAGCTTTCGGCTTGACCGCTTATTCCAATCGCGATAACATTAAATTCTTTTGAAAGATGCGCCGCGTACAAGAGAGCGCCATCGACAGCATAGTCCTTGAATTGATTTTTATCTTTGGATTCATGGTGTTTTCCGTCGGGCTTGCATTCTATAACCAGAATAAAATCTCTTTCGTCATTTTTTGAAATCAAAAATTCAGGCTTGCCGTGACCACCACCCGATTTGCTGGATTTTTTTAAGAGATTTGTGATTATCGGACTTTGGCTTTTTTGTTCCTCAATCAAAAATCCATTCGCCTCGCTTATGCCAGCCTTTTCCAGCTTTTTTCTGACCATATTTTCCGTTATGCGCTCATTATTACTCACAATTTTTTTCTATTTATAATTATTTTTATTAACGATATCAGTCGCTATCACTATATCACCATTATTATATCACTGCAAGACCCCGCCTGTGGATAACTTTTTCACTTCACCTCGACAACCACTCTTCCCTCTCTCATCGGGATGCGGTTGACGAAAAAAGGCCAGAAAGTGATGTCCATCTGCTGGATGGCGGGGAAATTTTTGGCATATATTTGGGCGTCGGCTTCGGTTTTTCCCAAAATGCCTTTTTTGAAGTTTTCGACATCCAGGCCGGCTCCGATTTTGGCGTCTGTTTTGGCCTGAAAATTCAACGTTTTTTGCCCAATATTCGAATCGGCCAGGACATAGGTGATTGGCTTGTCAAAGGATATTTCACTTCCATTTGCGCCCGATTGCGCCAAATTGTCCTTCATCAACTTCTTCACGTCCGCTTCCTGGAAAGACAGCGCGCTGACCTGCAGCTTGGCTGTCGCGGAAAACTTTTCTTTTTCGGCGCCGGCGTTGTCGGACATTGAAATATTTTGAACCTCGACCTGCACTGCATCGTCGAATATTTTGCGATCCGGCGAAAGGCCGCCTTTCAATTCCGCAAGGGCGCTTTTTTTCGCGTCAACGGCTATTTTCTCTTTCGCGGAGGCGATGTCTTGCGCCGTCACCACTTTGGCCGCGCCTGCCGACCCGCCCGTCGTGGGACTTGACGACTTCGCAGAAAATTTTTCATATTTTGCCGGAGTGTCCTTGAATCCGGGGATTTTGAAACTTGTGGGGTCGATATTATAGCTGTCGCCCGGCTGATCAGCCGCGATGTCCACTTGAATCGCGCCGGGTTTTGTTTCGCCGCCCACGTTCGTCATTCCCGGAACGACGACACCTTTTGTGATCCGGAAAATTTTTCCATCACCCGTTTCAAGACGAGTCGTGGCAACCAAAGGCTGGTTTTCACCGCTGAATTCATTGTATATGACCGCTTGGCCGGTCGCTTTCGCGCCTCCGTCCTTTGATCCGGTCGCATCAAAATCTTCTGTTGCGTCTTTCGTGATTTGCTCCAGATTTGCCGGCAATGTTTTGTCGGATATACTAGTACCATTGTTTTGCGCGGCAGCCGTCAGATCAAGCGAAACTGATTTTTCCTGATTTTTGATCTGCAAAGCGAGCGTTGCCTTCGGAAAAAAGAAATAGGCGGCAGCCAACGCGGCCAGTAAAACGAATATTCCCGCAAAAAAGATGAAAAATTTCTTCGCGCCGCCACCCACTCTCGCAATTTCAAAGTCCTTTTTCATTTTTCTTGATCCGCGAAAAAACTTGTCCGCTTTCTTTATTGAAACCCGGCTCACGGTCGAAGGAATTGCATTCGCCGCCGAATAGGCCTGAGTGAAAGAATTTGAAAACAGTATTTTCTTGTCTTGCTTATCTTCCCCAGCCCGAGGCTGGTCAGCCTTTGGCTGAGGCTCCGGTTCCTGCTCAATTTCAATAATCTCGGGTTTTGCTTTCTTTTTTTTCGGTTGAACATCATTCATCACGATGTCAGACATACTGACGCGCGATTTTTCTTCTTTTTTGTCAATTGTCTCGCTATTTTGACTGATGGACGGCATCTTTTCATTCATCGCCGGCCTTTTTGCTGTTGCCTGCGGCGCCTTTCTTCCTCTGGCCTGCCTTGGCGCAGGGGTCAATACCGGCTCATCCACAGCCATTTCGGGTTCCTTTGGTAATGGCTGATCAAAAAAGTTGCTCGAGCCAATTTCTTTTTTTTGTTCTTCTTTTTCCAGCTCTTCTTTGATTTGGGAGGCTTCGGTCGCGTACATCGGGTCATATGATTTTTCGTCCGGTTCGGCATCTAGATAGAGATCTTTTCCGGGCTTGGCTTGCGCCAAAATTCCCGCCTTTTCAATCAGTTTTTTTCCGATTTTGTCCTGCGTGATGATCAAAAGTTGTTTTTTCCGGCGATCAGCCTCTTTTTTGAGTAATTTCAAATTGACGATGCTCTGAAGGAGCATCGCGTTTTTGGGCGCCACAATAATAACTTCTTTCGCTTCCGCTTTTCTCATCCGGTCAATGATGGAAGTGATCTCTTCGTCGATGTCGATGTATAAGGTTTTGTGCATGATTATAATTTTAATTTTGCATCATTTTTACCGCCCGTCGGAGCATTGATGACAATACTTTCTCTTCCCCGACAAGCTCAAGGGCGAGATTCGCCAGTCCCATCGGAGTGATGTCCTGGGGATCACGCAGGAGGCCGGTCAAATCTTGGATATTCACAACATCCTTTGGCTGAAGAAAGCTCACAGAAGGCGGTTTTGAAAAAGAAAGATTTTTGAGCCACGCGGGACTGGTGAGAATTTTTTTGATTCCCGGGAGCGCCGACCCGCCGCCGCAAAGCAAAATTCTTGAAGGCAGGAGGTCACTTTCGGCGTATTCCGAAAGTGAAAGTTCCACGCCATCAAGCCAAACCCGACAATCCTCCTCAAATATTTTTTCCAATCTCAAAACAACTTCCCGATTCAGTTCTCCGCGACCATATCTGATTTTGAGCATTTCCGCTTCCTCAAAATTGATGTTCAGCTCCTGAGCCAATCTTTTTGTGAAAGCTCTTCCGCCCAGCGCGAACATTCTTGTTCCCTCAAGGCCGCCGTTTCGCACCACCGCGATATCCGTCGTTCCGCCACCAATATCGATGAAAATTGTACTGAAATCCATTGTGTTTTCCATCCCCATTGACCTCGCAACAGCATACGGTTCGGCCGCAATGCTCAAAAGATCCAAATCCAACTCCTCGGCAATTGTTTGCAAGGCGCCCAAGTGAACCATCGGAGCATAAGCGTTGAAAATTCCGATGGAAACATCGCGACCCTGAAAACCAAGGGGATTTGTCACTCGATAGCCGTCAATTCGCACATCCACGATCGCCGCATTGATGAGCTTCACGTCGATCTCGCTGTGCCCCGTTTCCCAAGCCAGCTGCTGCCGGATGCGGTCAAAAGCTTTCCACTGAACCTTTTGGACAATATTTTTGAGCTCGGGCAGATCAATGCGCGTTTCCGGTTTCAGCCTTTCGTAGTGAACGGTCGTGGTCGATCCCTTCACGAGCTCTCCTGCAATTCCCATAATCGCTTGTTCAACTCTTCTTATTCCTGCCATTTCTTCGGCGATCGCGATCGCTTTTTCACATGAAGAAACAACGCTGGAAATATCACTCACCGCTCCCGATTGCATGTCCCCCAGCTTTTGCCGAATCCGTCCAACACCCGCCACAATCCCTTTTCCCGACTCCTCATCAATCTTGAAAACAAGGGCTTTCACAACCTCCGTTCCAATATCAAGAGAAAGCGCAAAATTGCCTCCGCTTCTTCGTCCGATGATTTTGGAAAATAGTCCCATAGCTGGTTCAATTATACCTATAATTTGACAGGATGACAATTTGTCCCCCACATCAATTTTACGTACCGGCTAAAACCACAACAAATACACAATGAAATACAGGCATTGAGAATTGGCGGGGTGCATACCTTTGACGCAAGGCGCTTCTTTGTTTAATATGAAAGAGTGCATATGACTGAAGAAAAACTTGAAAAAATTTATCGAATGATCCGGGTGGCAATTCTTTTCATTCCCGTGATTGTCATAGTCATTGGAGCCTATTTGGTTTTTTTTCCGATAGATTCATACAACTTCTATCCGAATGATCCGAAGCTTTCCAAATTCGAAATTGAAAAAAGTCCCGATGCAAATCAGCTCACATTTGGAGTTTTCCCTTTGCGCAACTTCCGCTATATTGACCTTTTAATGAGCTTCAAAAAAAGCGAAAAAGCCAGTTGCGCGAGCGCCGCGCCCGAAGTGAGTTTGGCAAAAACCTATCAGGCCTTCCTCAATCCGACCGCTGACGCAATAACTTCCGAAGAGCAGTTGCGCAATCTTCTCTTTGAAGACAACAAAACCAAATTCCCCAACGGATCCCTTCTTCACCTCAAGCCGACAAACGAAGTTTTTCTCATCACCCACGGAAAAAAAATTCTTTTCCCCGGACCGGAAATCCTGCTGGCTTTCGGATATAGTTTCGACAATATGATCGACGTTGAACAATCGGACATCGACCAGTTTCCGAGTGCCGACCAAAAGGTCTTTTTGTGGACCATGCCCCACCCGGACGGAACCATCTTCCAGTCTTTTCCTTCGCACGCTCTCTATCTTGTTTCTGACGGCAAAAAATATCCGATTGCGAGCAAGGAACTTCTCGATTCGGTCTGGCCGGAGAATTATGCCATCCCCGTGAGTGATCCGGGATCCGCAAGCGCCCTGAAATGCGAAACACCAAACGCCGCAAAAGGGATATCTTGCCAATTTGACGGTTCAAGTCTTTCCGGCATTGGCGGATATTATCTTTTCACAGTGAACTTTCCGACAAATTGCGCGATTGACAATATCCATCCGGCCGCTTCAAAAATCAGCTTTTCTTCCGAAAAATCAATCGCAACCGTCAAAGAATCACTGAAAAACATTGTTGCTTCGGTACTGAACAGATACTTTTATAAGTAATAAGTCATGTATCAAAAAATTTTTTCAAAAATAGCCAAGGATCTTTTGACCGCCCTGATAGCGACTTATTTCATCTTGCTTGTTCCTGAATTGGTTCTGCCCGGCATTGTCAGCGCCCACTTCAACCCGGAATACCTTTTGATTTTCATCCTTCTTCTGGGGCTGGCCTATTCAAAATTCGGCAAGCATATAAAAAAGCCTGAAAATCCAAAATTTCAGGCCATCTCGCGCAATTTGATCAACATTATCTTGTTTCTTATCGCGATAATGCTGGTTTTGAGTCTTTATAAGATGCATGTCTGGGAAATCGTGGTCGTGATCGCCATTTCCGTTCCTCTTCTCATTGGTGCGGAAAAAATCTTGATAAAAGGAGAATAGAGACGAGGCACTGTCTCGTGCTCTACATTTCTATCCACTCCAGCGTTTCTTTCGCGCACTTCTCCCAGGAAAAATATTCGGCTCTCTCGAGCCCTTTTTCGCGCAAGCTGTTTCGCATTTTTTCATTTTCCAGGATTTCGAGCAATGCATCGGCTATTTTTTGACCTGAATTTGGATCAAAAAGAAGACCGGCATCTTCAACGACTTCATACAAACTCGAATTGTCGGCCACAGCTACGGGCGTGCCGCATGCCATCGCTTCGAGAGCGGGCAAACCAAATCCTTCATAGAGCGAGGGCAAAACAAAAACTTCCGCCCCGGCAATGAGCGCCGGCAAATCCTCGGTCTCAAATTTTCCGGTCATCAGCGCACCCGGAGTTTTTTTTATTTTTGCGACAATATTTTCCGCCAGCCAGCCGGAACAGCCAGCAATCACGAGTCCCAAATCTTTATATTTCTCTTTTTTTCTCAATATTTCAAAAGCTTCGAGCAATGTTTCGATATTTTTGCGGGGCTGGATAGTACCGACGAAAATTATGTATTTTGTATTTTGTATTTTGTATTTTGTATTTATTTTTAATATTTGTTCTCGAGATATATTCTTGTTAAATAACCCTTTGTCATATCCATGATAGATGACTTTTATCTTATCTGCGTTTATTTTCGGATAAATTTTCAGGAGATCGTTTTTGGTCGAATTTGATATCGTAATCAACTTGTCTGCGTTTTCGACGGCATGATCCGTGAAAAAGTTCAGTCTGCGCAAATCTTTTTTGGGGAAATGGTCAGGGAAAAATTTGAAAGCGAGATCGTGGATCGTGACGACGGTTTTGATTTTTTTCGATCGCAAATATGGAAGGGAATGCATCGGCATGAAGAGAATATCCGGCTTGGTGCGCAGCATTTCCCACGCGAACCGCGTCTGCGTCCACCAAAACGGAAACGGCTTTTGGATGATTTCATAATTTTCAAAAATCGGAAATCTGAGCTGCGGGTTGAATTTGCTTTTGTGATATATCAAAAATCGGTCATTTTTATTCAAATGGCCGAAATTCCTGAGCAGATTCTGGATATATATCCGCGTGCCGTCGATCCGAGAATGATCCAAATCAGCGGCATTGACAGCAATTTTCATTGTAGTATACTTTTTATCAAGTGGTAGTGCGAAAGCCTCTCAATTACCAACAGCGTCGAAGGAGCGGCAAAGTTGTTTGATTAACGCGGCCCAGTGTGGCTGGAGAGACGAGAGGGAGAAGCCGCAGACTAAGAGCTAAGTCTGCGGCTTTAAAGCAACAAACCAAATGCTATAGCCGATGAACTAAAGTAATCGAAGCTCTAGGCACTCTCCTGAATTAGTGCGGTAGCGCTATCACCCCTATGGCCTTGCCCTGTGTGCAAGGCCTTTTTTTATTTAAAATATATCAGCAAAACAATTTCTGCGTGTATTCTTTCAATTCTTGGCCGATGTCCTTCCTGTCTGCAGCGTATTTGAGAAGAGCTTTGAGATAATTGAGAGGATCGCCTGTTGTGAGCCATTCGCCATCCTGAATTTCTTTTGCCAGAAATTTGCCGCCATTTTGGACATATTTTTTGATCGCATCCGTGATCCAAAGCTCGTTTCCTTTTCCAATCGCAGTATCTTTCAAGACATCAATAATTTCCTGATTCAAAATCATCCGCCCAAAATCGGCCAGCTGTGACGGTGCCTCTTCGATCGACGGTTTCTCGATTATATCCTCAATTTCGTTCGTCCCTTCGCGCAGTTTCACGATTCCATATCTCACGACATCTTCTTTTGCAACTTTTTGCACGCCGATCATTGGTTGGCCGTTTTTTTCAAAATCTTCCACCATCTGTTTCGTGAAAGAAACTTTCGACTTCACAAGGTCGTCGCCCCAGACAAAAACAAAAGGTTCGTCATCCACAAGACTGGCAGCCGAAAGCACGGGTGTACCGTTCCCATACGGCCCTTTTTGGCGAACATAAATGAAATTGGCCATATCCGCCACTCTCCTCACCGCCTCCAGTCTTTCCGTTTTTCCGGCTTGCTCCAGCTCATTTTCAAGCGCCCAAGAATGGTCAAAGTGATCTTCCAAGGGCTTCTTGTCCCATTTCGTGACAAGGATGATATCTTCAATCCCCGCTTCGACCAGTTCTTCCACAACCAACTGGATGATCGGCTTGTCGACAATCGGAAGCATTTCTTTGGGCATCGCCTTTGTCACCGGCAAAAATCTGGTTCCGGATCCGGCAACGGCAATGATGGCTTTTTTGATCTTCATGGTTTATCAAAAAAATAAAAAATTATAACAATTGCTTTTTGGCGATTGTTTTGAGTTCCGCGTTGAATTCTTCGATCGCTTTTTCGATTTGCGGGTCGAAATTTTTGTATATTTCTTTTTCTTTCACGATCCGTCCCGCTTCAAGCAGCGTGTCGAACGTTCCGGCATCAAGCCATTCGCCCTCAAATGTGCTCACCTGCAATACACCCTTTTCCAGATAGTAGTTGTGAAGCGTTGTGATTTCAATTTCACCCCGTTCAGAGCGCTGGGCGTTTCTCGCCGCCCGGCAAACCCGGTTGTCATAGATATAGAGTCCCGGAATCGCGTAGTCACTGATCCATTCTTGCGGTTTTTCCACAATTTGCACGGCTTTACCCGACTCGTCGAACTTCACAACTCCATATCTTTCCGGATCGGGAACTTTCTTGGCAAAAATCTGGCCGCCGGAGCGAAAATTTCTGATAATTCTGGAAAAATCGTCCTCAAAAATATTGTCTCCTAGGATCATCGTCACGTTGTCATTGTCGATAAAATTTTCTCCGAGAATGAAAGCATCGGCCAGTCCGCGAGGCACGCTTTGCACTTTAAACTCAAGCCGCACGTCATGCCGCTCAAAAATGCGCCCGAGAAGATTGAGGAATTGTCCGGAGTGTTCGGGCGAAACGATCATCAAAATATCTTTTATTCCCGCCTTTATCAAAACATTGAGCGGATAGAAGATCATCTGGCGGTTGTACACTGGCAGAAGCTGCTTTGAAGTCGTCGCCGTGAGCGGAAACAGTCTCGTCGCCGTCCCTCCGGCCAGAATAATGCCCTTCATTTTATTCATATGGATTATATTGAATAATTTTCTTTCAAATACTCCGCGAGCGCTTCTTTGTAATTCCGCAGCGGTTTCAATTTCGTATTCAGCAGCACCGAAGAACGCGGGCGCTTGGCCGGACGCGGGAATTCGCTTGAGCTCACCGGGATTACCTCCACATCCATTTTCGCGAGCCGGAAGAGTTCAAGCGCGGCTTCATACCAAGTGCAAGCGCCAACGTTCACAACGTGATATATCCCGAACGGAATTTTTTCTTCGATCATTTTTTTTGTTTCGAGGGCTAGATCCGGCGTATAGGTGAAGCAGCTTTTTTCCTCGTCGACTATTTTCAAAACTTTATTGTCTTTGGCCATCCCGATCATCGTGTCAAAAAAACTTTTTTTGGCCATTTCCGATTTTCCCGGCTTCCCAAACAATTTTGACGTGCGGATGAGATAAAACTTATCCGTGTTTTTTTGGATTTCTTCTTCCCCGAGCAGCTTCGATCGACCATAATTGCTGATCGGACTCGGTTTGTCAGTTTCCGTATATTCTCCCTTTTCTCCGTCAAAAATATAATCACTCACATAATGAACAACCGGGATTTCCATATCAGCGCATATTTTTGCGAGCAATCCCGGACCATATCCGTTGATCTTTTTGGCCAGTTCGAACTCAATCTCATCCGATTCGCATTTGTCCACGGCGTTGTATCCCGACGCGTTGATCACTGCATCCGGCCCGACTTCTTCGATTTTCCCGCGCAGACTTTCTTCGGACGCGATGTCGATTTGATCGCGGTCATACCCAAAAACTTCCCAATTCATATCCTTTTCAAACACCCGCACCAGGTCTTGCCCAAGCATTCCGTGAGAGCCAATGATGAGAACCTTATTCGCCATATTGTTTATTATAATATTCTAAATACGCTCCACTCTTAATTTCGCGCCACCAATCAACGTTGGCTTTATGCCACTCGACCGTTTTTTTCATCCCTTCATCAAAACTGGTCCGCGACTCCCAACCCAGTTCGCTCTTTATTTTCGAAAAATCAATGGCATAGCGGCGGTCGTGGCCGGGACGGTCTTTCACATATTCTATCATCTCTTCGCCTTTTCCAAGAAGCTCGAGAATTTTTTTCACAATTTCCATATTCGTTTTTTCCGAATTGCCACCGACGCAGTATGTCTCGCCGATCTTGCCCTTTCGAAGAATCAGGTCGATCGCCTCACAGTGATCCTCGACATACAGCCAATCCCGAACCTGCAGTCCATCCCCATAGACAGGAACTTTTTTGTCTTCGATCAAATTCGTAATGAATAGTCCGTGCAGTTTTTCCGGAAATTGAAATGGGCCGAAATTATTCGAACAGTTGGAAATCGTGATCGGCAGCCCGAAAGTGTGGAAATAGGCCCGGACCAAGTGGTCTGAAGCCGCTTTGGAGGCGCTATAAGGGCTTCTGGGGGCGTAGGGCGTGCTTTCATTGAAAGCAGGGTCATTGGGGTCCAAATGGCCAAAAACCTCGTCTGTGGAGATGTGGTGAAATCGCTTGAGACCATTGTTTTTCGCCGCCTCGAGCAGATTGTGCGTCCCGACTACATTCGTCCGGATGAAATCCGAACTATCGAGAATCGACCGGTCAACATGCGATTCAGCCGCAAAGTTGACAATTGCATCAACGTCTTTCACCAGATCGTTTACCAATTCTTTGTCGGCGATATCACCTTTGATGAATTTATAATTTTTATTGCTTTCGACGTCTTTCAAATTCTCCAAATTCCCCGCGTACGTCAGAAGGTCGAGATTGACAATTTCGTAATCCGGATACTTGGCAAACATATATCTTATAAAATTGGAACCGATGAACCCCGCACCACCCGTGATAAGAATTTTTTGGGACATTTTTTTCATAATTTCAATATGCTAATGGTTGGGTGGTGAGGGGTGAATCCCGCGCCTCCAGTGACCAATAGTTTCATATTATTTATTTTTCGTAGTCCAATCAAATCCAATCTCTGGATCATCGAAAGGAATTCTTTCTTCATCTGGATTAGCCGGATCATAGGCTTCGCTCGTGTGATAAAAAAGCGTCGCTGGTACATTCCCAAGAACGCGATACCCGTGCGCCACGCCGATCGGGATAAAAACCTGGACCGGATTGTTTTCTCCTCCATATATCACCTGAGTCTCCCCTTTGGTCGGCGAATCTTCGCGCATATCATGAAGAACAATCTGCATATTCCCTTTGACCGGAAACCAGACATCAATCTGCTTTTTGTGCCAGTGAAAAGCCTTGATCACGCCCGGATATGTCTCCGTGTAGCTCGTTTGTTTCACTTCACAAAAAGTATCTTCCCCGAATTTGATGACCTCGCAAAAAAATCCGCGATCATCGGAGTTTCTTCTTATTTGCTTTATTTTCACACCTTCGATCATAGTGTTTCTTTTTAAGCTTATTTAGTATTTTTATGCTAATACATTTTCCCCAAAAAATCAAAAAGGACCCGCTGTTCTGGGTCCTAGTTATAGGTTCTAGACTTAGCGCCTAGAATCTGTTTATCTTATCGATAGTATCGTGCGCCTCCTTTGCTTCTCCTGCAAAACGCTCTGCCATCGCTTGCAAGAAATAGAGTACGGGCTGTCTGGTGTCCTTTGCGTCCAGATTCTCAGCTGTTGCTCCCAAATCCCCCGCCAGTGCCGAAAAACTTTTCTCCGCGGCTTTGAGAAAATCCAGAGCCGCGTGGCAGTTGAGCTTGTCTTTCCTCTTGTAAATCGGCCCCATGTCCTTGCCGAGCAGATATTTAATCTGCTTATCTATGTCCTTGATTTCTGCCTCGCCGCGGGCTTCGGCGAGCTGCCTCATCAGATTTAGTAACTTTTCCTTATTCAAAATTTCTCCCTCCTTTGCCGAGAGCTCACCTCAACAATGTATTTGAAATATTTTAACTTCTTACAATTCTCCCCGCATCAGCCGGTTCAATCTTTCCTTCACTTCCTCATCCGAAGGTTCCTGGATACTGGAAGAAGAAATCAATTCATCTACAAAAGGAAGATTTTCCGGTGCGACAGATTTTTTCTCATCCGTTTTTCCTGGCACGAAATGCGGCCGGCCGTCCTTCATTTCCACTTTTCCATTGCCAATCTTCTCTTCAATCGGAGCCTTGTCCGCCGAAGAGGCGGATTCAGGCTTGATTTCAGGAGAAATTATAGCTGACTTGCTTTCCTCAATTTCAATTTCTTCATCTTCAGTTTTCGGTTCTCTTGATTCAAATCCAAGCACATAAATCACGTAGAGTATGATCCCGGCGACAAACCCAAGAATCGCGTTGAGCAGGAGATTTGGCTGGACGGGACTCGCGGAAATTTCGGGATCGCCCGCCATTTTGTATTTGAAAGGCGAACCGTCATAGAGGTCGCGGGCATAATCATTGACTTGACCCGGGATTTTCACAATCAAGTCTTCATAGGCCTGAATATCATTCTCGGAGCTGCGAAAGCTCACCTGGACCATGGAAGAATTTCTCACGGTTCTCGCGCCCGCAAAACCTGCCTCACCGGCAGGCAAGTTCGCTGTCTGATCGGCAAAAATATTTTTCTGAAAAGATTTACTCTTGATGATTTCCGCTGTATTGCCAACTTCCGGCAAAAGATTGGCAGACGCGCTCACCGGTTGCCCGGAAGGAAAAACAACAACCTTGCCGCTTACGAGCCACTGTTTAGGGAGAGCTAATGAGATCAAAAACACAACAAGCATCACCGCTGCTCCCGTGAAGATAGCGTGGGTGATCCGGTCTTTGATGGCGAGGTTTTTCGAAGATTCCATAGGATTTTGAATAATTTGTTAGTTGGTTATTATTATCGATAATGAATTTTTTGTCAAGTAAAATTTGCTTATTGCACCAAATCCCCCTTCACGATCAATCTGCGCAAATTCGTCCCCAGCGGCCAGCAAGTGGAGAGTGTCAGCACTGGACTGCCCGAATCCTCAAATATTCTGGCGTCATTCGGCACGGTCGTGAACTTTTCACTGATTTTATAGTGAAAGGTGATGATTTTTCCGTTCTGCTGGACTGTTTTCACATCCACTATGTCGCCCGGTATCAAGTTGTTGAGATTTTTGAAAATATAATTATAGCTGCCTTTCGCCCAGATATAGTTCGAGCTGTGCCCGGAAATGATCATATTCCCATTTTGTCCGGGCGACGCCGTTTGCGGAAAATGAGCCACGCCAATCGCCAGATCAATCAGCTGATCATTTTCGTTTTCGCTTTTTGACCAAACCATCGGCGCCGTGACGTTTATTTTCGCGATCGTTAGCTCGACCGCAGGCCGCGCGTCTCCCGGCGCAGCCGGATCATATCCGTTTGTGATTTCTTGTTTGTCAGTATAGCCGTCCCCGTCCGTATCCGCCTTGTTCGGATCCGTTCCGTGGAGATATTCGAGATAGTTCGGCAGCCCGTCGCCATCCGGATCCGCGTTCAATTTGGCATTGGCACCCTTCAAGCCGTTTTGACTCGCCCAAATATTGTAATCCGCAAGGACGATACCATTCGCCGCCGCTAAGCTTTGGTCATCACTATTGATCGAACCGGCAAAAGACGATCCGCCGGTCGAAGCTTTTTCAAAAACCGGTTGGGTATTCCAACTGGTGGAATAGTACAAAATCGCGTACACGGCCAAAAAGACCAAGGCAGCAAAAGCCACAGTTTTCAGACCATTCTTAAATTTTTTGAAAAAGTTTATGATAGACGTCATATGTTCAATCTAGATTCTCCCCCTTTTCTAAAGGGGGATTAAGGGGGATTTTATTTATTGAAACCCCAGAAATCCCTCTCCGGCTCTCCCTTTCATAAAGGGAGAGAGCCTAGTCTTTTACGCACAGGAGCCCCGAAGAACATCGGGACTCCTGAAATTTCTTTTGATTTTTTGGCTTTATACTATCTCTTCAAAAGAGAAAGTAATTTGTATTTCTTGATTCCGACCGCCGCAAGAGAGGCAAGGCCTGCGATTCCAACCATTCCGGCCGCGCCTGCGCCTGTCGCCGGCAATGTTTTCACAAAGACAACTTTTCCGTCTTTGTCGTGGTAATAGCATCTGTGATCCTTGTCATAATGATAATCTCTGTGATCTTTGTCATTATGATTATCCTTGTGATCATCGTTTGCTCTCGCGCTGGCCGCAGCCGCCGCGCTTGAAGACGCGCCATTCGCTGAAACTGAACCGGAAGCCGAGGCACCTTTCCCCGCGCTAGCCGCTGCCGCTGAAGAAGAGCTTGAGCCCGATGTGGCAGGAACTACATTTGTTCCATTGCTTGAGCTGGAACCTGCGCTTGAGGCTCCCGCAGCCGCCGCGCCGGCATTTTTGCCACCGCTGGCCGCAGCCGCCGCGCTCGAAGACGAACTGGCACTCGCGCTGTTGCTGATGCTGATTTTGTTCACATTCGTGTTTTCGTTCTTGTTGATGTTCGTGTTGGTGCTGGACTGCCATTGTGACTGGCTATTTGCTGACGCACCAGCAACGCCCAGAAACAAGGCCGCAAGCAGAACAACCAGCACTTTCGCATAACTCTTGGTCTTTTTTGTCATATATTTGATGAAAATGATTAATTAATTGATCTCATTCGACCTCTTTGTGAGTTTATTACCCTAGCAGATATAGTCATACTTTGTCAAGCCCACGCAGGGCGAATTCAACCCTCAAGTGCAACACTGAGAATTTCTAATGGTGTTTTCCAATTAAGCCTTTTTCTGGGCCTAGTGTTGAGATCATATTCAGCGAAAGCAATCTCCTCGTTTGTAATCATAC
>JAPLXD010000021.1 GCA_026396255.1 Candidatus Moraniibacteriota bacterium | reverse complement strand
TTTCAATCTTCTCAGGGGTCTCACGCAAGTTGAGATGAATGGTACAACATATCGCCTCTTCATGATGTTCAGCGATTTTTCCACTGCGCCTCTCACGCTTTCCACAGGGCGCGTTATCACACCGAAAGCGCCCGCAATCCCCCCGTTGCCTGAGACACCCCGCTTCGTGGTCGCTCAGGGCGATTCCTCGAATGACGACGCCCTGCGGGTCATCCGAGAACTCCACGATTATTACAATAACAACCGGGACCAACTCGTAGCTGTGCACGAGCGGCAACTGCGCTATCAGGCTGCGGCAAAGGCATGGGAAAAAGAGCACCCGCCGCAACCCGAAAACATCACGGTCCGATTTTGGAACATGTCGGCGCAACAAGCCGCGGAATTGAAAGGAGGGGCACAGCCATGAAAAACCGGATTCTTCTGAAAAAAACGGGGCTAATCCTCCTGATTCAATCAGCGGAGAGGAAGGCGCTGCTTCGCCGGAAAAAAGGGGGAAAGAAAAGGCGGGACGATCGTCTCACCTCGACGACAGGCTAAAATATGAATATAAGAAGACGGATTCTTCTGAAGCGGAAGGTGCTGGTTTATCCTCGAGGAATAATTCCCCCAATACACTGGCAAAAATGGCGCCCTTGATGAATATCGTAAGAAAAAAAATGCTGGCTGATAAGGAAGGCGAGGGATCGGGGAAAAAAAGAAGTTTTTTCGGCTCCATGGCCGCCACAATGAAAAACAAGCGAAGTTAACTCGCAAAAAATAAAAAATAATAAAACAAAAATGCTCAACAAAATTTTTGCCGGAATGCTGATTTTCCTTCCGGTTGCAGTGGCGGCTCATTTTTTGAATTTTTCACCAATCCTTGTTTTTTCTTTATCGGCGCTCGCGATCGTGCCACTCGCCAAATTCATCGGTGAAGCGACAGAAGAGCTTTCCGTCTATACCGGTTCGGCACTCGGCGGATTTTTGAACGCTTCTTTCGGAAACGCGACCGAGTTCATCATCGGCATCTTTGCTTTGCGGGCGGGACTCATCGAAGTCGTGAAGGCTTCGATCACTGGTGCGATTGTCGGGAACTTGCTTTTGGTTTTGGGAGCGGCGATTTTCGTTGGCGGACTCAAGTTTAAAAAACAAAAATTCAACAAAACGGCCGCCATGACCAGCGGCGCAACTTTGCTTTTGGCCGTGATCGCTCTCGTAATGCCGGCTATTTTTCACCAAACATCGCCAGAGGCCAGCACAAAAATTACACAAGAATTGAGCGTTTTTGTTTCTATTTTCATGTTGATCGTGTATTTGGCCAGCCTTCTTTTCATTCTTTTCACGCACAAGCATCTTTATACCGAAGAGGTCGGCAAACTTGAAGCTAAATGGAGCAAAATGAAGAGTATTATTATTCTGCTTGTCGCGACAATAGCCGTCGCCTGGATGAGCGAAATCTTGGTCGGCTCGATCGAACCGATCGTGAAAAGCCTTGGCTGGACGGAACTTTTCATCGGTGTGATTTTCGTCGCCATCATCGGCAACGCGGCCGAACATACCTCCGCCATCACCATGGCGCTCAAAAACAAGATGGATCTCGCCCTTCAAATCTCGATTGGCTCAGCCACTCAAATCGCCATGTTTGTCGCCCCAGTCCTGGTCCTGATCAGTTTGTTCTTCCGCGAACCAATGAGCCTGATTTTTAATATCTTTGAACTCGTCGCAATCGTTTTGTCAGTCCTGATCGCCAATCTCATCACCGAAGACGGAGAAAGCAACTGGTTCGAAGGGCTTCAACTTCTGATGGCCTATGCTATAATGGGAGTAGCTTTCTTCTTCCATCCATAAATATATGTCTTCCATCATCACAATTATTTATTCCGTCATTGTCCTAATTTTTCTCGCCTTTGGAGCGGCGATTGTTTTTCATTTGCTCTATTACAAGATCAACCGCCATGTCTCGGGCATGATGTCACTCATATACGTGGTCGGCGCATTTTTATTGCTGCTGTCCAATTTCATTTTGTTCAGACAAGTTAATTGGGCCCAAATATTTGGAATTTTTAGGTTATAGCTTATGTTCGGAGAAATAAATTTTCCGGGACAACATGATGACGAGCAAGTGATCCTGTTTCTGCGTCGCCATTGGTTCATCTTTTTGCGCCGCCTGATTTTTGTCATTCTTTCCATCATCGTTTTGGCTTTGGTCTACGTTTTCTTCAATTTTTTGGGAAGCGGCTTCGCGCAGACAGATTATTATAACCTTCTTCTTTTCGCTGAAAGCCTGGGCACGCTTTTCATCTGGAACCTGTTTTTCATCCTTTGGATCGATTTCTACCTCGACGCCTGGATCGTCACCAACGAACGGATCATCAACATCAGCCAAAAAGGATTTTTCAACCGCGATATCTCGGAGCTCAGACTCACTAAAATCCAGGATGTCACCTCGGAAATCGTCGGCTTCGTCCCGACTATTTTGGGATACGGCAATATCTATGTCCAAACCGCTGCTGAAACTGAACGTTTTACATTTCATCAAATTCCGGATCCCAATGAAGTGAAAAATATCATTGTCCAGCTGCAAGAAAAAGAACGCAAAAGCGAAGAAAGGGAAATGGGACAGGCTGTTCGAGGAGAGCTATAAAAGGAAATGATTTTCAAACATAGATATTTCAAACTGAACACCGCAAGCAAAAGGGTTTTCGATGAAAACAATAAAGAACTGGCACTCACAGGCAATGCTTATCGTTTGCTTGTTTTTTTGTGCCACAAACAAAACGCCACACTGACTGACATAAACGATTTCTTCGACCCGGCGGGAGCCAAAGAATATACCGAAAACCACGTGAGACAATACAGGCATAAAATAAATTCCCTTATTGGCTATAATGTGGTCGTATACAAAAATAATATATATTCAATAGGCGGTTCAATGTCAACTGATGAGCTTGAGCGGAAATGGAAAAAATTTTCAAAGAAGGAAAAAGTTGTTATCTCGTCATCGATAATATTGCTCATAATCTATGGCCGATTTGTCCTTGGCAACAAAAATAGAACCGGTGATCCGATTGCAGAGATAAATTCATCCAAGCAAACTTCCGCAAATTCCACTCCTATACCTCAAGACGATATGATTTTGATCCCAGCCGGTGAGTTTCTCATGGGTAGCACCCAACAAGAGATTCTCGACACCTGGCGCCAAAACGATGGAGGATGGGCCAAGGAAGATTACGTTTCGTCGTATCCCCAGCGAAAAATCACCCTCGCTGATTTTTATATCGACAAAAAAGAAGTCTCAAACGGTGATTACAAAATGTTCGTTGAGGCGACCAAACGCGCCGCTCCCTCGCTCTGGGACGATCAGACGCTCAATTCGCAGAATTTGCCTGTGGTTGGAGTTGATTGGAACGACGCCGATGCCTATTGTCACTGGCTTGGGAAAAAACTTCCGTCCGAAGCTGAATGGGAAAAAGCGGCCCGCGGAACAGATGGGAGAATCTGGCCTTGGGGAAACGTCTGGGATCCAACAAAAGACAATCACGGAAATGGCACGGGTTACGGTTTTGACGAAAGCGACGGCTGGAAATATACGGCACCCGTCGGCACCGAGCTGGGTGTGAGCCCCTACGGAGTTTTGAATATGGCGGGCAATGTTTATGAATGGACAGCCGATGATTTCAATGCCTATCCGGAAAATGACAAATACCTCCAAGAAGATTTCGAAAAAGGCTTCAAGACACTGAGAGGAGGAGCCTACGATGACGGGATAAGCGAACAACGCGCGTCCACAAGATGCGGCTTCCGAAAAGACTACAAAGACGTGGATGTTGGCTTCCGCTGCGTCAGGGATGAATGAAGGCTTAATATTGCTTTAAATATAAATATTTAGACCGTAATACGAATTTATTACGGTCTTTTTTATATAATGTGGGTGGAATTTAATTTTTTAATGAAAAACCATGCATAACAACAAAAAATTCCCTTCTCTTGTGGCTATTTTTGTAGCTGCCGTCGCCGTTTTTACCGCTGCAAAATTCGCCCGGGGAGCAACAGTATCGCATATCATTATTAACGAGATCCAAACAGCCGGCGCAAGCAGCAATGACGAGTTCATTGAGCTTTTCAATCCAACTGACACACCGGTTATTTTGGACGGGTTTAAATTGGGAAAAAGAACAAAATCCGGCTCGGAAAGCACGCTTTTGAGCTCAGCCACTTCGACTAAGTTTTTGGGCGCCATTCCGGCCCATGGATATTTTCTAATCGCCCATCCGGACTACAAGGGAGCACTTCCGGCTGATTTGATCTATTCATCATCATCAAACATTTCCAGCGACAATACTCTTCTTCTATACGACAAATCCGGGACGCTTTTGGACAAAGTTGGATTTGGAACGGCCATTGATTCTGAGGGGTCTCCGGCATCCAATCCCAGCAGCAATCAAAGCATAGAACGTAAAAATTTTATCGACACGGACAACAACGCTACCGATTTTTCTATAAATACGTCCCCTTCGCCGCAAAATAAAACTATTGTTGAAAGTTTGGGCGATGGCAAAACGACAGCTGATGGCGATTCCAACCAAAATTCAGCGACAAAATGCACTGCATCTTCGGAAAATATAAAAATAAATGAAGTATTTCCCTATCCCTCAAGCGGCGATGAATTTGTCGAAATCACGAATACCGGCGGCAGTTGCGTCGATGTTTCCGGATGGAAAGTGATAGATGGAGCTGATCACAAAAAAACATTTCCCGAAAATTCAATCATAGAACCCGGCAAGTATCTCTATCTGGAAGGAAATCTCTATCTCAACAACGATTCCGACACGGCCTATCTTCTGGATGCGAACGGCAATGCAAAAAATGATGCGCTCGACAAAGTTTCCTATGAAAAAGCTAAGGAAAACTATTCCTACGCTTTGTCGGACGGAAGCTTTTCCTGGACCTCCGCTCCGACGCCCGGAGAAAAAAATGTTATCACCGCACCCAAAGCCACCGAAGAAAATGCGACCGAAACAAGCAATCCCCAGGAAGCAACAGAAAATTATACTTCCAGCGAAAATATATTTCTCAACGAAATTTTGCCCAATCCCAAAGACGGATCCGACGGCGAATATATCGAAATCGCAAGCAACGCTGCCGAACCAGTCGACCTTTTCGGCTGGCACATCAAGGACGCTTCCAAAAGCAAGGGCTATCAATTCAAAGAACATATCATCTTGAATCCGGGCGAATATCTGGCAATCTATCGCCCCGACTCAAAAATCGCGCTCAACAACTCGGGCGAATCGGTATATTTGTATGATCCAAAAAACAAAATCACCTCAAGTGTTTCGTATAACACATCCCAGAAAAACGCTTCGTATAATTTCGACGGAGAAAATTGGAAATGGAGCAAGTATCTCACCCCCGGGAAAGAAAACAAGTTCGATTCTCCGCCAAAAGTGAATATCAAAAAGCCAAAGCACGCTTACAAAGACCTCTTCACGGAATTTTCAGCGACTGCCAAGGACAAAGAAACGAAAAAGTTGAAATACTCTTGGAATTTCGGCGACGGAAGCAAAAGCACCCTCGCGAAAACCTCGCACAAATATCTTGCAACCGGAAAATTCGCGGTGACACTCTCTGTGAGCGATGATTCGCAAACGGTCGAGAAAAGTTTTTCTATTGAAGTGAAAAAATATCCCCGGCCAAACATTGAAATTGTTAAAATCATTCCTAACCCCACTGGGAATGATTCCGAAAGCGAAACAATCGACGTTCAAAACAATTCCGGCAACAAAATCGATCTCTCGGGATGGAAAATCGCCACCGGAACAGGCGAAAAAATGCTCAATCATCCGATCAGCGGGGAATTTTTCATCAACCCGAACGAAACAAAAACGGTCACTCAAGAATTTTCCAAATTTTCCCTCAACAACAAAGCGGGAAAAGTCCAACTCGTCATGCCTGACGGAAAAGTAGTGGATGAAATCGAATATTCCAAAGAAAAAATCGCCGACGATGAAGCCTATGAGAAAATAGATGGAGAATGGCAATGGATTGAGCCGGGCACAAATGACGAAAATGCGAACGAACTAGACACTGTCGATGAAAAATCGAGCAGTGAAGAGATCACTGGGACAGATACCAGCAACGATGGCAAAGTATTAGGCGCAATGGACGAAAGCCAGCCGAATCTTTCGAATTACAAACCCGCTTTCAACTCCGAAAGCGCCTATATTTTCTTGAGCCGAATATACTTCCGCAGCCCGCCAACCCCAACAAACTATTGCCCCGCGAGCGACTATACTTCTAATTTTGCCTACCTTTTGGCTTCGACGTTCTAGCATGCAACGTTTGATGTTCCATTTTGGAACATCAATAAATCTTGAAATCACATTTTGTGATATCGAATCTGGAGGTCACAATTTGTGACTTCCAGTGAATGTATAAATAATAAAAATACAAATAATGAAAGCAAAAACACAAATCCCACAGGAATTAATTGAAAACAAAATCTATTTTATTCGAGGAAAGAAAGTAATGCTGGATTCTGACCTGGCAATACTTTATAGAGTTGAAACGAAAACTTTTAATCGAGCAGTAAAGAGAAATCTTGAGCGCTTTCCTGAAGAATTTATGTTTCAATTATCCAAGGAAGAATATGCTTCTTTAAGGTACCAATTTGGCACCTTAAAGAGAGGCCAGCATTCTAAATATTCGTCTTATGTTTTCACTGAATACGGTGTTGCAATGCTTTCAAGTGTGTTGAGCAGCAAAAGATCCATCCAAGTCAATATTCAGATAATAAAAACTTTCGTAAGATTGAGAGAAATAGTGATTAGCAATCACAAATTGCGATTGAAGATCGAATCTATGGAGAAAAAATACGACAAAAAATTTGTAGCTGTTTTTGACGCAATCCGAAGACTCCTGGATGCTCATCGAAAAGAACCCGCCAAAATCATCGGCTTCCGGGACAGAAAGAAAAAATAAAAAGTCTTGAAACAATCCCAAATGCGAGTTAATATTAGAGGGTACTTGTTTTAATCATGCGAAGCGTATTTGTTTTGTTACATGTTACATGCTTCGTGTTATATAAAAGATATGTCAGGACACTCACATTGGGCGGGAATAAAACACAAAAAGGGAGTGGCCGACGCGAAGCGCGCCGGAGTTTTCACGAAAGTCGCGCGGATTGTGACGCTGGCCGCCAAAGAGGGCGGAGGCAATCCGGATATGAACTTCAAACTGCGTATCGCCATTGACCAAGCGCGAACCGTCAACATGCCCAAGGATAATATCGACCGCGCCATCAAGCGCGGCACGGGAGAATTGAAAGATCAAGCCGCTATCGAAGAAATAGTCTATGAAACCATGGCGCCGGGCAACATCACCATGCTCATCAAAACCGCCACCGACAACAAAAACCGAACCGTTTCCGAACTGAAAGCTATTTTCAACAAAACAAACGTCAAAATGGTCCCCGCCGGCAGTTTCAAACATCTCTTCAAGCAAGTTGGAATTATATATGTAGACACGACCGGCAAAAACGCAGACGATCTTGAGATGAAAGCCATCAAAGCCGGAGCCATTGATACCATATTTCAAGCCGAACTGCTGCAGGTATACACCGAACCGAGAGAATTGAAAAAGGTGAAGGACACCCTCGAAAAAGACGGGGTGCAGATCGACAACGCGAACATCATCTTCCATCCTCTCGACCCGATCGAAATCGACCCGCACACCAAAATCGACTACGAACAACTTCTCGAAAAACTCGACAAACTCGACGACGTTCAGGAGATATATGACAATCTATGATAAGCTGAATTTTTTGAGTTCTCTTTTCACAACCTCGTCACTCACCTCAAAACCTGGCGTGTATTCAACTTTCTCGTCGTAGTTCACGTCTTCGAAGTATGAAAGTTGTACGCTAAAAAGTTTATCATTGAACGCGGTACCAAATATCGCTTTGGTCTTCTTTATTATTTCATCAAGCGTGTGAAACTTTTTCAAGATGAAATAGAGATCAACATAATCTTTCCACTTCGCCCGGCCGCCCAGCGCAAAAGCTTTCATCGCCGCAAGTGTCAGAAGATCCGGCATTGAGATCACGCCGTCAAACTTTTCCGGATGGGAAATATTATATGGAAAATTGAAAAAAGTGAATTTGATGTCGTGAAGCAGGATAGTCAGCTCTCCCGGACGGTCAACCAGCATCTTTTCTTTTTTGACAAAGTGGCCGAACATTTTTCTTATCCGCAAATTCTGAAATTTTTCTTCGGAAAAAAGATCGAAGTCAACCGACCGTCGATGTCCGATATGGAGCGCGATGGCCGTCCCGCCGACCATATAGAACTTGCTCTTGAATTCTTTCACAAGTGGCAAGAGCTCAATTTGCCCTTTCGTCAAAATTTCTTTATGCATATTTTTTGAAATAGAGGTTGAAATAATGCCTGATTTCCGGACGGTAATTGGTTCTTCCCCACCTCTTGGGCTTCGATTCTTTCCAGAATATTTTTGCGACCCGCTTGATTCCCATGATCCGAATCATCTCCTGTACATCTTTCCAGTCCCCATAGTTCAAGATATGCTCAACAATCGATTCTTCGCCAAGCTCGGTCACATCCTTCACATACCAAACCAGCCCTTTCCTTTTTTTGATGAATTTTTGGAGCTCTTTTGAGGTTTTTGTCGCCTTTTTCATACAACTATTCTAGCACAAAACAGAGGATTTTTCAATGATGCGAACCCCCTTTCCTTTACAAGGAGAGAGCTGGGGTGAGGTGAAAAAAAGCCGGGCTGGAGATCCAACCCGGTTTTCGGTTTATTTAAGTTCATAGATTTTCAAAAGTTCATGCTTCACTCCGATATTTTTCAATTGCTTATTATCACAGCTTTTATGAACTAAAGCGTATTTACTTCCTTTTTTGATGAGATGATTTTCTTCACCTTTAATCAAAAATGATTTCTGGTATTCCTTTCCGGTTTGTATTTCCCGAAATTTTATGCCGATCGCGAGCATATTATCTGGAAGGTTGAAATTATTTACTTCCATAACCTCAATTAACTCGATTTGATCCAAATTGCCCGCTTTGATGGCAATTACGATCAATAGCACGAAGAAACAGATAAGCAAGATACTAACCCAACGCCAAATCATTCTTGATTCTTGAAGATTTGCATGGCTTTCTTTTTCATCATCACTCATTACAATTTCCCCCCTTTTAAGAAGATGCCCTTCTCAAAACCCGTTTTGCAGTTTTGCAAAATGGATTTGGTTGAAGGGGGACCGAAGTCCCCGGGCTATTTTAGCCAGTTCTCGGTATGGGTTTATAAACAAGGACTCCATCCGTCGGAATGCCAAACAAAGCATTTTCTCCTAGGCGCATCATACACCATGACGGAAAGTTCTTCTTCACATCTTCGATTTCATTTTCAGTGGCACGACGCATGATTATTACGACGTCTTCGTACTTTTTTTCAGGATCTTCCTCAATTCTTACTCGATACCAAGTTTTTCTTCCGTCAACCGTGAGAAGCGTCATCTGTTTTCCTTTGCAAGGCGGGGTTTTGATAAATTCAATGGTGCTTGCATAGCGATTAACGATAATTCTAAGTTTTTCTTTTTCCCATTCGACTTTTTCTAGCTTTTTTCTAGCCTCACTTTTTTTAGATTTCCTTAGAAGAAAAATCGCCAACGCGCCAAGAATTAATCCAGCTAAAAAATACATTCCTTTCTCCTTTTTTAAAGAGCGGTTTTTGTTTTTATTTCGGCGGGGAGAATCATCTTGCAAAAAAGGCGATGATGTCCGGGATAAACCATCCTAAGAGAATCCCCAAATTCAGCAGAGCCCAGCGCATAATTATCCATTTCATAAAAAACCCCCCATCTTAGTTTTTGTTTTGACGAACCAGAATATCACGAATCTGCCTAATTATCAATATCAAGTCTAATTTAGAAACAAATTTAATAATTTTTTAATAGCTATATTTCGCTTTATAACAAACGATATTTGACATTATATAATGATTGATATATAATGTTGTCAGAAACTGCAACAACTATGTCCATCGAACAAACTCTCAAAAACTATGGCCTCACAGACGAGGAAGCGGCACTCTATCTCGCGGGACTGAAGATCGGTGAGGCGCCGCTGGCACGAATCGCCAAATTGGCCGGTATCAAAAGACCGACCGCCTATTCGATCGCGAAATCCCTTGAAGTCAAAGGTCTCATGGGAAATTTCAAGATGCGCTCCGGTTTGCGCTTCGTCGCCTCCCCTCCTTCCACTTTTGCGAAGCAACTCGAACGAAAACAAGAAGAAATGGAAAAAATCCTGCCCGAACTGTCCGCTCTTTCCGGCAAGTTGCTGTCGAAACCGAAAATAACTCTCTATGAAGGAGAGGAAGGCTACTTCACGATCCTTGAAGATTCGCTTGAGACGAAAAATGATGTCATCCGGGCCATCGGCTCGTTGGGAAAAGTTTACGAAGTGGTCACGGAAGAGTATGATCATAATCACTACATTCCCACCCGCGTCAAAAACAATACGATCTATCGAGCACTCCATTTTGAGTGGGAAAGCGCCAAAATTTTCACTCCCGAAAAAAACCGAAAAGAATTCCGCGAACAAAAATTCCTGCCCGAAAAATATTCGCAGCCGACCTACACAATGATCTATCGGAATATCGTATCGATTTTTACCTCAAAAAAAGAAATGATCGCCATTCGCATTGAATCGGACGAAATCGCCCAGGCGGAGAAGCAAAAGTTTGATCTATTATGGGATTTGATAAAATAATTTTTCATAACTTATGAAAATCATTGGAATCGATCCCGGGACAGCCACGACCGGCTGGGCGGTGGTTGAAGAAAAAAATAAAAATGCGCGCTTGGTCGCTTGCGGGTGCGTGAACACTTCAAAATTCCATTCCGACGAGGAGCGGCTGGTTGAGATTGGGCGCGACATTGTTTTGCTCATCAAAAAATACCAGCCCGACGAAGCCGCCATTGAAGATTTATTTTTCTTTAAAAACTTGAAGACCGCGATCACCGTCGCCCAAGCCCGCGGAGTGATATTGTATGAAATTAAGAAAAATAAGATTCCCCTTTTTTCCTACACCCCTCTCCAAGTGAAGCAAGCTCTCACCGGATACGGACGGGCGGATAAAAATCAGATCCAGGAAATGGTAAAGAATATCTTGCGCCTCCAATGCATTCCTAAGCCGGATGATGCCGCCGACGCAGTGGCCATTGCAATTTGCCACCTCAATTCACGCAACATGAAACATATAACACGTAACACAAGCCGTAATAACTAGAAATTCTAATTTTTGTTACATGTTTCGTGTTACATGTTATATGGCTAGTTCAACAAGTAAGTGCAACACTTTGATGTAAAATCAAAGTATGTACAAACATTTCTCAATTGAGGAGCGGGAGAAGATCCAAGAGCTCCTCTGGCAAAAAACATCCGTCCGCGAAATTGCGAAAACCTTGAAC